>SHUD01000059.1 GCA_009697505.1 Bryobacterales bacterium
CATTGATGCTAGTCATGCCGGTGAAAACCGCGCCTGGGACATCGAACGTAATTATTGTGCCGCCACTGTCCCGCACAAAGCTGTGACCGCAGGGACTAAAAAAGGTGAAATCATAAACACCCGCGACCACGCCGAAAAGATTGATGCTCCTTGCCCAGGTGTTCGAGTGGCCCGGAACGTCGAACGTAGCAATCGTGCCACCACTCTCTCGCACAAACCCATGAGAACCCTGGCCGTCGTAATATCGTCCAGTCACTTGGCCTACGTCATTGATGCCGGATGCCTGGGTAGAAGACGAACCCTCGACGTCGAAAGTGACGAACTTCGGCGAGGCCGCATGGATCGCCTGTGGCTCGATCAGCAGGGCCCCCACAAGAACGAGAGACAAACGTGGAGCGCGAGGTGGCATCGCTGTTGCTTCTTCTTGGGATGCCCGAGGAGGATATACGTTATACGCATAGGGTACGATGATACCCCCCCGCTTGGAAAAGCAAGAATAGTTTTCAGAATGACCTTTGGCTTAAGGAATACTTTCAGCCCGTTCGCCAGTATTAGGCGCTGAAGTACTAGAACTTCAGGAGACGTTCGTCCCAGAGATGCTCGTCTTTAATCGACAATTGTAAAGCGGGGAGCGCCGGGCTGAGTCGAGTGCTGGTAGGGACCACCGTGGAGTGGCTCGACTAAAGATTCCTACGGCTTCAGTAGATGTACGCGCGCCTGGCGCTGGCGCGTGAAGCCCCGGTCGAAGGTGACGATGGTGTAGCCGCCGGCCGCCGCGAATGCCCTCAGGAAGGCGTCGGTCCAGAAGTTAGGGCCCGTGGTGTGGTGGCGTGTGCCTTCGCGCCAGTGGCTCTCGAGTTCGGCCGGCTCCGGCACGAGGAAGACACGAGAATGTTCTAGTAAAGCGTCGTATATGTTCCAGGCGCGGGAAGCCGTGAGGGCGTCGTTGCCCATCACCTTGGAATTGGAAAGGAGGCGCAAGAGGCCGTGTTGCGTGACGCGACAGAAGGCGGCGAGTTGCGTGTCTGGTTCCTCGAACCATTCCCTGGCTGCGGCGTGGTGCACATGTTCAACGACAGTGAGCGCCACCCAGACGTTGACGTCAGCCAAGAAGTTCGTCAAAGTCGAAGCCTGTCAGATCTAATGTTTTACCAGGGCGAAGATGGATGAGCGGCAGCTTCGCCCGCTTCCCCCTGGGAGGCTAGGTGGCGGTGACTTCCTTTTCTACGGCGCGAATGATTAGATCTTTCATGCTCGAACCGCGTAGCGCCGCCACGGCCTTGGTCTTGCGGAACAGGGCATCGGGCATGTCGATGATGTCCGCATAAAAGCATATTAGCATAACGCCGCCGTTTCGCTATGCCAGATCGAACTTTTCGTGGTGCAACTGCGGATCGCTCTTGATGAGAACGGGCCGGCGCAGCATCTCTTCCAGCTCCTCGAGGAACTTGTTCTGATTCGACTTCAGCACCTTGGCCACATCGGGGTGCACGCGTAGCACGACGTCCTTGCCCTGGATGCTCTTGGATAGTTTGCCGGCTTCGGTGAGGATCTCGCTTACCACCGTTTGCGGGCTCTTGACGTAACCGGCGCCTTCGCAGTGCGGGCACGGCGCGCAGAGCGTGCGCTCGAGCGATTGCTTCACGCGCTTGCGCGTGATGGCCACCAGCCCGAAATCGTTGAACTGGAGAATCTTGTAGGGGGCGCGGTCGACCCGCATGGTTTCTTCGAGCGTCTGCATCACCTTCTGCCGGTTCTTGCGCTCGTCCATGTCGATAAAGTCGATCACGATGATGCCGCCCAGATCGCGCAGCCGGATCTGGCGGACGATTTCCTTGATGGCTTCCGTGTTGGTCTTGACGATGGTGTCTTCCAAACGGTTGGTCTTGCCGACGTACTTGCCGGTGTTAACGTCGATGGCCACCAGCGCCTCGGTCTGGTTGATCACGATAAAGCCGCCGGACTTCAGCCACACTTTCGGCCGCAGAGCTTTTTCGAGCTCATTGGTGACCCCGAAGGCATCGAAGATCGGAGCTTCGCGCGTATACAGCTTGACCTTGGGGATCAGCATGGGCTGGAAGCGCTCCACGAACCGCAGAACGCTTTCGTAGTGCTCTTCGTTGTCAATCCAGATAGCTTTGAAGCTGTCGGCCAGTTGGTCGCGCAGGATGCGCTGCACGATATCCAGATCGTGGTGCAGCATCGCCGGCGAGGGCTTCTTCTCGGCCTTGGCGCGGATGTCCTGCCACAGGTTGTAGAGGAACAACATGTCGCCGGCGATTTCGTCCTCGGTGCGGCCTTCGGCCGCAGTGCGCGTAATGAATCCGCCCACGGGTCCGGGGCGCTTGGCTTGCAGCACGCGCTTCAGGCGCAGACGCTCTTCGTCGCTGGCGATTTTGCGCGACACGCCCATATGCTCCAGCGTGGGCATGTAGACCACGTAGCGGCCGGGCAGGGCAATGTGCGAAGTGATGCGCGCGCCCTTCTGGCCCAGAGGCTCCTTGGCGATCTGAACGATGATCTCCTGGCCTTCTTTGAGCAGGTCGCTGATGGACGGCTGGCCCTGATTCGACCGCGAACCACCGGCGGGCCGGGAAACCGTTCGCTCTTGCCGTTCGCCCCGCGGTGGCTCTGCTTCGGCGGGCGCTTCGCCCGGTTCCGGGGTGGCCGGTGCGCCGCCTGGCTGGCCGCCGCGTCCGCGCCTGCGCCGGCGTGCAACACGATGCGGATAGCGTCCGCCGCGCTCGCGCACGCTGGCCGTGCCGGATTCGGCGGCTCCCTCACCGGGCCCGCCGGCAGCGCCGGATTCGTCTCCCGATTCTTCCTCGGACTGCGCGATTTCGATGCCCTCGACTTCGCCGAGGATCATGGCCTGAATGTCGCGATCCTCGTCGTCGTCGAGCAGGGAAGCGACGGCCGGTTCGCGATCTTCGGCATCTTCTTCCTCTACGCCCGGTTCCTCCGTAGCCGGATCTTCCATAAAGGCAGCCGCGACTTCCGGTTCCGCGACGGGAAGCGCGGGCTCCGATTCCGGCATGCCCGCGTGCAACGGGGCGTCCGGCACGGCGTTCTCGGGCGGATAGTGGCTGGGCTCGTCAAACTCGATGTCTTCGGCGTCGTCGTTAGGCTCTTCTGCGATACGCTCGGCCGCGGACTCAGTCGCCGCCGGTTCCGGTGGTGCTCCGTGGCGGTACTTGGCGAGTGTCTCGCCGGGAAGGATCAATGGCTCCACAGGGAGCGCAGCCTGGGGTTCGGCTTCCGCCGCAGGCTCGTCGCGGGCTTCTTCGGGCTTGGCGGCGTGGTCCGCGTCGCTGGCGTATTTCGATTCCGGGAAACCTTGCCCGCCGCGGCGCCGTCGGGAGCGGCGTCCTCTGCGCTCGCGGTCACCCTGTCGACTTGCGCCTCCTGCCGGTGCGGCGGCGGCCACTCCACCTTCCACCGCGGCGGCCTTGGGAGCGCCTTCTCCTGCTTCGACAGGGGCGGCCCCATCCGCTTCCGCCGCCGGCTTGGCTTGCAGTGCGGCCTCGCGGCGTTCGCGATCTCCGCGATCCCGGTCGCGATCCCGATCCCGGCCACGTTCCCTCTCGCGCGGAGCGCGCTCGTTGCCGGTGATCTTGTCGAAGTCCTCGTGCTCTTCCAGGAAGTCGGAAACGTAGAGGAACGTGTCGCGTTCCAAGCCCAGGTCCACGAACGCCGATTGCATTCCGGGCAGGACCCGCGTCACTCGGCCCTTGTGAATACTGCCTGCCAGCGAATACTCGTTGGAGCGCTGGAAGTAAACTTCCACCAGTTGATCGTCTTCAATCAGCGCCACTTTGGTCTCGTGCCGGTTGGACGAGATCACTAATTCCTTGCTCATGCGGTGCTTCCCTTCTTGCCCCCTGGGGGCCCGTCAAAAGGGACTGGAACTAAAGGTGGGACGTTAACTCGGCGGAACCCGATGGACTACTCGCTGGCGATTGGGCCGGGATGGAGCATTCTCTCACACATCCCCGCGAAACTACGTTCACCAGTATGCGACCGGTCCCCGCAGAGGCTGCGGCTTTGTTTACAAAACACCGCACGCTGCGCTCTCCAGGCCGATCGAAAAATCTTTGTTACCGAAATCCGCTTTACGTCCGGGCGCCCTTAGCGCCAAGTCCGTCTAAATCTCAACTTACAAAACGCCGGAGCCGGACACTATTGACCAACCCCAGCATCATAAATACCGAAAACGTGTTGGAGCCGCCCGAACTCATGAGCGGCAATGGAATTCCCGTCACGGGCATGCGCCCGACCACCATTCCGACGTTGACCAGCACATGGAACAACAACAGCGCGGCCACGCCCATGCAGACGTACATCCCGGCCCGGTCCGGAGCCATTTGCGCGTTCTGCACGATCTGCATCAACAGCAAGAAATAAAGCCCCAGCACCACCAGCACACCCACGAAGCCATGCTCCTCGGCGAAGGCCGAAAAGATGAAATCGGTGTGCGGCACCGGGAGGAAACGAAGTTGCGTCTGCGTTCCGCGCGTCACGCCGCGGCCCCAGACTCCGCCGTCCCCCACTGCAATTTTGGATTGAATGACCTGATAACCGGCGCCTCGCGGATCGCCCGCGGGATCCAGGAAAGTGACCAGCCGCGCCCGTTGGTAGTCCTTGAGAACGTACCAGCCGGCCGGAAGGGCCAAGGCTCCCGCTAACCCGATGATCGCCAAATACTGCCATCGAACTCCTGCTACCACAACCCCAGCGGCCAGAATGGGCAGGTAGGTCAGACCCGTGCCCAAATCCGGCTGGTACATGACCAGAAGTGCCGGAATTCCTACTAAGCCTCCCAGTTTCAGGAGGTCACGAGGTTTAATCTCATTGCTGCGCAGCTCCGAGACGTACCTCGCTACCACCAATACTATCACCAATTTGACGAACTCCGAGATCTGGAAGTTGATGCCCAGGATGCGGATCCAGCGCCGCGAGCCGTAGACCAGGCGGCCCACCGCCAGCACGCCGACCAGCGCCGTTATCGACGTGACGTACAGCAAGGGGATTTGGCCCAGCAGCGTGTGGTAGTCAATCGCGGTGACCACCCACATCAGGACGAGCGCGATTCCGATCCAGATGAGTTGCTTCCACCAGGCGTCCTGCCAGCGCGTGTCGCGGGTGGCGGAATAAATTTGCAGCACTCCCAGAGCGCAGATCAGCAGGCTCACAATGAGCAGCGGCCAATCCGTGTCGCGAAAGCTGCGATAGCGCCCCATACTGAGACTAGTGTAGCGCGGGGGAATGGGGGTTCAGAGCAGCTCGGGTGGCGAGTCTACAATGTATGTAGCATATGACGACGGTTGAACAATCGCTGCTCGAAGCCGTGCGGGCGTTGCCCCGCGATAAACAGCAAGAGCTCCTTGACCACGCTAACCAGCTTCGGAATGAAGTCTCGCCGAAAAAGCCGTTAAAGAGCGTCAAAGGACTTTGGGCCGATCTCAACATCGCGCTGACCGCCGCTGAAATGGAAGAGAATCGGCGGGAGCTGTGGAAGAAATTTCCGACGGAGCTTTGATGCCGGGAGTGGTGGTCGATACTCACTCCATCGTTTGGTATCTCGCGCAGGACCCCAATTTGTCGGCAACAGCGATGAGGGCCCTGGACGGCGCGACGCAAGCGGGGGATTCGATCTTGGTTCCTGCGATTTGCCTGGTGGAACTTACTTATCTTGTCGAGAAAACTCGCTTGCCTGCAGTGGCACGGGAACGCTTGATTGAGGCGCTCGACAATCCTGAGATGCCGGTACAATTGGCCCCGCTGGACCGTACCGTGATCGATGCCGTTGGGTCGGTGAACCGGAGCGAGGTTCCCGATATGCCGGATCGAATCGTGGTTGCAACCGCGTTGGCGCTGCAACCGCCGCTCGTGACCCGGGACGCGAACATTCGAGCTTCGCGGATTCAGACGATCTGGTAGTTGAACCGGGTGGGAATCTAATTGCGCGGCGGGTGCAGCAGCGCCAGCGGCGGCTGGAGCGTGAGTTGTTGCTGCGTGACGCGGATTTTCTTGTCGAAGTAAGACTTGATCACGTCGCGCGCAACGGGAGCGGCCAGGGCTCCGTGTTCGCCGCCTTCGAGCAGCACCGCCACCACGATTTCCGGATTCTGGCGCGGGGCGAAGCCCACGAACCATCCGTTGTCGCTGGTGTCGTCTTTATCCAGCAAGCCCGACTTGCGCAGATCGATCGACACGCGCTGCGCGCTGCCGGTCTTGCCGGAGAACTCCACGCCCTCGATACGCGAGCCGGCGCCGGTTCCACCCTCATTGATCACACCGTACATGCCGGAAACAATGCTCGCGACGCTCTCGGGCTTGAACTCCGCGCGGCGAGGCTCGGCCGCGGCAGCCGTCTTCACCAGGTGAGGCTTGTACCAGACGCCTCCGCTCACCACGCCGCCGATGGCCGAGGCCAACTGCAAAGGCGTGACTGTGACCGCGCCTTGGCCAATCGCCACCGAAATGGTTTCGCCCGCGTACCACTTCTGGCGCTGCGTCCGCAGCTTCCACTTGCTGGAGGGCATCAGGCCCTCGGCTTCGCCGGGCAGATCGATGCCGGTCTTCTTGCCGATGCCCGCCATCTCGGCGTACTTAGCAATCTCATCAATTCCCAGCTTGTTGCCGAGGTTGTAAAAGAAAACATCGCAGGATTGCACGATGCCGTGATGCAGGTTGACGGTGCCGTGGCCCTTCTTCTGCCAGCACTTGAAATAACGCCCAAAGAAAGTCGCGCCACCGGGGCAATGGAAGGTGTCGTGGTCTTCGATCGTTCCGGTTTCCAACCCCGCCAGCGCCATGATCGGCTTGAACGTCGAGCCCGGTGCGAATTGCGCCTGAATGGCCCGGTTCAGCATCGGATTGTCATTGCCTGAAGTTAGTTGTTTCCAATATTCGGTGGTGATACGCCCGGCAAAGGCGTTGGGGTCGAAGGCGGGACGGCTCACCATCGACAACACTTCGCCGCTGCGCGGATCGAGCGCGACTACAGCGCCGCGCTTTCCTTCAAGCGCCAGCTCAGCCACGGCTTGCAAATCCAGATCCAGTGTCACGCGCAGATTGCTGCCCGGCGTCGCTTCCGTACTTTCCAGCATTTCGCGTTCGCGGCCGGAGCTATCCACCACCACCCGCCGCTGTCCGTCGACGCCAATGAGGAGATCATTGTACTGGCGCTCCAGGCCCGCTTTGCCGACGATGTCGCCTTGCGAGTACTTCGCGAACTCCGCGGTGCTGAGCTCCGGCTCGGAAACTTCGCCCACGTAACCGATGGTGTGCGCGGCCAGGCCCGTGCGCGGATACAGGCGCTGCTGATTCCGCACCAGCTCCATTTCCGGGTAGGTACCGGCGTCGCGATGCGACTCGACGAACGTGATGTCGGCGGGAGACAAATCCTGCTTGATCAGCACCGGCACGTATTTGGGCCGTGAGGCGAAGCGCTTGACACGGGCGCGGATTTCCGCGGCGTCCAGGTTCAAGCCCGCTGCCATGCCATCGATGTGTTCGTCCTTCAGGTTTTCACGCGTCAGCAAGAGCGAAAAGGCAGCCTCGTTGTCCACGATGACGCGGCCGTCGCGGTCGAGAATCTTGCCGCGGGGCGCGAGCACCGGCACGGTCTTGATGCGATTTCGTTCCGCAAGCTGGCTGTTGACATCGCCTTCGCGCACTTGCAGCGTCCAGAATCCGGTCACTAGAAACAGGAAGACAGCGACCGTGACGTACTGAAATCCAGCAATGCGGCCGAAGGCGAACCGCGTATCGTCTTGCGACAACCGCCGGGCGGCATCCGGGCGATTCTCCTGCGCGCGATGATCGTGGTGGGGAACAGTGGGCACGGTTAATCCACTAGTCTCAGTGTATCCAAGATGTGATACAGGGGGACGGTCACAAAGGCATTCAGGACCGCGACCACCAGCGTGCGCTCCAAGTCAAACGTCAGTTCCTCGCCCAGCAGGCCGCGGCTCAGCACCCAATAAAAGAACTGGTGGAACAACAAAAAAAAGAAACCCAGCACCAGGCGCACCAGGGAATTCTGCACCGCGAAACGCTGGCTCATGGTCGCCGCGAAGTAACCGACCAACGTCTTTACGATTCCAAACATGCCCAGCGGATTGTGCGATAACGAATCCTGCGCCAGGCCGATGCAGGCGCCGAAAAGCACCCCCGCGACGGGCGAGCGCCGCATCAGTGAAAAATACACCGTGACCAGTAGCGGCAATTCGAGATAAGCCAGAAACGGGGAAAAGCGTGGAACGTAAACCTGAAACAAGATCGCGGCCAGGGGCACTCCGATCAAGGTTACGACCTTGAACTTTGACGCGTCCTTCTTCTTGAGTACAGCCGGATCGATAAAGGTTGCCTGCGGATCGGTCATGGACGCTTGGCCGGAGCGGGGATGGGTGGTGGCGCGGCCGGCACTGGTGATGCAGGCGCCAGGTTGATGTTGAAATTTGGAGCGCCGCCGCCGCTTTGTCCGTAGACGCGCTTTTCCGCTTCGCCGATCTGCCGGTAGCGATCGATCAATTTATCGGCGTCGGTTGCTTGCGCTCCGGATCGCGCGGGTGTGGCCGGTGCAGCCGGAGAAGTGCCGGGCGGCGCGGCGGGCAGGGTAGACGCCGCACCGTTGTCTTCCGCGGGCGGAGGGTCCTGCATGTGGACGGGCTGGAAGCCGGGCGGATTTTCGGGAATCGGCCCGTGCACGCCTTCGACCACCACCAGCACGTCCTCCAGTCCGTTCTGCGTGCCGCTGGGCGTAACAAAAATTTGTTGGTAGGCCTTGCCGGGGCGCACCGCGGAAACTTCGCCGACGGGGAGTCCTTTCGGGAAGATGCGGTCGTCGCCGGAGGTATAGAACCATTCACCCGGCTCGACTTTCTGCTGGCTCTGCACGTAGTCGATCAGCACGGTTCCGTAGCCCTGGCCCTTCAGCGTTCCATGGATGCGGTGTTTCTGCGACAACACGCCCGCGGCGAAAGAAGGGTCGGTGATCAGAAGCACGTAGGAAGCCGTCGGATATGCGCCCGTCACTTTGCCCACAATGCCGTCGGGCGTAATCACCGCCATGCCTTTCTGAACGCCGCTCCCGGTGCCGCGATCGATGATGACCACTTTGGCGCCCACGGCCGTGGTGTTGCCGATCACGTGCGCGGCGATGGTCTTGGACTGCGACTGCTCCTGGAACAGAGCCAGCGCGCGGGCGCGGTCGGCGGTGGCGAGTTCGGTGCGCAGGAACTGATTCTCCATCTTGACGTGGTCAAGGCCGGTCTTTAAGCGCTGGTTGTCTTCGCGCACGTCCAGCAGAACGAAATAATCGCGGAAGAAATGAACCGTGCTGCTGCGTCCGGTCTCGATAACGCGGGCCAGGGGAGTCACCGCGCTCATGGCCCATACGCGAATCAGCCGCACATCGCTGTCGCTCTTGACTTGATAGGCGAGCAGCGCCAGTTGCGCCAAAATCGCAAGCAGGAGCACCGTGAGGTTGCGGTACCGATGGAGGAGAAATTCCATACACCAGGGGGCTCGCGCGCAGCTCCGATCCACTCCTAAAGACAGGTCCTATTCGATTGCGATACGGCGCAGCAATCTAAACTCCGTCAACATTTTACCGGTTCCCAGCACCACCGATGCCAGGGGATCCTCGGCGATGGAAACGGGCAACCCGGTTTCGGTCCGAATGCGCCGGTCCAGATTCTTGAGCAGGGCGCCGCCGCCGGTCAGCACGATGCCACGATCGCTGATATCGGCGGAGAGTTCGGGAGGCGTGCGTTCCAGCGCCACGCGAATGGCGTTCATGATGGTCGCCACGCATTCCGAGAGCGCCTCGCGAATCTCGCTGTCGTTCACGGTAATGGTCTTGGGTACGCCTTCGATCAGGTTGCGGCCTTTGATCTCCATGGTGAGCGGTTTGTCCAACTCGTAGGCCGAACCAATCGCAATCTTGACCCGCTCCGCCGTGGTTTCGCCGATCAGCAGGTTGTACTTGCGCTTCATGTATTGCATGATGGCGTCGTCCATCTCATTGCCGGCCACGCGCACGGAGCGCGAATACACAATGCCGGACAGCGAAATCACGGCGACGTCCGTGGTGCCGCCGCCGATGTCGACGACCATGTTGCCGGCAGGCTCGGTAATGGGGAGTCCGGCTCCGATGGCGGCCACCATGGCTTGTTCCACCAGATACACTTCGCTGGCTTTGGCGTGATAGGCCGAGTCAATGACGGCGCGCTTTTCCACTTGCGTGATTTCGCTGGGCACGCCGATGATGATGCGCGGATGCACCAGCATCTTGCGGCCATGCGCCTTCTGGATGAAGTAGTTGAGCATGCGCTCGGTGACCTTGAAGTCGGCGATAACGCCGTCCTTCATGGGCCGGATGGCGACGATGTTACCGGGCGTACGGCCCAGCATTTCTTTGGCTTCGCGGCCCACCGCTTCCACTTCTCCGTTGTTCTTGTTGATCGCTACGATGGAAGGCTCGTTGACGACGATGCCCTTGCCTTTGGCGAATACCAGGGTGTTCGCGGTGCCTAAATCGATGGCGAGATCGGAGGAAAAAAGACTGAACAGCGACCGCAGATTCATATAAAAGTGAGACAGTACTGGACAGCCCAGCGTGCCCCATCCGAAGGTAACACAACGCGAAACGTGCGGGCAATCTTACTGTTTTAGATTCAACAAGCTACCGCCGCGTTACAATGGAGCCAGATGCTCACCCGCCGAACCCTGCTTGCGCTATCGGTCTGCCCGGCGGCGGCCTTTGTCGCGGCCAGCTCCTGCGGGCGGCGCCGGGGTGGAGCGGGATTCCGGGGCTACGCCTTTGTCGCTAATGAAGAAGGCCGGGCCATTGCCGTGGTGGACCTGGAAGCTCTGGCCGTGGCCCGTCACATTGCTTTGGACGGGTCGCCTTCCGCCGTGATCGCGGGCACCCAGCGGCCGTTTGTCTACGCCTTGACGCCTGCCAATGGCACCGTGCATGAGGTGGCTGTCGATCACCTGAGTTTCACGCGCAAGCTGAATGTGGCGGTGTCCGCTTTGGGGATGCGGTTGTCCCCGGACGAAAGAGCTCTGTATGTCTGGGCGCGTAATCCCAAAGCTCTGTTCCGCGTCAACTTGGACGACTGGAAAGTCGAATGGCGGATCGCGTTGCCGGAAGAACCCGTGGATTTCGTCGCGGCTTCCGACCACAAGACCGGCGCGGTGAGCTTCGGCTCAGGTGTGAGGCTGGTGGATCTGGACGCGCGCAAGCTGGGCAATTCGCTGGGTGCCGGAGATTTTGGCGCCGTGCGATTCCTGGCCGATGCACGGACCATGATTGCGGCGGACCGCGGGCAACGCCGGCTTTCGTTTTATGATGTCGCAAGTTCGCGCCTGCTCACGCATCTTCCCTTAGCCGTGCGCCCCGACCATCTGTGTTTCAACGCGGACGGCGGCCAGCTTTTCGTGACCGGAGACGGTAGCGATTCGGTGGTCGTCGTGTATCCTTATCACACTCCGGAGGTGGCCGAGACCGTGCTAGCCGGCCGCGCGCCAGGACCCATGGCGGCGTCGCTCGCATTCTTGTTCGTGGCGAATCCACAGTCCGGCGGAGTCAGTATCTTGGAAATCAACTCGCGCAAAGTAATTGCCGTGGCTTCGGTGGGCACGGATCCCGGATTCATCACAGTCACGCCCGACGATCAGTACGCTTTGGTGCTGAATCGCGCCTCCGGCGATCTGGCCGTATTGCGCGTAGGGGCCATAACGAAGAACCGCGACCGGCGCGCGCCGCTGTTGACCGCGATTCCGGTGGGCTCCCGTCCGGTGAGTGCCGCTGTGCGTGCGGTCTAGCGCTTTCGTCAATTAAACGACGCGCAGCGCATCGCTGGGGAAGTGAATCACCCAGTCGCGGCTGTCCCGCAGACGGCCGTATTCGTTGTGGGGCAGCGCCACGGCGATCCCGCCCGCGAATTCCAGGCGCATTCCACGCGGCGTTTCGATGGCGCGCAGCAACTCGCCCGGCATCTGGTTGGGCTCCAGCTTCCCCTGGCGCGGGGATACGGTGAGTTGCTCGGGACGAACGCACAGCCGCACGCGATCGCCTTTCAAATGGCCCGGAAAATAAGTGCCTTCGAGCTCAAACTCACCCACCTGCAGGCGGCTGGTGTTGCGTCCGGGATCGAGCGTCTTGATCTCGGCGTCCAAAACGTTGAACGCTCCGAGGATGCGCGCCACATCCAGGCTGGCGGGCTGATCGAGTACCTGCCGCGGCGTCCCGCTCTGGATGAGTTTTCCGTCGCACAGCACCAGCATCTCCTCGCCCAGTTCGAAGCCTTCCTCCAGATCGTGAGTGACCAGCATGATGGGAGTCTCGAATTCGCCGCGGACCTGGCGGAGGGCCTGGTAGAATTCCGCCCGCAGCGCGGCGTCGAGACCCGTCGCTGGTTCGTCGAGTAACAACAATTTTGGCGCGCCGATCAGCGCCCGGGCAATCGAACAGCGCTGGCGCTGGCCGCCGGATACTTCATGCGGGCGGCGTCCAGCGGTTTCCGTCAGGCGGAACTTTTCGAGCATTTCCGTTACCCGCCGGTGGCGTTCCAGGCGAGGCCGGCGCTCGGCGGCAAAGGCCAAATTTTCCCGTAGCGTCATGTGCGGGAAAAGCGCGTAGTTCTGAAACACGTAGCCGCAATTGCGCTGCTGCGGCGGGAGGTTCACGCGGGATGCGCCGTCAAACAGAATCGCATCGTCGAGAAGGACGCGGCCCTCATCCGGTTTGACGAATCCGGCGATGGAGTCGAGCACCAGAGTCTTGCCGGCTCCACTGGGTCCGAACAGAACTGTCACGCCCGCGGTCACGGAAAACTCCAGATCCAGCGTGAAACCGGCCGAGTCCGGCTGCGGAGGAAAGGTCTTGCGGAGGCGGGCTTCCAGCATGTAGTTCCTAAAGCCTGCTCGGGCTGAGCCGGTTCGCCAAAGTCAAAATCAAGAGTGCAGCCGCCGAGACCACCAGCACTAAGATGCGCGCCGTCGCGCCGTTGCCGGATTCGACGGCATCATAGATGGCTACGGCAACCGTCTGCGTGCGGCCCGGGATGTTGCCCGCCACCATGAGCGTAACGCCGAAATCACCGAGCGCCCGCGCGAACGCCAGCACGGTGGCGGCGAGGATCGAGCGGCGGGCCAGCGGCAGAGTCACGCGCCAGAACAATTTCCATTCCGAGGCGCCCAGATTCCGCGCGGCCCGTTCGTAGTTGCGGTCCACGCTCTCCAAGGCCGCGCGCGTGGATTTCACCAGCAGGGGCAGGGCATGCAGCAGCGCCGCGACCACCGCCGCTTTCCAGGTGAATACGAGGGGCGAGCCGAACACGGCTTCCCACAACTTGCCCAGCGGACTCGCGCGGCCGATCAACACGAGCAAGTAGTATCCCAGCACTGTCGGCGGAAGCACCAGCGGCAAGGTGATCGCGGCATCCAGCACGTCCTTGCCGCGAAACTCCCGGTTGGCCAAAACGTAGGCGAGCCACAATCCGCCCACCAGCGCCAGAGCGGTCGAGAGGACCGCCACGCGCAAGCTCAACCAGAGAGGGAACCAATCGATGGGCATGAGTTAGAACACTTCGCCTATGGAATGTTTGATTATAGCGGGTTGCGGATCGCGCGAGAAGCCTGTAGGTTTATGGCCGCGCGTCTGTCGGTAGTAAGTCAATCTGTCCGGTTTCGTCTATTCACCCCGTTGCACCTCTACGGCTGGCCGAAGGAGGTTTTCTGGTTTTGGTTCGCAAGAAAGGAACAGTCGTCGGAGCGGTGGGAACGGTGGAAAACCGGTGTTTGGTTTTCCACCGTTTCCACGGGCC
>SHUD01000012.1 GCA_009697505.1 Bryobacterales bacterium
TCATCTTCTGGTCGCGCGCTCTCTTCAACCAGTCCAGCCAGTCCCGTTCCTCTTGGCTCATCGCGATTCGTTCCATCCTTCAGCCTCTCGGCTGTCAATAGGAACTTTCTACTTGGCTCAATTAGGAACTTTTCACTTGGCCGCGACAATTGGCGGATTTCTTCGGTCCCCCGTCCCCGAAGCTTGATATACTCGCTGTCCATTATTCAGGTGTTGTGGGACAGCCTTTACCCGTCTGTCGAAAATGGCGCGATGCAATAGATAAGCAGCTTGCTCACATCAGTTACGGGAGGGTTCAAAATCCGAGATCCGCCTTAAGCGAAGCTTTTGCCGAAAGCGCGGGGCGCGCGCTCCCGTCGCAACAAAGGCTGGAAGCTCTACATCAATGCAGACGTAAAGGCAGAGCTGTGATCCCCCGTGACTACATCACTGAGTGGCGGGCAGAGGCTCCGTGGGTCCAGGACTTCCAGGTCGAGCAGGATCTGGTTATCAGCCGTGCGCTCGTCGAGATTTTCTCGCACCCGCTCCTGCGGGATGCTTTCGCATTCCGGGGCGGGACGGCACTCTACAAGCTTCACCTCAAACCCGCTGTCCGCTATTCCGAAGCTATCGACCTGGTCCAGACAAGGGCCGAGCCTGCGGGTCCGGTAATGGAAGCGCTGCGCGAGAATTTCGATCCCTGGCTCGGCAAACCGCAATGGAAGCAGAGCGAGGGCCGCGTCACGTTCGCCTACCGGTTTGATTCTGAGGACACGCCGCCGATCCGTCTGCGACTGAAACTCGAAATCAATTCACGGGAGCATTTTGCAGTCTACGGTTTCAAGCAGGTTCCTTTCGCCGTCTCATCACGCTGGTTCGAAGGCAAGTGCCAGATTTGCAGCTACGAACTCGACGAACTTCTCGGGACCAAGCTGCGGGCTTTGTATCAACGCAAGGCGGGTCGGGACCTGTTCGACCTGGCGGCGGCGCTGGAGAATCCGGCGGTCAACCCCGACCGTACCGTCGTGGCGTTCTCTGAATATATGAGCCGGGACGGCCACAAGGTCACCCGTGCTCAGTTCGAAAAGAACATTGCGGGCAAGCTGCATGACCCGGAGTTCGCTGCCGACATTGGCCCGCTGCTGTCAGCCGGATTCACCTGGGACATCAAGACAGCGGCCCTCATCGTTTCGTCACGGCTCATAGAACGTCTGCCGGGCGATCCGTGGAAGGGCGAGGCATAACTTGTATCATGCAGCCTCTGTCAGGTATCGCGACGGCCTGCCACACGGGCACCCGTGAGGGGCTTTAAGGACGCCGGCGGCTTATTCGGCCGGATGGCAGCAGTGCCGGAGTAGATCCACGTTTAGGCGATGACGCCCCCTGAGCTTCGTAATGCTAAAGTGAAAGAGCGCAGAACTGCGCTGTGGCGGGCTGGCGGAACTGGCAGACGCAGACGGCTCAAAATCGTCCGACCGCAAGGTCATGGGGGTTCAATTCCCTCGCCCGCTACCATCACCATCGATTCATTCCTCCGGCGCATCGGGATCTTTCTTTCCCGCCTCTCCGCTTCTCGCGGCAGCCCTATCCGGTCTTCCCAATGCTCGTAGGTTTTGGGGGAAATGATGCAGCGGTGGCCATAACGGAGGTTCGGGATCTCGTTGGACTGGAGCATGCCGTAGACAGTTTCGGCACAGACACCGAACCGTTGCGCAATCTCAGGAACGGTGATCGTCGTGTGCTGCTCTTCGTTGCAGGCCATGGTGGACCCCGAGCCATATTATTCGGATCGGGCGGTCAGCGGGATTCCGACGGACGCCGGGTCTAAGGCACGATCGAACTTCACGGTAGGTCTCGGCCGATTTGCATGGGCTCATCATACATCGAGACGTGCCCTGTGGGGCTGCTCACATGCAGTACAATCGTTGCGATGAGCCAAACGTCTTCCGTTAATCGTTGGTGGATCGCCGTCGCGGGCGTCTTCATGCAGATGGCTCTGGGAGCCGGTTATGCCTGGAGCGTGTTCCGCATCCCCCTGGTCAAGGAATTCGGCTGGAGCATCTCCGAAGTTTCGTTTACGTTCACGATCAATTGGCTCTTCCTGGGCCTTTCCGCGTTCCTAGGTGGGCTGTGGATGAATCGCGTCGGTCCGCGAGTCGTCGGCATGGTTGGAGGCCTTTTGTGGGGCGGCGGCGTGTTCCTGTCGAGTTTCGCCGGGCACAACTTGTGGTGGTTGTATTTCGCGCATGGCTTCATTGGAGGGTGCGGGCTGGGATCGGGCTTCATCGTGCCCGTTTCCGTGCTGGTGAAGTGGTTTCCGGACCGCCGCGGACTGATCACGGGCATTGCCGTAGGCGGTTTCGGGGTGGGAGCGTTG
Organism: Bryobacterales bacterium; assembly: GCA_009697505.1. GTDB lineage: Bacteria > Acidobacteriota > Terriglobia > Bryobacterales > Bryobacteraceae > Palsa-187. The sequence continues at coordinate 2,357 of SHUD01000012.1, forward strand.
ATCGCCGCGCCGGTGGCTGGCCGGATGTTGCAAAGCGGCATGAGTCCCCTGACAACGCTAGGGTATCTGGGCATTGCGTACGCGGTCATCGCCGTATCGTCGGGATGGTTCATGCAAAACCCGCCCGAGGGCTGGACGCCCGCTGGCTGGACCCCCACTGCCACCCAAGCCGCCCAGCGTTCGGATCGCGATTTCACCCTGCAAGAAGCGTTGCGAACCTGGCAATGGTGGGCCCTGTGCGCGCTGCTGTCCATCAATACCATCGCCGGCATTTCGGTAGTGTCGCAGGCGGCGCCCATATTTCAGGAACTCGGCAAGGTGGACGCGATAACGGCCGCGAATTTCGTGGGCATCATTAGCTTGGGCAATGGATTGGGTCGCGTAATTTGGGCATGGATTTCCGACCTCACCTCGCGCAAGACCGCCTTTTTCATGATGTATTTGATCCAGGCCATCCTGTTCTGGAACTATCACAACATTGCTTCGCCCACTCTGCTCGTCATCGCCACTTTCATCATCATGATCTGTTACGGCGGTGGGTACGGAGTTACGCCAGCCTTCGCGGCGGATTATTTCGGCACCGGCCATGTAGGCCCGATTTTCGGATTGATCATGGTGCCGTGGGCGTTTCCCGCCGCTTTCGGCCCTCTGCTGTTCGCCTACCTGCGGCAGGCCACCGGCGGCTATAACCAACCGCTTTACTTGATCGCGGGGATGCTGACCGTGGCGATGATTCTCCCGCTGGTGGTTACCCCGCCGCGCGGCGGCAAGATCGCAAAGGACGCGGCGGCCGGCTCCGGAGTGCCCGTGGAAGCCGTGCCGGGACGCGGCGGCGAGGTCTAGCGGATCACAGTTCGTCGTCTTTGGTTTCGCGCATGGCGGACAGGCCGATGAAAGTGAGCAGCGCCGAACCCGAAAGATAGTAGCCGACGAACTGCAATCCATAGTTGGTGGCCAGCCACGTGGCGATGTACGGCGCCAATGACGCGCCGAATATGCCCGCGAAATTGAAGGTGAGCGAGCTGCCCGTGTAACGGACCGCGGTCGGGAAAAGCTCGGACAGAACCGTTCCTAGTGGACCGTAGGTCAGGCCCATCAAGAACAGGCCCACTACCATCATGATGACGACGCCGGTTGTGCCGGCCAGGAAGGTGGGCGCCATGATCAGACCGAACACGCCAATCGCCGCGGTCACCCACAGCAGGGTGCGGCGGCGTCCCCGTTGCGCCATGGCTCCACCAATCGGGATGCCGAGCGCGAAGAACAGAATGCCGACTAACTCGATGATCAGGAATCTTTCCCGGCCATAGCCGAGCGCCGTGGTGCCCCAGGAAAGCGCAAAGACCGTCATCAGGTAAAACAGCACAAATGTCGCCAGCGAAACCAGGGTGCCGATGACTAATGTTCGGGCATAATCCCGGAACACGACGAAAATCGGCACCTTGACCGGCTCCCGGCGACGCAGGGCATCCTGGAACACGGGTGTTTCCGTGATGGTCAGCCGGACGTAAAGCCCCACCAGCACGAGCACCGCGCTCGCCAAAAATGGAATGCGCCAACCGAAAGCGAAGAACTGTTCGTCGGTGAGCATTTTCGAGAGCGCCAAGAACACACCGCCCGAGAAGAGGAATCCGATGGGCGCGCCGAGTTGCGGAAACATGCCGTACCAGGCACGTTTTCCGTGCGGCGCATTTTCGATGGCGAGCAGCACCGCGCCGCCCCATTCGCCGCCGAGGCCCAGTCCCTGGCCGAAGCGGCATAGCGCCAGCAGCAGGGGCGCGGCGACGCCGATTGTTCCGTAGGTGGGCAGAGCGCCGATCGCGACCGTCGAGACGCCCATGGTCAGCAGCGCGGCGACCAGCGTGGTCTTACGCCCCACGCGATCGCCGAAGTGGCCGAAGAGCGCCGAACCGAACGGCCGCGCGAGAAACGCGATGGCAAACGTAGCCAACGAGGCGAGCCTCGCCGAGGCCGGGTCCGAGGCAGGGAAGAACAATTTGGGAAATACGAGTACGGCGGCAGTCGCGTAGATGTAGAAGTCGAAGAACTCGATGGTCGTCCCGATCAGACTGGCAAACAGTATTTGGCCGGGACTGTTTACGGCTACGGCAGAACCAGGGGCGGTCTGTACAATGACGGCGTCACGGTCCGTGGGCACAGTTCTTACCGTATCATGTAACGCCGTTTACTCATGTTTGGCGGATGGGGACGGCCGTTAGGCCACAAAGTAGGCCAACGTTAGGCCACCGCAGCCAGCGCGCGGGGCCGGGCGAACTTTACTTCCCGGCGCGAAGACGCGGGCTCGGCTGGCAGTTCGGCAACGAGTTCCGCTGAGGCTTCCCGGTATTTCGCCGCAAAATGCGAGTGCATCGGCGAACAGGCGGAATGGGGATAGATCTGGACGAATAGCTGAGCCACGGCTTTTCCCCGCAGTCCTTTGCAAACCGCTGCCAGGTTGCGCGCAGTGGCCGCCGTGCAGGTTTCGCAGGTCAATCCGACCTCAGAACAAATCCGGGGGTAATTGTTGTCGTTCGCTTGCCAATCCATGTAGGCCCATTATGCCCTCCGCCCTATAAAGTTCAAAGGGTTTTGAGGGGGGTTGTCCTCACCTCTTTTGCGGGTATTCCCGAATAGCGGCTGCTATCCTGAAGTCTCCCATGGATCAAAACCAATTACGCGCGCTGCTTGAGGAGGTGCGCGGCGGAGCCGTGGACATCGACGGCGCACTGGACCGGCTGCGTCACATGCCTTTCGAGGACTTGGGCTTCGCCAAGGTGGATCATCATCGCGCTCTGCGTCATGGCATGCCGGAGGTTATTTTCGGGCAGGGCAAGACCGTCGAGCAGATTTCCTCGATCATGGGAGCGTTGCTGGCCAAGGCCCCGAATGTATTGGTGACGCGGATCGATTCCGGCGTCGCTACGCAGTTGGCGGCGGAACACTCCGATACGGAATATTTCCCGACCTCCAGATGCCTGCGCGTCTGGCGCGACCGCACGCGGCTTGGCAAGGGCAAGATCGCCGTGCTGTGCGCGGGTACCAGCGATCTTTATGTCGCCGAGGAAGCGCGGGTCACCGCCGAGGTCATGGGCAATGAGGTCGACTCCATTCACGACGTCGGCGTGGCCGGCATTCACCGGCTCATGCAAAGTCGCGAGCGGCTGGCCGAGGCACGCGTGGTGATCGTGTGCGCGGGTATGGAGGGTGCATTACCGAGCGTCGTCGGAGGGTTGGTGATGGTTCCGGTAATCGCGGTACCCACCAGCGTGGGCTACGGCGCGAGTTTCCAGGGACTCGCCGCGCTGTTGGGGATGCTCAATAGCTGCGCGAGCAACGTCACCGTCGTTAATATCGATAACGGATTCGGCGCGGGCTACGCGGCGAGCCTGATGAACCGTCTGTGAACTAAATTTAGAGAAGTTCCGCCGCAGCGAAGAAGAACGGAATCTCCACCGCCGCTGTTTCCGGAGCGTCGGAGCCGTGGACGCAATTGCGTTCAATCGACGTAGCAAACATCTTGCGGATGGTGCCTTCCGCCGCGTTCGCCGGGTTGGTGGCGCCCATCGTGTCGCGCCACTTCCTGATGGCGTCCTCGGCCTCCAGGGCCAGAACCACCACCGGGCCTTCGGTCATGAATTTGACCAGAGAGCCGTAGAAGGGGCGCTCGCGGTGCACGCCGTAAAAGTTTTCCGCTTCGATCTGGCTCAGCCGCTTCTGCTTCATGCCAACCACGCGGAAGCCGGCTTTCTGAATGAGGGCCAGGATCGCGCCGGATTGTCCGGCGGCTACGGCGTCTGGTTTGATGATTGCGAATGTACGTTCCATAGTTTGTGTTGGATTATTTGAGTACCGATTTCACTTTTGCGCCGATGTCGGCGGGGGTGGGGCAGACGACAATGCCGGCATCGGCCATCGCCGCCATTTTGTCTTCGGCGCGGCCAGAACCGCCGGATATGATCGCTCCGGCGTGGCCCATGCGGCGGCCCGGGGGCGCGGTCTGGCCCGCGATAAAGCCGACCACCGGCTTGTTCACGTGCTGTTTGATGTAGGCAGCGGCTTGCTCTTCGTTATCGCCGCCAATCTCGCCGATCATGACGATCGCGTGCGTATCTGGATCGTCGTTGAAGAGCTGGATGGCATCGATGTGCGTGGTGCCGATAATGGGGTCGCCGCCAATTCCAATGCAGGTCGATTGCCCGATGCCCAGGCCGGTCAACTGGCCGACGGCTTCGTAGGTCAGCGTGCCGGAGCGGGAAACGACGCCCACGTGTCCAGGCAGGTGAATGTGCCCCGGCATGATGCCGATCTTGCACTCGCCCGGCGTGATGATGCCAGGGCAGTTGGGACCGATCAAGCGCGTCTTGGGATGCGCCTTGAGATATTCCCAAGCCCCGATCATGTCGCGCACCGGGATACCTTCGGTGATGCAGACGATGAGTTCAATGCCGGCGTCCGCGGCCTCCATGATCGCGTCGGCGGCGAACGGTGGCGGGACGAATATCACGCTCACATTGGCGCCAGTCGCCTTGACGCCATCGGCAACCGTGTTAAACACGGGGCGGTCCAGGTGTCTCTCGCCGCCTCGTCCGGGCGTAACGCCTCCGACGACGTTGGTCCCATACGCGATGGCTTGTGAAGAATGGAAGGTGCCTTCTCTGCCCGTGAATCCCTGGACCAGAAGGCGAGTGTTGCGGTTGACCAGTACGCTCATTGCGCCAGCCTCACCACTGCCTGAGCACCATCCAACATTCCGCTGGCGACCGTGAAATTTAATCCAGAGTCCTTCAGGATTTGGCGACCCAACTCGACGTTGGTGCCCTCCATACGGACCATAATCGGGTGGGTGACATTGAGCTCACGCGCCGCGGCCACCACGCCGATGGCTAAAGTGTCACATCGCAAAATACCGCCAAAAATATTGATAAAGATAGCCTTAACGCAGAAATCAGAAAGCAGAATCCGGAACGCATTCTGGATCTGGTCGGCACTGGCTCCACCGCCGACATCCAGGAAGTTGGCCGGGCTGCCACCGGCGTACTTGATGATGTCCATGGTGGCCATCGCAAGCCCGGCGCCGTTCACCATGCAGGCGACGGTACCGTCCAGCTTGATGTAGTTCAGGCCGAACTTCGAGGCTTCGACTTCGAGCGGATCTTCCTCGTTCAAGTCGCGTAGTTCCAGGAGATCCTGGTGCCGGAAGAGGGCGTTGTCGTCCAGATTGATCTTGGCGTCGAGGGCGTAAACGCGATGGTCCTGGGTCAGGATAAAGGGATTGATCTCCAAGAGCGACGCATCCAGGGCGTCGTTGGCTTTTGCCAGCGCCATCATGGCGGCCGCAGCCGCGTTCACGGCCTCACTCGGAATGCCGATACCAAACGCCAGCTTGCGAGCTTGAAACGGGAGGAGCCCCACGCCGGGCTCCAGCGTCTCCTTGAGAATCCGTTCGGGAGTTTCGGCCGCTACTTTTTCGATATCGACGCCACCGTCGGCCGACGCCATGAAGACATTCTTGCCGGTGCCACGATCCAAGACGATGCCGAGATAAAACTCGTGGGCGATCGGCAAGGTTTCTTCAATCAGCAGGCGCCGCACAATGCGGCCTTCGGGTCCGGTCTGATGCGTGACCAGCGTCATCCCTAACATCTTTTCAGCGACGGCGCGGGCCTCGGCGGCATCCTGGACTACCTTGACTCCACCGCCCTTGCCACGCCCACCGGCGTGGATCTGGGCTTTTACGACGACGCTACCGCCCAGCTTCCGTGCAGCGGCTTCTGCTTCAGCGGCGGTCGCCGCCACCTCGCCGCGCGGCACGGGCAAGTGGTATCGCGCAAGCAGGGCTTTGGCTTGATACTCGTGGATCTTCATGTTGATTGGAGGAGAAATTTAAATATAGCGCACCCGTCTTGTCGCGCGTAACAATCGCGCGTAACAATAAAGTGGGATGGCCGGCGGATCATTCTCGCAAGTATTGCTTTTTCATTGGCGTTCCGAAGAAGCCGGACCGCTGATTGCAGCACTTCGCACGGCAGGCTACGCCGCGCTCTACAATCCCGAGGCGACGAAGCCGCCCAAGTTGCGTGAAATCGAAGAGGCCGGTGTAGCCGCGGTGGTGATCGATCTGTCGCGGCTACCCTCGCACGGACGCTACGTCGCGGCCTGGCTCCGCGGATCGAAGCGAACGCGACACCTGCCGCTGGTCTTCATTGGCGGCGATGCCGACAAGGTGGACGCGATCCGCAAGCACATTCCGGATGCCGCGTATACGTCCGTCAAGGGAGTGGGCACGGCGCTGAAGACAGCGCTACGGAATCCGCCTCGGGAACCTGTGGTGCCCAAGGGGATGATGGAGACCGCGCCGGGCCGCACGAACGCGCAGAAATTGGGGATTCGTGAAGGAGCAGTCGTGCGCGTAATCGATCCTCCCGCCGATTACGTTCGAGTGATAGGGCTGCTCCCCGCAAGCGTTACGTTTGAAGAAGGCCTGAGCGGTGCCGCGGCCGTCAGTCTATGGTTCGTGCGGCAGGCATCCGAGTGCGAAGCGGCCTTGCCGGTCCAACGGAAGCATGCTGCCACCAGCCGGTTGTGGATTCTATGGCGAAAGGGCGGACGTGACGGTCTCAACGGAAACATCATCCGCGAAGCCGCGTTAGCGCTTGGTTTGGTGGATTACAAGATCTGTTCGCTCGATCCGGCGTGGAGCGGGATGGAGTTTGCCGTGAAGAAGGAGCGGCGCTTATGATACCGCGCACAACGGACTTCTCCTGTGCGCTACTAGTGGCGTTCCTCTATGTGCTTGAGCCGCGCATCCAAAACCTCTTCCACGCGGCGGAGCTCGGCGCGCCAGAGGTCGCGCATGTCGTCGAAGCGCTTGTCGATGGCCGCGAACTTCGTGTTCATGAATATGACCACGATGCCGACCAAAGAAGCATTGAACAACATCGGGATGCCGATCGCCAGGTAAAGTTGTTGATTCGTCACCACAACAAAAGTGGCCCTTACTGGAGATAATTCTCGCACAAATTGCCGCGGCGAAATGCGCGATCATGAAGGATTCATGTCCCTAGTACCGTATCTACATCAGGTGGCGGCGAGAGAGAGTCTTTCCGCGCAGCAGGCGCATGATGCGATGACGTTGCTGCTGGAAGGCGGTGTGCCCGATGCCCTGGTGGCCGCCTTTCTGGTCGCCCTGCGCATGAAGGGCGAGACGGCGCCGGAATTGGCGGGTTTCGCGCGAGCCATGCGCGAGCACATGGTGACGGTGGACGCGGGCCCCGGCGTCGCTGAAATTGTCGGCACGGGTGGCGACGCCGTGGGGACGTTTAACATATCCACGGTGGCCTCGTTGGTTTTGGCGGGAGCCGGAGTTCCTGTCGCCAAGCATGGGAATCGCGCGATTTCGAGCCGGGCCGGCAGCGCGGACGTTCTGGAAGCGCTTGGGGTTCGTATCGCCATGACGCCGGAGGAGTCCGCGCACGCGGTGAAAGAAATCGGCCTCGGCTTCCTATTCGCTCCGAATCTGCATCCGGCGATGAAGAACGTCCAAGGTGTGCGCCGTGAGTTGAAGATGCGGACGGTGTTTAATTTGCTGGGCCCTTTGACCAATCCGGCGAATGCGCAGACGCAGGTCATCGGTGCGCCGTCCGTGGAATTCGCGGAAGTCATGGCCCATGCGCTCAGTCAACTCGGCACGGGCCATTCGTTCGTGGTTCACGGGCAGGACGGTCTGGATGAAGTCAGCATATCCGGCCCGACTCACGTTTTCGAAGTGTGGACCGGGCGTGCGGAAAAGTGCGGTTGGACGCCCGAGGATTTTGGAGTGACACGGTTTCCTTTGGATGCGTTGGCGGGAGGCGATGCGGCCGAAAACGCCCGCATTACGCTCGACATCCTGCGGGGGACCCAGGGACCGCAAAGAGACGTCGTGCTCATCAACTCGGCAGCCGGTTTATTTGCCACCGGACGCGTCAGCGATCCGCGATCGGCGCTGGTAGATGCCGCGGAAGCGATCGATTCCGGGCGCGCGCTGGGCGTGCTGGAAAAACTTCAGAAGAGTTTTCCCGCAAAATGAGTCCGCCTAAAACACCAATTTCAACCCGAACTGCAATTGCCGGGAAAACGTTACAGTTCGTGTAATGAGGCCCGCCGACGGGCTTACGGCCGCGCCGCTGAACACCGTGCCGTTCGGATTGGCGAAGTTTGTGTGATTGAGCAGGTTAAACGCTTCCGCGCGGAATTGTAAGTTCACGCGCTCGGTCACGGCGAACGATTTGAACAGCGAAACGTCCAGGTTAGCCAGCTTGGGTCCGCGATAAATGCCGCGCCCTAAACTGCCCCAAGTGCGCGCCTGAGGCTGCACGAACGCGCGGGGATCGTACCAGCGTTCGGTCGCCAATATCACCGGCCCCGTGAAATTCGGATTGAGGGACGGGCGGTCCGGGTTGCGGGCATCGCCATTGCCGGAGCGGTTGGCGCCGACTAATGGGGTGAAGGGGAATCCACTCAGGAACGTCGCGATGCCGTTCAGTTGCCACCCGCCGATAAATCTGTTGGTGAGCCCGGAAGCGCCACCGAAAAACATCTTGCCTTTGCCAAAAGGTAAATCGTAGGTGGATGATAGCGTAACCTGATGCTGAGGGTTCAAGGCCGAGGGGCCCCAATCGCGCCGTGGGTCGCGTGGGTTCATCGTCATCTGGGCCTGATTGTTGGACTGCGCACCGGTAAGCCCGGAATTCATATCTAGATTTTTCGACCAGGTATAGTTTCCACGGAATTGCAATCCCCGGCTGAGGCGGCGCGTGAGATCGATCTGCAGCGCGTTATAGCTGGAATTCCCTTGGTAGTACCAGAAGAAACCCCCAGTTAGAAACGGATTCGGCCGCGCTCCAACGGGAATGTATTCAGCGCCATTCGGCACAATGTTCGGCACAACGTTGGGGGGCGTGCCGACCGTACCCGCCTGGCATCCGGCTGTTGAGGCGCAGATGACTGGCGCGATGGTATTTGGATCGATGCTCAGCGGGCCATGATAACCGTGTGAACCCAAGTATCCGACCCGCAGAACTGTACTCGCGGAAAGCTTTTGTTCGATGGTGAAGTTCCATTGTTGAACCGTCGGCGTTTGGGGGTCGTTTTGCACGCCCAAGGGCGCGAATATCGAACAGGTTGTGGTGGGGATGCCCGGACCGCATGATGGCGGCGGCTGCACGCCGGCAGCTACAGGAAGAAATGAAAACAGCGATCGGTCGGAGAAAGTCACGGGGGCGTTCAGCGGCGGAACCGCATTCAACTGAAAGGCCAGGTTATCGATGAGCGAATAATAAGTCCCGTAGCTGGCCCGGACCGCGGTGGATCCGTTACCAAATACGTCCCAAGCCAAACCAACGCGCGGGGAGAACAGGCGCTTGGCGTGGTTGGCGGTGAAAACACTGTTCCCGGTACGAGGCGTGGTTATCAGTACTCCATTACTATCCGGGATGTAATTAGAGGCGCGTCCAGCCACTTCGTTGTAACCGTTGGTAAATTCTTGGCGCAGTCCGACGCGAACAGTAAGATTCCGGCGCAGGCGAATATTGTCATCCACATACCAGGCGCCAAACCAACTGCGCCATCCGAGGGCCGTAGGGTTTGGAACCACTTGAAAATTAAAAACCCTGCCTTGCAGGAATGTTTCCAAGTCGGTGAACGTCGCCTGGCCCAATTGCCGCGACGCCGTGTTCTGATTGTCCTGCATGCGCTGGAACCAGACACCCAGATTCAGCGAGTGGCGGCCGCGGACCACCTGCACCGAATCGGCATAGGTGAACAAATTGCGACGGTTTCCCACGCCGTCATTGACCGGACCCGCGCTGGTGAAGGCCCCGCCGGTGGTGGAGGACAGCCCGCCACTGAGAATGAACGCTCCGGGAAGCCGTCCCGGGACAAAGGACAGGTTCGCCGGGAAATTAACGGTTGTGTAAGCATCCAGATTATAGGCAGCCCTTGAAAAACCAGCGGTAAAGGTGTTCAATACAGTGGGCGAGAAAGTGCGCGTGTGCCGCAAACTTGTCACCTGATTACGTAGAACCGTGGTGGCGCCGAATAACGGATCGCCGAGCGGACTCAAGGCCGTGCCGTCGTCGATGGTATAGGCGGCCGACAAGGTCTCCTTGTCATTCACAATGTAGTCCCCGCGCAGCGTGCCGAAATCTTCGTGTAGATCCTGCCGCGGAGTGCTGTCGTGCAGCGCGGCGCCACGTCCGAGAGTGGGGCCGTTTGCCTCCGGCCACAGCTGCATGTATGGCAGCATGCGCGAATCGAGATTCGTCACCGGCGTGGGTACGCCAGCGGGATTCGGAAGCCGCCCTTGGCGCGCATTGGCGTCCGGCACGACAGCGCGGTTGGTGACATTGAGAATTTGCCGGAACCCTTCGTAGTTGCCGAATAGGAACAGCTTGTCTTTCTTGAGCGGCCCACCCAAGGCGCCACCGAATTGGTTGCGATGGAAAGGCGGCGCGGAACAACTGCCGCCCAGCCTGCAAGGTTGATCGAAGTAATTGCGCGCATCCAGATGGTTGTTGCGCAGGAATTCAAAGGCCGTGCCGTGCAGGGAATTGGTTCCCGATTGCGTGACCACCGTTACCTGCGCGCCGGCGCGTTTGCCGTATTCGGCTCCGTAGTTCTCGGTGAGCACATTGAATTCACGGACGGCGTCAATGCCCAATAACTGGCCGCTGACACCGCCGGGCGTTACGCCTAGCTGGCTGGTGCCCGTGTATTCGATTCCGTTCATCAGGAACAGCACGTCGTCCGGGCGGCGGCCGGATACAGAGAAACGGTTGCCGAAGCTAGTGGTGGTTCCTGGCGTTTTCAGGCCGTAGTTCACCGCACCGGCATTTAAAGCGATCAAGCTATCGAAGCTGCGGCCATTCAGGGGCAGGTCTTTGACTTGGCTCTCCGTTACCAGCCCGGATACCGAAGAAGTGGTGATGTTCACCAGCGGCGCTTCGGCGGTCACGGTGACCTGCTGAGCCAGCTCTCCGACTTCCAAACGGAGGGGAACCACGACTTCCTGCGCCACCACCAGATTAATGCCCAGGCGAACGGCGGTCTTGAAGCCGGGCTTCTCCGCCCTCACTTCCTGTGGTCCAACCGGCAGCGACAGAACCCTGAAGTTTCCCGCATCGTCGGTGGTGGCGGTGCGCGTGGCCCCGGTTTCGACGCTCTTAACCGTAATGGCCGCGCCGCTGACGGCAGAGCCCGAGGGGTCTTCCACTCTGCCGGAAATGGTGGCGCCCACCTGCGCCGATGCCAATCCGAGGCAAGCCGCAAAGCACAGGATTCCAAACGCAACCGCAAGCATTTGTCTCACAGGCAACCCTCCCAACTATGGTGATTAGTTTACCCCGTTTAAAGGTAGCAGTGGGGAGAAAGCATCGGGTCCGACAATATGCGGCGCGTGCTGGCCACGGGCTTTTGACGAGCTACCCCAGCCCAGTAACGCCATGCGGTCCGGGTCCGCGCTGAAAACGATTTGCAGCAGGCTCTCGGAATCCGGGTCGCCGGGCGGAGCGCCCCGGCGCGGGCTGACCAGAGCGAGATATCCCAAGATGGTGTAGACATCGCCCTGAGACGGAGTCATCAGATCGATATCCTGCGTGCGCAGGCGCACCCGGTGGCCGCTCTCGGCCAGATGGAAGGCCAGAAACGCCGTGCACTCGACCGCCGATTCAAACCAGGCCTCCTGCGTGCGAGGCACATCGAGATCCAGATAGATCAGCACGGCCCGATCGTCACTGTGCGCGAATTCGCGGACCTGCAGGGAGTTGGTATGCGCTGTCGCTTTCCAGTCCACGTGCCGCGCGCTCTCCATGGCTTCGTAAGGCCGGATGCGGTAGAAATCATGCCCTTGCCCCCGGCGCCACGCCTCCAGTTCACCGGTCACGGCATGCAGCAACTCCTGAAATTCCGGACGCGGATCAAGGCACGGATAGACGGTCACATCGTGGTGCATGGAAACCATCTCCCGGCGTTCCGCGAAGCCAAACGGAAAGCGCGTGGTGAGCGAAAACGTGCGCGCGGCGTGGCGGCCCCGCACCGGGAAGAAAAGGTCAATCGGTTCTTCCAAGGCCGCTCCACCGGCAACGACAGGATAGTACAGCGAACCCTCGAAACCGCTGTCTGGCGCGCCTTGCAGAAGGATGCTGAAGGAGGGCATCCAACGCTTCAGATTTTTGAGGTGAACCTTGGCGCGCACCAGGCGGCGCGCGGAAATATGAGGCGGCAGCAGTAAATCGACTTCCAGACCCGCCAGGACCAGCTTGCTTACAAAGCCGGACACGAAGAGGATGGAGAGCATAGCGGCCAGGATTAGAAACATGAGGTTGTTGCCGGACAGCACCGCGACAATCGCCACGACCACGATGGTTCCGCTGTAAGCCAGGCCGGTACGCGTGATATGCTGCCGCAACGCGCCCGGCCACAGAGCACGAAGATTGGTCCACCAGTTCATGATGCTGTGCCTGCGATGGCGAAAAACCGGGACAGTACACTCTATTCGCGGCAGCATCCACCGCTTCCAGAAAATGGCCGGGCGAAATGAGTGTACTGTCCCGGTTTTTCGCCCCTATGATTTATGATAGGCGACGCGAGCGATGGCGTTCACCAGCTTGCGATAAGGGATCTTCCCCGGCCACTCCATTGCAAGCCATTCGCCGTCGCGCCAGGTGGACGTGTACCAGCGCGTGAGCAGGGCGAGGTGCTCCGGGTTCGGCTTGCCGGCCGGTTTGAGACTCGCCACGATATCGCGAAGGCGGCGGTCCATGGACTGCCCGGCACCCGCGATTTCCGAAAGCCAGAGAAGCTGCGGTGGCTGCCAGCAGCCTCCGATCAGGAACCATAACTGAATGGCTTCCGGGTGCGCGGACGGCAGGACGGCAACGCCCGCCAGTTGATCGAGGCTGCGCGCTAGCGGCCCGGCCGCTGTTTGCACCTCCGCAATGCGGGCGCAGCGCTGGTGCAGACGCCCGGCCTCCTCGAATTGCATCTCCGTACTGGCGCGGTCGCGGGCTTGTTCGGCGGGATCGAGCAACGATGCACCGCCGGTACGAAAACACTGTTCCAGCCGGTCAACTTCGTGGCGGTACTCGTCCGGGGTCACGGCAGCCTGGCAGGGACGCAGGCAACGGTTCATTTCGCCATAGATACAGCCGGGATGACTCGGCGAAGGCTGTAGATTCTCCTCGCAGCGGCGGACCTGGAATAGGTCCAGCACTTCATTGTTGAATTGTTCGGCGGCCGCGCGCGTAGCGAAGGGTCCGAAGAACAAGCCTCGTCCCAGCCGAGTCGTGACCATGGTGCGGGGAAACGGGTTGTCGAGCGTAACGCGCACGAACGCTGGTGGCCGCAGTCGCACGATGCGTTGCCAGTCGTCCGGAAAATGCTTTTGCGCAAGCTGAAGATGCAGGAGCGCGGATTCCAGTTGCGACCCCGTCAGCCAGTACTCGATGCGCTCGACAACGCCGCGTAGATTGAGAAGGCGCGAAGCACGATCTGACTCCGCGAGCAGTCGGCGCAGACGGCGGCGGAGCAGGGCAGTGCGGGCCAGATAGGGACGCCCCTCTCCTGCCCACAACAGAAACACGGCGGGCCGGTCCGGCACGGAATCGAGATCGGAAGGGCTCGCCAGGAGCGGTTCCCGCATGCTTCAATTTTAGCCGCTGCTTACCGGTAGACTCGCAACGGAAGCTACAATCAGGCGTAGATGGAAAACCGCGCGATCGCCAGGCTGCTTGCGGAAACGGCCGACCTGATGGAGATTTCGGCTGAGGACTCGTTTCGTATTCGCAGCTACCGGACGGCGGCCGGCGTGATCGAAGGCTATCCGGAGCAAATGGCGTCGATCCTCAAGGATCCCGAAAAGAAGTTGACCGACATAGCGGGCATCGGAAAAGGAATCGCCGCGATTATCGAGGAGATCGAAGAGCGCGGCAGTTTCGAGCGCCGCGATGAAATGCTGGGCAAGTATCCGGCGGGCTTGCTGGAACTGCTCAACATTCAAGGATTAGGTCCGAAGAGCGTCCGCTTGCTCTATGACACCTATAAGGTGGAATCGATCGACGAATTGGAGCGCATCTGCAAGGAACAAAAACTACGCGACCTGCCGCGCATGGGAGCCAAGCTCGAAGAGAAGGTGCTGCGTTCGATCGCGTCCTACCGGAAGACGCAAGGCCGGTTCCTGCTTTCCTTCGGACAAAGGGCCGCCGATGAACTGATCGAGTATCTGAGCTCGGTTGCTGGCGTGGAAACAGTCACGGCGGCCGGAAGTCTACGCCGCGGGAAAGAGACCATCGGCGATCTGGACCTTTTGGCCACGGGGACCGGTGCGGAAGCGGCGCTTGAAAAGTTTGTCTCCCATCCACGTGTTCACGAAGTCTTGGGGAAAGGCCCCAACAAGGCCAGCGTGAAGTTCGGACTGGAAGGCTTACAAGTAGACCTGCGCGCGCTGGGAGCCGAGAGCTACGGCGCGGCGCTGCTCTACTTCACGGGGAGCAAAGAGCACAACATTTCGCTGCGGTCGCGGGCTCAGAAGCTGGGTTTCACGCTGAACGAATACGGCCTGGAGCTTTTGGATAACGCCCGTCTGGATAACGAAACGCGCGTGGCCAGCGCAACGGAAGAAGAGATTTACGCGAAGCTCGGCCTGGACTGGATCCCTCCGGAACTGCGCGAGAACTCCGGCGAGATGGAAGCAGCCGAGGAGCATAAACTTCCGCGGCTAGTCGAGGAAAGGCACATCCGCGGCGACGTTCACATGCACACCACGGAAAGCGACGGCCGCGCCACGCTTGCCGAAATGGCCGAAGCAGCGCGGGAACGGGGCCTCGAATATATCGCGATCACGGATCATTCCAAGGCCCTCGCTATGGCCAACGGGCTCGATGAGAAACGAGCTGTGGCTTTCGCCCATCAGGTCCGCGAGATGGATCAGCGCGGCTTAGGCCTGCGCGTTTTCTCGGGACTGGAATGCGACATCCTGCGCGACGGCAAGATGGATCTGGCCGACGACGCCCTGGCGGAACTCGATTGGGTGGTGGGCAGCGTTCATAGCTACATGAACCTGGAGGCAGCGGAAATGACGGACCGCCTGCTGCGTGCCATGGAGTGTCCGCACCTGAAAGCGATCGGCCACCCGACGGGGCGTATTTTGCTGCATCGCGAGTCGTTCCCCTTCGATTTTGAAGTGGTTGCGGCGGAGGCTGCGCGCCGCAAGATTTATCTGGAAATCAATGCCAGTCCGGAACGCCTGGATCTGTCGGCGGCGTTGATCCGCGCCGCCAAAGCCAGGGGCTGCAAGTTCGTGATCTCCACCGACGCGCATCATCCGAAGCATTTGGCAAACATGAGCTACGGCGTGCGGATGGCGAGGCGTGGGTGGCTCGAACCGCGCGATATTTTGAACACGCATTCCGCCGTTGATTTTGCCAAGGCGATTGCTTAAAAAACGCCATTCAGTCCAAATGAAACTCATCTCTTCCCAGGAAATCACCAGGAACCGTATCTTCACCGTCACCTGGGACCACGCGGTCGATCCGGACGGTTTTGAAATCGAGCGCGGCATCGTGCACCACCGAGGCTCGGCGGTGATGATGGCTGTCGATGGCAAGAAGCGCATTTTACTGGTGCGCCAATATCGTCTCGCGGTTCGGCAATATTTGTGGGAATTGCCCGCCGGGACCGTCGACCCCGGCGAGAAGCCGCTGCAGACCGCGCGCCGCGAGTTGATTGAAGAGACTGGTTATCGCGCAAAGAAATGGACCAAACTCGCTGAGTTCTACCCGAGCCCGGGATTCCTGAGTGAGATGATGACGATCTATGTGGCCACCGGACTCACCGCCGGAGATGCCCAGCCCATGGACGACGAGCGCATCGAGACGCGCTGGTTTACGGAGAAGGAAATTGACGCAAAGATCCGCGGCGGCAAAATTCGGGACGCCAAGACCAACGTGGCGTTCCTCAGATGGAAACGCTATTTCGCAGGTAAGTGAACATCTGGTCGAGCGCCCGGGCGCGGTGGCTCACCTGCATCTTTTGCTCGATGCTGGCTTCGCCGAACGTACATCCCACCGCGTCGCAGAAAAAAAGCGGATCATAGCCAAACCCTTCCGGGCCGCGCGGCAGTTCAATAATGCGCCCTTCCACCGTGCCGCGGAAGGTCTTCACAAGGCGGCCTCCGCGCACCAGTGCGATCACGCAAACGAACCTCGCGGTTCGAGCTTGAATGCCTTGCAAGCGATCGAGCAGCAGGGCATTGTTGTCAGCATCGGTAGCGTTCTCGCCTGCGTAGCGGGCCGAGTAAACGCCGGGAGCGCCGCCGAGTGCGTCCACTTCAAGTCCCGAATCATCGGCGAACAGATACTCCGGCGTGTGCTGCCCGTAGGCGAGCGCTTTTTCCGCCGCGTTGGCCTCGAATGTGTCACCGCTCTCGCCGGGCGGAGGCACCTTGATGGGCAGGGCTCGCACGCCGAAGTCAGGCGCGGCTTTCTGGAACTCCCGGAGTTTTCCCGGATTACTGGTGGCGCAATAGACGATCATGCACCTGCGATGGCCTTTTGCGCGGCAATAAGTTCGGCGATACCGTTTCTAGCCAGCGTGATCAACGTGCTCAACTGCGGATCGTCAAACGCCGTTTTCTCCGCCGTGGCCTGCAACTCAACGAAGTGTCCACTCCCGGTCATCACCACGTTCATATCCACATCGGCTTGCGAGTCTTCCTGATAGCACAAGTCGAGCATCGGCACACCATTGACCACGCCGACGCTGGTCGCGGCGATGCAGTCGCGAATCGGGGAACGTTTCAGAGTCCCAAATTTCAGCAGCTTGCCAATAGCGGTGGAAAGAGCGATATAGGCGCCGGTGATCGCCGCCGTACGCGTGCCGCCATCGGCCTGCAGGACGTCGCAATCGAGGACCACGCTCCGCTCGCCCAGCGCCTCCAGGTCGATAATGGAACGCAGCGAGCGGCCGATCAAGCGCTGGATTTCCATGGTGCGGCCGGAAGCGCGGCCTTTGGAGACTTCACGCGGCGTTCGTGTCGCGGTGGCGCGTGGCAGCATGGAATATTCAGCGGTGACCCAACCTTTGCCGGAATTGCGCAGGAACGCGGGCACCGACTCTTCAATCGATGCGGCGCACAGCACGCGCGTGTTTCCGAGCTCAATCAGCACCGAGCCTTCCGCGGTGAGCAAGTAATCCGTAGTGATCTTCAGGGGCCTAAGTTGGTTGGGGAGACGTTGGTCAATGCGCATGCGAGACTCGATGCTAGTTCGCGGACTTGAGTACTTGATAGAAGAGATACGCGATGATTGCCGATCCCGCCAGAATCAGGATCCCGCAGGGAATCGCGGCGGCGTTCGACCGCGGACTGGCCGCTTTTCGCGAGCCGGCCGGTTTGAATTTTGCCATAGACAGAGTAACTCCTAGGTTGTAACACAACGAAGATGTAGCACAATGGAGCTATGAACCCGAGCGCCGCCGCGGTTCCCGGCGTGGTCCACCGGTTTTTCGAGTATTCCGTCCTGGGAATGCTGGCCGCCGGCTATTTCGCCGTGCTGGGATCCGGCTTTCTGGATGGGCCCACGGCGATCGTTGCGCTGGCCGGCTTAATCACCCGGCTTCTGCTGGTGGCGGAAGTGATCGAGTTCACTATTCCTCCGCGGGTTGTTGCGGCCATTGCGATCCTGTACCTCGGCTTCTTTCCGCTGGATTTCTATTACATTTCCGGATCGTTCCTCGCCGCCACGGTTCACATGGTGTTTTTCCTGGCTGTGCTGAAGCTCCTGACGGCCAAATCGGCGCGGGACTCTGCGTCTCTGAAAGCGATCGCGGGACTGGAGCTGGTCGCCGCCGCGGTGCTGTCCACGGGCTTTAGCTTCCTCCTCTACCTGGCCATTTTCGTGCTCTTCGCCATTGCTGCCCTGGCGAGCGGTGAAGTTCGCCGCGCCTCGAAGGCGCAGGTCGTCGTATCGCGCTCCTCTCTGACCGCCTTTCCGCGGCGGCTGGGTACACTTTCCGCGCTTCTGTTCGTGGGCATTATAGTAATGACCACGGGTTTGTTTGTGGTGTTGCCGCGCACTGCCCAAGCGGCATTTGAGCGCTTCGTGCCCCAGCGCTACCGGCTTTCGGGATTCTCGAATGTGGTGTCGCTCGGCGAAATCGGTAAGATCCAGCAAAGTAGCGCGACCGTGATGCATGTACGTTCGTTTCAGGGCGAGGGTTTCTTGCCTGTGAAGTGGCGTGGCTCGGCGCTGGCGGAATTCGACGGCAAGCGCTGGTTTAACGCCCCCGGCCAGGACCAGACGCTTCGCGTGGAAGATCAGATCCTCCGCGTGCGGAGCGCCACCGAAGGAGCCAGCCGCGGCCCGAACGTCATCTATCAGGTTCATCTGGAACCGATCGTATCCGACACGTTGTTTTTTGCCGGTACCGTGGAGACCATCCGCATCGGCGTGCCTTTCTTGCGGTATTCGCGCGGAGGCGGATTTCATGTACCTCCCCGCTTTGGCGGGCGCGGCCTGAACTATAGCGCTTATGGGTTTCTCCCCAACGAATGGGCCGAGGGCCGCTATACGGCGTCACTTCCTCCCGGCGCCATGCGGGGCTTGTTGAGCGTGCCCAATCTCGATCCGCGCATC
This sequence comes from Bryobacterales bacterium, assembly GCA_009697505.1. GTDB lineage: Bacteria > Acidobacteriota > Terriglobia > Bryobacterales > Bryobacteraceae > Palsa-187. The sequence goes on from SHUD01000012.1 coordinate 21,025, forward strand.
GCGGATCTGGCGCGCGAGATGACTAGGGATGGCGAGCCGCCCGCGGAAAAGGCGCGAATGCTGGAAACGCGTCTGCGGCACGACTACGGATATACGCTCGAATTGCTTTCCAAACCGGTGGATGATCCATTGGCGCATTTTCTATTTGTCCGCAAAAGGGGTCACTGTGAATACTTTGCGTCCTCCATGGCTGTGATGCTGCGCACGCTGGGAATCCCGTCACGCGTGGTCACTGGCTTTCAGAGTGGCGTGTTTAATCCGATGACCGGCTGGCAGGTAGTCCGTGCGTCCGACGCGCACAGTTGGGTGGAGGCCTGGATTGACGGCCGTGGCTGGACCACGTTCGATCCCACGCCTTACGACACTACCCGGAGCGGCACCGAAGTCCTCACGCGCCTGGCTTTGTTTACCGATACGCTTTCGCAGTATTGGCAGGACTGGGTGATGACGTATGACATGGGTCATCAGGCGGCGCTGTTCACGCGCATGCAGAACGCGGGCCGCCATTTCCGCACGCTTGATCCCGCGGCCCTTTGGCGCGCGCTGGAACGGGGGATGCGCCTGGGATGGCGGTATGCAGTTCTCATCGTGATTCCACTTTTCCTCCTGGGGATAGCACTGCTGTTCGGGTCGGCTCTCAGAAAGCACTGGAAGCGGCGCGCGCACGCGCGAAAGCTGGAACGCGGGGAGACCGAGAAATCGGATGCGACCATCCTGTACCAGGAGATGCTCGAACTGCTGGAGAAGCGCGGGTTCCAGAAGCCGCCCTGGTTGACTCCCGTGGAATTCGCCAGAGTCTTGCGCGCTCCGCAAATCGCGGCGCTGGTGGAGGAAGCCACGGCCGCCTACAATGAACTGCGTTTCGGCGGACACCGCGAAGCAGTGCCACGCATGACCCGTGCTCTCGAACAAATCCGGCAGCTCTGAGACCAGGCATACTGTGGACTACAGCGTTCGCGAGCAACGGGGCTGGTATCTCTACGACTGGGCGAACTCGGGCTTCGCGACCACGGCTATCGCGCTATTCCTGGGCCCCTATCTAACCATCCTCGCCAAAGCGGCGGCGGATTCCGAGGGCTTCGTTCATCCGCTGGGCATCGCCGTCGACGCGCGCAGTTACTGGAGCTACCTGGTCAGCTTGTCCGTCATTCTGCAAGTCCTGGTGCTGCCCATCGTGGGCGCGGTGGCCGATTATGGGAATCGCAAGAAGAAGTGCCTGGCTCTGACGGCGTATTTCGGGGCCGCCTGCGCCACTGCAATGTTTTGGCTGCAAGGCACGGATTACTTGCTCGGTGGAGCACTGTTCATTCTCGCGAATGTGAGCTTCGGCGCCTCGATTGTGGTCTACAATTCATTCCTGCCGGAGATCGCGCCGCCGGAACAACGCGACGCGGTTTCCTCGAAAGGCTGGGGAATTGGTTACATCGGCGGCGGTGTTTTATTGGGTTTGAATCTTCTCTTGGCCGTGAATGCGACCAAGCTGGGGATAACGGAAACCATGGCGGTCCGCATTAGCCTGGGTTCGGCTGGAGTATGGTGGGCGGTGTTCACGATACCGGCTCTGCTTGTGCTGCGGAGCCGCCCTGCGAGCCGTCAGGTGCAAGGTGGAAACCGCGCCGCTGGAGCCGTCCTCGGCCAGTTACGCCACACCATCGCCGACATCCGGCGTTACCGGCAGACCATGACGTTTCTGATTGCGTATCTGCTCTACAACGACGCGATTCAAGCGGTTCTGGCGCTGGCGGCACAATTTGGCAGCGATGAGTTGAAAATTCCCGTGTCGAAGCTGGCGCTCGCAATTCTCATGGTGCAGTTCGTGGGGTTTTTCGGGGCTCTCGGATTTCAATGGCTCGCCGCCGCGATTTCCGCCAAGCGCGCCATTATGGTGAGTCTCGTATTGTGGACGGCGACGCTCATCTATCTTTACGCCGCGGTCCGCACAACCACCGATTTCTTCATCGCCGCCGCCATCGCCGCCATCGGGATGGGAGGCAGCCAGGCGCTCAGCCGTTCCCTATTTGCCCAGTTGATTCCCACTGGCAGGGAAGCCGAATATTTCAGCATTTACGAGATCAGCGACAAGGGCACCAGTTGGATCAGTCCCCTGGTGTTTGGAATTGCGTTGCAGTTCACGCGCAGCTACCGCTTGGCGATCCTATCGCTAATCGTGTTTTTCATCAGCGGACTCCTGGTATTGCTGCGCGTAAACGTCGAGCGCGGCCAAGCCGAAGCCTCAGCGGGTTGAAGCGGCGGCCCACACCAGAGCGGTCGAGTCGGCTCCATCGGGCAATTGGGTGGAATGAAGCACCCGGCCACCACGTCCTAACGCTCCCAAATAGAACGCGTGATCCCGGTCTGCTCCCCACAGGACGATGGTCAGTGCGTGGTCCGGGTAGCGCAGCAGGTGGAACTCACGTCCACCCGCGCCAGGCCGTGAACGGGATGTGGCGGGATGTCCCCACTTGGCAACGATCGACAAATAGTCGTCGCTCGCCGTAAAGGGAAGGGGCAGCCGGACGGGCGTCGTGAAGAAGCGGACGCGTGACGACTCCCGCACAATCGCCATGCCCAGGATCGCGATGAGGATACTGACAGCAATCGCGCCCAAAAACTTCCGGTTCTTGCGCGATTCCTGGGGCGTCTCCGTCCGAATTCCCAATACCGGGGCGAGGCGCCGGGGCTGCGGGGCGGCAGCCCACGGCCGGGGATCTCCGTTGGCGGCGCGGGCCACGGCTGCCGGCATCTCCAGCACCCGTTGCACGTGAGGAACGAGAACGCCTTCACGATATTCCAGGTCCTTCACCAGACCGACGATGATGACCGGCTCTTCAATGCTCGAAACGCCGCCGAGGTAGCGCAGAGGGAGGCACAGCTCCGCATGCGATTTTGTGTTGACAACATGCAGCTCATTCCCATCCGCGCGCCGGAACAGCCACTCGTTGTGATCCAGGTTGCGGATCGGCGGATAGAAAGAAAATGGCCGCGGACCCAGTTGCTCGAGAGGGGTCGGGATGTGCGGAGCAGACACAGTTACCGTTTATTGTATGCCGCGGCGGGCTACAATGAGGGGCAAGTGCGATCTGGCATCCTCCTTGTATTACTGGCGGCAAAACTGGCCGCCCAGGCCCCCGTGAGCGTGGCGTACCAGTGCACGCCGCAGGACGTGGAGGCGCTGGGTTTGAATTGCAGTCCGGACGAACCGTGCCAAGTATTTCTGGAATTGTCCTCCGCCGAGGCGGCCGGAAGCCATCTATTCGTCACCGGAAATCTGCACACGCGCGATGTCACCTTGTCGAGCATCTTGCTGGCCAGCGATGATGGTGGAACCACCTGGAGCGAGCCGGCAGCGCGTTTACGGAGCGCTTCCCTTGAACAAATCGAATTCCTGGATCAAGTGACCGGTTGGATCAGCGGCGGAATGATCGACCCTCTGGCGCGGGACCCATTCCTGCTGATCACCAAGGACGGCGGCAAGACCTGGCGCCAGAAGATGCTGTTTGAAGACACCAAGTACGGCACCATCGCTCAATTCCATTTCAACTCGCTGAACGTTGCTGAGTTGATCCTGGATGCCAGCCGTGGCAAGGCCGTCCGGCAGGAACTCTATGGCACGATGACCGGTGGCGACAATTGGGAAATCCGGCAAGTGAGCAACGTTCCTCTGCGCATCAGGGACGCCCGGCCAGCGAATTCTTCCGGATTGCGGTTGCGCGCGGATTCTGCCGGCGGCGCTTACCACCTGGAAAAAGGAGGCGGCCGGAATTGGGCGGGGATCGCAAGTTTCAAGATCCGCCTGGCCGACTGCCGCTAGCGTTTATGAAGGCGATCGAACTCGAACTGTTCCGGCACTTGTTAACCTCCATCGCGGAAGAGATGGGTGTGGTACTGCGCAAGACGTCGTATTCCGCCAATATCAAAGAGCGCCGCGATTACTCCTGCGCCGTGTATGATTCGCGCGGCGAAACGGTGGCTATGGGTGACCACATGCCGGTTCACCTGGGCGCCATGCCTTTATCGGTAAGCGCCGTGCGCCAGGCGTTCGACCTTCAACCCGGCGACGTCGCACTGGTGAACGATCCATTTCGTGGAGGGACCCATCTCCCCGATATCACGGCGGTGGCTCCTGTGTACACGCGCGGAGGGAAAAAGCCGGCGTATTATGTGGCGAACCGCGCGCATCATGCCGATGTAGGCGGAATGAGCCCGGGGTCCATGCCTCTGGCGCGCGAGATTTATCAGGAAGGCTTGCGCATCCCCCCCATTCTGATCCGGCGCGGCGGGAAGATGGATCGCGACTTGCTCGCGCTAGTGCTGGCCAATGTGCGGACGCCATTAGAGCGCGAAGGCGACCTTATGGCGCAGTTGATGGCGCTCCATCGCGGGGAGGTGAGACTGCTGGAACTCACCGCCAAGTACGGGGAGCCGTCCGTGCGGCGCAATATGCGCGAGTTGCAGGACTACAGCGAACGCATGATGCGCGCGACACTGCGTCGGTTGCCGCGCGGTTCTTATCGCTTCGAAGATTATCTGGAGAGTGACCGGCCGGAAGGAGGCTTACTCGCCATTCGTGTGGCGGTAACCATCGCCGGCGACAGCGCGACGGTGGATTTCACCGGTTCCAGCGCGCAGGTGGATGGCCCGGTGAACGCGAATCTGGCCGTAACCACGGCCGCGGCGATGTACGTGTTTCGCTGCCTGGTAGCGGAAGAAATTCCATTTACAGCGGGAATTCTCCGCCCGGTGCGCATCATCGCCCCAGAGGGCAGCATCGTCAACGCCAGGCCGCCGGCGGCGATGGCGGCGGGCAATGTGGAAACGTCGCAGCGCATTACCGATGTCATCCTGGGCGCGCTGGCCAAAGCTGCTCCGGATCGTATTCCCGCCGCGAGTTGCGGCACCATGAATAACCTGAGTTTCGGCGGGCTGCGCCCCGACGGCCGCCCGTTTGCCTACTACGAGACCATCGCCGGCGGGATGGGTGCGTCGATACAAGGCGCGGGCCACAACGCGCGCCACACCCACATGACCAATAGCTGGAACACGCCAGTGGAAGCGTTCGAGCACGAGTATCCGATGCGCATCGAAAGCTATCGTGTCCGCAAGAATTCGGGCGGCGCAGGGAGCCACCGCGGCGGCGACGGCATTGTGCGCGAGTTGCGTTTCCTGGTGCCGGCGGAAGTCACGATCCTCTCCGACCGGCGAACACGCGGGGCCTACGGACTCGCCGGCGGAAAGTCCGGCAAACCCGGGCGCAATATGCTGATCACGGCTGCGCGCCAGCGCGAAATCCCCGCTAAAACGCGCTTTGAAATCACGGCGGGTGAGTGTCTGCGAATCGAGACGCCGGGCGGTGGAGGCTGGGGCGGCCCTAAATTGACGCGACCCTAGGCCGGTTACTGCATCCCTAGTGACTTCTTGATCCGCTCTCTGTATTCGGCGGCCTTGGCCAGCACAGCGCCCGCATCCAGCGTGAGCATCCGGCGATCGCGCACGATGGTTCGTCCGTTGACCATGACGTCGGTTACGTCACTCCCTTTCAGGGCGTAAACCAACTGCGAGTAGACGTTGTACATCGGCACGGCGTGCGGTGCGGCGATGTTCACCGCGATCATGTCGGCGCGTTTGTTCTTTTCGAGCGACCCGATCAGTTGGTCCATATGCAGCGCCCGCGCTCCGGTGATCGTCGCCATTTCCAATACCTGCGATGCGGGAAGCGCGCGCGGATTGCCGGTGGTCACTTTCTGAAGCTTCGCGGCCAGATCCATCTCTTCGAACATATTGTGGTCGTTGTTGGAGCCCGCCACGCCATCCGTACCCAGCCCCATGGCGATCCCCAGGCTGAGAATCTTCCCGACGGGCGCGACTCCGCTCGCCAGTTTCATGTTGCTCGAAGGATTGTGGGCCAGGCCTGTGTCACGCCGTTTGAGGACGGACATATCGGCATCGCTGAGCCAGACACCGTGCGCGGCCACGGTCCAGCCGGTCAGCACGCCCAACGACTCTAGTGCCGCCGCGGGAGTCAGCTTTCGCTTTGCCAGGGCCTCGTCGTTTTCGGTTTTAGTTTCGGAGAGGTGAATCACCAACGGTTTCTGGTAGCGGTTGGCGAGCGCGCGGGTGGCACGGAGCACGTCGTCCGGCACTGTGTAGATCGCGTGCGGCGCTACTGCGGGAACGATCAGCGGATCATTCGCGTATTGCTTGAATAACTGCTCGGTCGCCGCCAGCGAGGCCCGCGGCGTCTTGAAGTCCGGGGCGGGGAAGCCGATCACCGTTTGCCCCAGCACGCCGCGCAACCCGGCCTGTTTGGTGACCTCGGCAACGGTGTCCTCGAAATAATACATGTCGACATATGTCGTGGTTCCGGAAAGTGCCATCTCCAGCGCGGCTAAACGTGTGCCCCAACGCACGAATTCGCGGTCGACGTTCTTGGCCTCCGCCGGAAAGATGAACTTCCGCAGCCAGTCCTGGAAGTTCATGTCGTCGGCGATGCCGCGGAACAAGGACATCGCCGCGTGCGTGTGCGTGTTGATCAGCCCAGGAGTCAGCATCGCGTCGGGCCGGTCGAGGCGTTGGGCAGCGCGATAGCGCCGATCAATGTCGGCTCTCGCTCCGACGTCGACAATATGGTCCCCGCTGACGGCAACGGCGCCGTTCTCGATCACGCGGCGCCGCGGGTCCATCGTGACTACCCAGCGGGCGCTCCAAATCGCGTCCACCTGGGTCTGCCCTTGTGCCTGCGCGGGCGCGCGGATCACAAACAAAAGGAGAAGCCAACACAGCTTACAGGAACGACCGGTCATACGCTCTCGGGAACAGGGTTTTCAAGGGGAGAGTTTCCATCTTGCCGCGGGGATTCACCAGCGCCACTTCGATATCGCCGCAGAATTCCCACAGGATCTGCCGGCAGGCTCCGCAGGGAGGCGTCAGATTTTCGGTGTCCGCCGCGATGGCGATACGCCGGAACGATCGGACACCCTCCGAAATCGCCTTCAGCACGGCGACGCGCTCGGCGCAAACGGTCAGGCCGTAGGTCGCGTTTTCCACATTGCAGCCGGTGTGCACGCGGCCCTGGGAGTCCTCCAGAGCGGCCCCTACGCGGAATTTCGAATACGGAGCATGGGCGTTTTCACGTGCCTGAAGCGCGGCTGCCGCCAAGGAATCCATGGTGCGCGAACTCTCCTGAGTTAGAGTAGCGCGTCAGCAAGCTTTTCGTATTCGGTCGGAGTGACCAAGTGGAACCGGAGCGCGAGCGCAGTGTGGCCGGCGAGGGCCGAACTCATCCCGGCGGTCGGCAAGTCCGGTCCGGCAAGATACAGGTTGCCGTCCTCAATCTTGAACGGGAGCACCCGCCAGTCGCGGGTGACCAGTCGCGGCAGCACCCGCACCACACGTGGCGCGATTTCGCCGGCTACGATTTGCGTGCGCGGCAAGCCTTGCTGGAAGCTTAAGGCATCATACAGCGCGTCTTCCGTGATTAGGCCGCTTTGGACCAAGTGCGCTCCCAAGGGTGTTGTCTTTGACCACGTTGCGAGCGACTCCTTCAGCGCGCCTGCGCTTATCTGGCTCGCCGCGACCAGAATCTCACCGAGCTTGCGCTTATGCGCTAACAAAGTCGTCCGGCTGGGATAGGAGTGCTCCGTCTTGAGCCAGCGCAGAGGGCGTCCCCGCGCCTTGGCGACGGCGTACCGCATCACCGCCAGCACGGTCGCTCCTGCATTCAGGGCGTTGGCGCAAAAGGCGCGTACGGGAACTCCGCAGGCAAACTTGAGCCCGTAGACTCGGGCCACGCAACCCATCCGGAACATTGTCCGCCATATCTGGAGGCCCAGGGTCGCCGATGTGAGCGTCGATTGCAGCGGTGTGAAACGGGTCCACAGTGCCGTCGCCAAACCATACAGCAGGATGGCGTTCGCAATTACCCCCAACGGGCTCCCGATCAGACCTTTGCGATCCCGCCATAGCCAATACCAGTCGCCGAGAGACCCGGACCATCCAAAGCGTTCCCACCCTTGCAGGGCAATGCCCATCACCCAACGGGTGCGCTGGCGGATCGCCGTGCGCCATTTCTTGGGGAAATATTCGCGCGTAGCTACGAAATCGTTGGCGCCCAGCCGGGTTAGAGGAACGAACACCTGGCGGAATCCCAGCCGGTGGATGCGCAAGCCGCTCTCGTAGTCTTCGGTCAGAGCGACCGGTTCGAACACACGATTAGAAGACACTCGCGCCAATTCTTCAAGCGCGGCGCGGCGATAACCGGTGCCGACGCCCGAGCCCGGCACGAAACAACCAAACCGCGAGCGCACCACCATGTCCCGCGTATGATATTCGGCAAACTCATCGCAATAAACGCCGTGGATGACGGACCAAAACGGTGTCGCCAGCGCCAGCACCGGGATCTGGATGAAATCGTGATGCACGGCGTAAGCATTGATCCAGCGCAGCTCCTCGGGATGGATGAGGTCTTCGGCGTCGTGCGTCACGATGATTTCGAATGAGATGTTATGGTGCTCCTCGTATAGGCCCAGGTGTTGATAGATCCAGTTGAGGCAATCGGCCTTGGACGTCGGCCCGTCATGCGGGCAGATGGCAAGATGCACGCTGGGATAGCGCTCCGATACGGCCGCGACCGCGTCCTCGGTTTCCGGATCGTTGGCGTAAACACCAACGAAGAAGTGATATTCGGGCTAACGGATGGCCGCGAGGTTGTGCTCCAGCATCCGGGTAATCACGGCATGTTCCTTCCACAGCGGCACCAGGATAGCGATGGGCACGGGCGCGGCATTGGGCTGCGGGCGGTTCGGGCGGAGAGGGTACAACGTCGATAGCCACGCCAGGTCCACCGCCAGGTCGTCCAGACCGCCGATCAGGAAGGCGATCGCCAGCGGCGTGATCCATGCAAGGACCAGGTTATCTATGGAATCGAGATTCACTCCTGTGATGAGTGCGTGGCCGCGGGCGACAATCTCAGGCGAAATGATTCAGCGGGCCATGGCCGGAACCGAGACCCGGATTGCTGGCGATCGCCTCCGTAACGAAGCGCTTGGCGCTGAGGATGGCATCGGCCAACGGAACTCCTTTGGCCAACTCCGCCGTGATCGCCGCCGAGTAGGTGCACCCGCTGCCATGCGTGTGGGGCGTCTCGATGCGCTCCGTGTTGAACTCGTGGATCGCGCCCGCGCCGGTGACCAGCAGATCCAGCGCATTTCCCGCGAGATGCCCGCCCTTGACCAGCACGTTCTTGGCGCCGAGCGCGAGGATTGTCTTTCCCGCGGCGAGCATGCTGTCGCGATCCTGGACCGCAAGACCCGTGATGGCGGAAGCTTCCCGCAAATTGGGAGTCAACAGAAACGCCCGCGGCAGCAAGTGTGCGATCAGAGCGTCGAACGCGCCTTCGCCGAGGAGCCCGCCGAGAGTTCCGGATAGCACCGGATCGACGACCAGCGGGAAGGAAAAGCCGCGGGCCCGCGATGCCACCGCTTCCACGACACTCCGCGACCCCAGAGCGCCGGTCTTGGCCGCATTCGGCGGCATGTCCTCGAGTACCGCCTGTATTTGCGCTTCAACCAGGTCGGCAGCCAAGTGCTCCACGCGGGTCAAGCGTAGAGAGTTCTGTACCGTAATAAGGGTCGGTATCGCTTCGCCGTAGACGCCAAAGCGGTGGAAGGTCTTCAGGTCGGCCTGCAAGCCGGCCCCTCCGCTGGGGTCCGAACCGGCGATGGTGAGGGCCACGGGGATCACATATCAAGTGTAGAGAAGGCGCTTAGGGAAAAGTAATCCGTTGTGTGCGAACGGAACCCGCCGAATTGTCCAATGCCGCCTCCATCCCGCCGACGGAGGTGGCATCGCCCGTGACCGGAAACGTGATCCGCACCAGAAATGAGCTGCCCAAAAGTTTGCCCTGGTAAAACGAGCGGAAGCTGGAAGACAAATCACTTTGCATGGCCGACGCGATCACACCACCCGCGCGGTCATAGAACGTGAATGACATCGGTCCGATCGTGTAGGTGTTATCGAATCCGGTCACGACTACCTGGAGATTGTTGGCCACGCGGGTGGCGCTCGACGCGGCGATAGAAATGGAAGCCGGGGCGATATTGATCGAGGTCGATGGATCTCCCGTAATTCCAAAAGCCCCGGGCTCCAGCGTGAGTGTGATCCGGCCCGCCGTTGTACCCGTCGCAAAGATAGTGTTCGGCTGGCAGTTGATCAATACTGCCGTCTCGCCGGCTTTCACCGTGAACGATGCAATACGTTTGCTGGTGGCAACAAACTGGATCGCCGAATCGTCCGTAATCGATGAAGCCGCCGAAGTGAACGTCAGGCGCAAATTACCGAATGCGGCCACCGGCGCCGGTCCCGCCAGCGCCACGCTCAGCGTGTGTTGCTCTCCGCTTGAGAACGTGGGGCGATCGAACGTCCAGACGGGTTCGGGCAGCGCGGCTGAGTAACCTACGCCATAAAGCGTGTACGTGCGCGGGCCGACGGTGAGCGGCGCTGTGTACACCAGCGCCGCGGGCGCGTTGAAGGTGTATACGAACGTGCCGGTCTGGCCGCCCGCCACCGCCGCGCTGTTCCCATTTCCGGCCGAAAACCCGCTGTTGGGGATCGACGCGCCGAGCGTTACGGGAAACGGTTGACTCCCTGGATTCTGAATCGTCAACGTACAACTCACTTTTGTGAATTGCTGGCTGCGCCCGAAGCTGATGGTTTTCGTTGTGTCCGGACCGGTGCAGGGAGCGGCCACGGTCACCACGGGCGCAGGCACTGCAGTGGCCTGAAGACTGGCCGTGACGCTGCTGGACTGGCCCGCCGCGTCCTTCCAGGTGACTTGCAGCGTTCCACTGTAGTCGCCCGTCTGGGTCATCAGGAACCGGACGAAGACGGCCATCACCCCTCCGGGAGCAACCACGAACGGCGTCGAGGAGGTGTTGACAATCGAAAACCCAGCGCCCGTTACTTTGAGATTCGTAATCGTCATGGACCCACTGCTTTGGTTGCGCGCGTGGAAGCGCACATCAACTGCATCCCCGGCGGCAACCTCGCCGTAGGTGTATCCCGTCCCGACCGGAGTCTCCTTGATCCCGTTCAGCGACATCAGGACAACTTGCGCTTGCAACGCCAGCGGCAGCAGCAGCGCGAGAACCAGAAGACGCGCCGTCATTCTTGAGAAACTCCCGGCAATAGAAAGACCTGTTCGTGACCCGGCTCGATGCGCAGCGCCCACATGCCATGGGGCGCGATCATCTGCACGTAGCCGTCACTCATCCGGACGAAGGACGCCACGCCGGGGACGGGAAAAGCCATTTCCGTTCCGTCGGGCCGCAGCAGGCGGACCTGTTCGCCGGTGGCCAGCAGCGCCCCGCCGTCCAGAAGCAGAACCGCCGTGGCATCGCCTAGGTACTCACCGCCGGCCCACACACCGCCCGCGCGCCGGACGGCATACTGAAGGCCATCACGAGCCACCCGCAAATCCAACAGTTCTCCGTCTGGCGCATCGTGCACCGGTTCGAGCTGCCCGTCACGCCATTGCATCAGTTGGCCAACGGCGGCAAAATACGCGTAAACCGTGCCCCCTTCGATGGCCACAACAGCCTGACCCGGAGGCGCCTCCACCGTCTCTCCCGAAGACAGCAGCAGGGCGTTTTGCACCTTCGCAACGCATACCTGTGCGGAGCATGCCAGTGACGACACTCCCTGCCAGATGGGTTCACTGGTGGTCGCGCTGCCGGCCACGCCGATCACCGCGCGCGCGTTCCCGCGCTGGTCCAGCATGACCCCGATCCGCGGCTGATCGATTTGACCGCAGGCGAACAGACTCGCGGCAAGAAACAGAAGTGCTTTCATGGCCGCCCCACCGTGATGGTCGGAGTTCCGATGCGCACACCGGTCAAGCTTGCTGCTACGGGTGCTGATGCGCCGGAACTCGCCGAACCTCTGCCCGCCCCTCCCGCCACCGCTGACGCCGCGCCTCCGGCCAAAATGATCCATAGAATCTTATGGCTGCCGGAGCCTCGCGGACTCACGGTTTTCAACTCAGTCGCTTCGCTCAAATACTGCGCGACGGCCGCCGCGGCGCGGGCTTGGCCCTTGACCGCCGTAACTCGCACTTCAAAATGCCCGGGAGTGCGGTTCCACCGCATCCCCCACACACTGGCCCGGCCTCCGTCGCGGGTGTTGACGATCTCCATGCGGGAGCCGGAAGGGAATACGCCGCCAGAACCCTCTGCCGGGAGCGCAAAGCTTACCGTCGCACCATCCACGGGCCGGCCGGCCTCGTCACTTACAAGTACCGTGATGCCGCGGGTGGCGCGGGAACCCACCGCGTAAACCACATCGCCGCCCTCTACCACGCGAATCGCCAGGATACCCCGGTCATCTGCTCGACACAGCAGGCTAGTTGCCAGAAGAACACTGAGAGTACGGATCATGCGAATAAGTAGATTTCGCAGCCCAATACTCTCGGGCCAATGCTAACCAATGGGCGTCACCTATGTTTTAATAAAGGGAAGCCCTTCCGTTTTTAAATGGCCACCAAAGCCTCGTCAGCCCGCCGGAGTTGGAAAGCTTTCACTCGCAGAATGCGCGAGTTCCGGCTGATCGCGCATGGGGCGTTATCGACGCGCCACCCCATCATGGCGCACATCATTCCGATCCGCCGTTGTAACCTTTCCTGCACCTACTGCAATGAGTACGACGATGTTTCAGCCCCCGTACCCACCGATGTCGTGATCCGGCGGATCAACAAGTTGGCCGACCTGGGAACCAGCATCATCACGCTTTCCGGCGGCGAGCCCATGCTGCACCCCGATCTGGATGACATCATCGCGGCCATGCGCCACCGCGGCGTGCTGGCCTGCATGATCACCAACGGCTATCTGCTGATGCCCGACCGCATCGAAAAATTGAACCAGGCCGGGCTCGATCACATGCAGATCTCGATCGACAACGTCATGCCCGACGATGTCTCGAAAAAGAGCCTCAAGGTGCTCGACAAGAAGCTCCAGATGCTGGCGGAATACGCCGACTTCCACGTCAACATCAACTCCGTGGTCGGCGGCGGCATCCACAATCCGAATGACGCGCTGGTGGTGGGACGCCGGGCGTTGGAACTCGGATTCTCAGCGACCGTCGGTATCATCCACGACGGCGACGGCCAGTTGCGCCCGCTAGGGGATCGCGAGCGAGCCGTCTATCACGAGATGAAGGCGCTGGAAAACCGCAATTTCGCGCAGCTCAATTATTTTCAGGACGCCATCGCACAGGGTAAGCCCAACGATTGGCGCTGCCGCGCGGGCGCCCGCTACATGTACATCTGCGAGGACGGCCTGGTGCACTATTGCTCGCAGCAGCGCGGCTATCCGGGAACCCCTCTGGAACAGTACACGCGCCAAGACATCCGCCGCGAGTATCTCAGCGAAAAGCCGTGCGCCCCCTACTGCACGGTGAGCTGCGTGCACTACGTTTCCTACTTCGACTTCTTCCGCTCGCCGCAGACGCTCAAGAGTGGCATCCCGGACCAGCCCGCACAGCCCCTGGTGAAAATCCAGTCGGCGAAATAAGGCCGTGAAGCTCTTCTTCATCGGAATGATCGCCGGCTGTATCATGCTTCCGGTGATCGCGATCCTGTACCTGCGCTTCGGCTACGTACCGGTGGCGGTGGACGGGCCGATGATTCCCTTCGAGGAACTGCTCGCGGGGACCGCCGTGCAAGCGCGCATCGCCCGCGAAGCTCCTAAGAAAGCCGGCCTGCCAGCGAGTGAAGAGAACCTGGTCGCCGGCGCCAAGATCTACCGCGAGCACTGTGTCGGCTGCCACGGCTTGCCCGGCAGTACGCCCTCGGCGGCATCCAAGGGCATGTACCCCGCGCCCCCGCAGTTCTTCGACCAAAAGACTTTCGGCAATGAGCAGGTGGGCCAGGATTACTGGATCGTCGCCAACGGCATCCGCCTGACCGGCATGCCCGGCTACAAGCCCACACTCAGTGACGAACAACTCTGGCAGGTCAGCCAATTCGTGATAAACCGAGGGAAGCTGCCGGAGGGGGCGAGGGCGGTGCTGGAGGGGAAGTAGGCCGAGGGGGAGCTTCGGACTGTCGGGAAACGCGGGACAGTACACTCAAACACAATATCTGGCACCGGTCTATTACCCGGCCCGGACCTCGTTCAGCAGGTTGGGGTGACGGTCGAGCAGCATGAGCAGTTTCACCAGCGCGAGCGGGGGCTTGGTCTTGCCGTTCTCGTAGCGGGAGAACGCGTTCGGCCCGCCGCCGAAGACCGCTGCGGCCTGCCGCTGGTCGAGCGCGAGTTTCTTGCGCACGCGCGCGATAAAAGCGGGATCGACAATGGAAGCGTTCACCTGCTTGTTGAACTCCAGCATCGCCGCGCTGACCTGTTTCGATTCCGCGGCGGCGAGGACGTTTTCTCCGCAGGCCGGGCAAAAATCGCCGCGTACACCCGGAATCGTCGTTGTTTCACCTTTGTAGGTGTAGGAAATATCGCGTGTGTCACGCACCAGTTTCGCCGCTCCGCAGGATGGGCATTTCATGGCACGGCTCCTTTCCCTCATAGTTCCTTGAATGAACGATCAGCACGTCGTCGATAACCGTAAGCTTCAGAGAGACATCGCCGGCCGGTTTCTTCGGGCGGTAGCCGTCCTGCCAGATGCGGTGATCGGCGTGCGTCGTCATGCTCTTGTAAAAGTCGCGCGGTGTAAGCGCCGCGACGATGCCGACGATCTCTTCGAAGCCGAACCCTAGGGCCGCCCCGCCAGCGAGTGCCGAAACCGTAGCGCGGACCCTGCCCGACGCAATCAGGTTCTTGACGGCCACCAGTTTCGAGTGCGGTGTCCGCTTCTCCACGGAACTATATTAACCTATTTGGTTATATTTGGCAAGTAGGTTAACCGTGTTGTGGTAACTACACCCCTACTGCATCCCCTTCGACTTAAACACCGGCTTGGCCGCGGCGGAAGTCAAGAACTCAATCGCCTTCTTCGCCGCTGCTGGATCTTTCGCTTTTACAGCAACTGAGCCACTAAATCTCAAGTAATTCTGTAAGTCTCCCGGCAGCGGCCCCGCTACAACCATACCCTTCACCAGCGGAATCTCGCTGAGGGGGAGAATGTCCAAATCCGCTTTGCCCGCCATCACCGCCTCGCCAACCTTCTCCGTCCCGTCCTCATACAGCGTCTTCGCCGTGAGAGCCGGCGCGATGCCCAGCTTTTCGTACATCTTATCGATGGTGCCGCGGCTGGCGCCCTCCTTGGCGATGGCGACAGACTTGGCCTTCAGCAGCGTTTGCTTGACGGCCTCCGGGCTGGAGATATCGGGCTTGGGCGAACCCTGGCGGATGCCGAACCCCACGCCGACGCTGGCGATCTCGGCTGCCGTCCCGGCCATGATCTTTCCTTGCTTGGTCAGGTCCGCCGTGGCTTCCGGCGTCAGGATCGCCATGTCGAAGGCCTCTCCAGCATCGATTTTCCGGCGCAGTTGTGCCGTCGATCCGAATTCGATCACCAGCGGATGCCCAATCGCGCGCTCGCAGTCGGCCTTCAATTGGAGGAACGCGGTCCTCACCCCATTAGATGAGAACACGCGGACCGGCGCCGCTTGCCCCCACGTGACCTGCACGGCCAGAAATGCAAGTACAGCCAGTTTTTTCATTGCCGTCTCCTCGCCGTATGATACTCGATTCTGCTACATTCAAAGCAATGGCCTATCCTGAACGTTTTTTGATCCCCATGCGGGAAGACCTGACGCGCTTTGGTGTCGAGGAAACCCGGACACCGGAAGATGTGGACCGTGTCCTGGCCTCCCCGGGCACCGTCATGATGGTGGTGAACTCGGTTTGCGGATGCGCCGCCGGCAAGGCCCGGCCGGGCATCGGCTTGGCGCTGCAAAACCCCGTACGCCCGGCCAAAGCCGCCACGGTGTTTGCGGGTGGGGACGACGCCGCCACCGCGCACCTGCGGGCGATCCTCAAGGATTACCCGCCATCGTCGCCCTCCGTCGCCCTGTTCCAGGACGGCAAGCCCGTATACATGCTGCATCGTAGCGATATCGAGCGCCGCGACGCCTATCAGATCGCCCAGCTTCTGACGGAAGCGTTCAACAAATTTTGCGCCACCCCTGCCACCGCGGAAACGCACTAGCTAGAATAGAAGCGCTTGGCGGCGTTTCCAATTTCGCCTTCCGTCTGCCGCATGGCGGTGATTCTGGCGGAGAAGCTTGTTCCGGCTCGCCTGCGCGACGAGTGGCGCGAGGAGTACACCGGCACGTTCTTCGAGTGGACCCTGGACGCCGCCGCTTCCGGGACTCCTGACAGCCGCTTTGCGCTTCTAGGACACACGAGGCGGGCGTTGCGCTCTGCGCTGCGCGCCCGTTTCTCGGCGGAGCAGTTCGGTACACCGGCTTTCTGCCTAGGGTTCGGCGCCGCTCTCCTCGTGTTCCTCGCCATCGCCAGCGGCGGCTTCCAGGTGCTGCGCCACTACGCGCGTCCGCTGAAGTATCGAGAACCGGACCGCGTCGTGGTCCTCGCGCAGGGTCCGCCGTTCTTTGGAATACGCCTTGGCTTCCGGGATCGCGAGCTATACGAATTCCGCGAACATTCCCACAGCCTGGAAGGCGTGGCGACGTATTCATGGAGCAGCACCGTGTTCCATTCCGCGCGCGGCCAGCGCGAAATCACCGCTGCCGAAGCCGGTCCGGAATTCTTTAATGTGCTCGGCGCCGGCCCCTCCATGGGACAGCCCTTGAGCGGCCTCGACAGCTTTCTCGCCAGTTACGATTTCTGGAAGAACGACCTTGGCGCGGACCCAGCCGCCATCGGACGGAGCTACGATATTGGCGGCCATCCCATGCGTTTGGTGGGCGTGATGCCACACAGCTTCTCATTTCTTTCTGCGCCTATCTCCGTTTGGGTCACCGCCGCGCCGGAGCCGTCTGTTACCGCGCGCCGCTGGTGGCTGGCTTTGCGAGGCGGCGTGGCCCGCCTCCGTCCGGGAGTAAATCGCGATGGCGCCGAAGAAGAATTGCGGCAATTGTTGGTGCGCGCTGGAATCGCCCGCCGTAACTTTTCCGTGCGCGCGACACCCATCGCGGACCTGGTCTACCGCCCGGCGTGGTCCTACGGATTCGACTTCGTTGCGGCCATTACCGTAATTCTTGGTTGGACCGCTTTCAATCTGTATCGCGACCGGCGCCGCAGCATCCCCTGGCCGATGGCGCGCCACTTCTGGGGCTTCTTCGTGCTGAAGAGCGCGCTGCCGCTAACCGCTCTCTCTCTTTTCATATTCGAATTTGGCCGCGTCACGCGGCTCGGCGTGACCGGAGGTATCCGCCCGGGAACCGGTGCGCTCAATGTCTGGCTGTACTACTCCGCGATCGCGATGATCCTGCTGTGGGCCTTCCGCGATCAGCCGGGCCGTTGCCGTGTGTGTCTCCACCGCATGCACCAGCCCATCCGCATCGGTACGCCGGGGCAGGTGTTACTGGAGAACGCCGGCCAGGAAGTAATGTGCCCGCAGGGGCACGGCTCTATCTATACGGCAGATTCTGTACTGGGGGCGGATCTCTCCAACCGTTGGATGGGATTTTCCTAGCCGCGTCTACCAGCCGGCTTTACCAGCCAACCCTGCCCATGCGAGCCAGGATGATGGCGCTGTAATCATCCATGCGCGCGGGGTGCCAGCGCCGGGGCGCGGGAAGGACCGCCGCCATTCTTGACGCTTGTTCGCGCGTCAACTGCAAAGCGGTTACTTGGTAGTGGAACTTTGCCCCCTCCTCGACGCCGAACACACCCGCGGGACCCCATTCGACGACGTTTACATACAGTTCCAGTACGCGGCGCTTGCCGAGGATTCTGTCCGCCATCGGCGCCAGCGTATACTCACAGAGCTTTCGCAAGGGATTGCGATGCGTCGTGAAGAAGAGGCTTTTCACGAGTTGCTGCGTCAGAGTCGACGCTCCACGCATACGCTCGCTCTCCTCAGTCACTTTCCACAGCTCAGCCCAATCGATTCCGTGGTGCTGGTAGAAGCTTCCGTCTTCAGCCGAGACTACGGAGTGCTGAACCTCCGGCGAGATCCGCGACAGGGGCATGAAGGTATAGCGTTTCTTGTACGGAGAACGTTGGAACAGCGCCTCTGTACTTGAACGCCCGTGGTAGGCGGATTCACGGTGCGCAGCGCGAACAGACTGCCTCCCCAAAATAGATGAATAGCGGCCACGGCCGCGAATGCGAATTGGAGGAATCGGCGTAACACTACTCTTTAGTTTCCCGCTACACTGAAGCGAATGTCCAAACAATATCCCAACCCGCCTGCGCTGGCGATCGATCCCGCCAAGAAGTACACGACTACGATCACCACGTCCCGCGGCGAAATCGTCTGCGAGCTATTCGCGAAAGAAGCGCCCAAAACCGTCAATAACTTCGTATTTCTGGCGCGAGAGAACTTCTATGATGGCACCGTGTTCCACAGAGTCCTCGCGGATTTCATGATTCAGGGTGGCGACCCCACTGGTACCGGACGCGGGGGGCCCGGCTATCGCTTTGAAGACGAATGCAAAGGCAACCCGCACCAGCACCAGATTGGTTCGCTTTCCATGGCCAACGCCGGTCCGGGCACCAACGGAAGCCAGTTCTTCATTACGCATATCGCGACCGACTGGCTCAACGGCAAGCACACGGTTTTCGGAAAGGTGCTCCAGGGCCAGGACATCGTGAACGCGACTCAACAGGGCGATCAACTCAAGAGCGTAACAATTAGCGAAGAGTAACTACGCGCGCCGCGGTTCTAGTTTGCTTCTATCGAGGCGTGTGATGGAGCGGGCTTCAGCCGCCGCGGGTTGCCGGTTCACTTGGCGCCTCGCCTTCGCGGCCTTTGCGCTTGTGTGGTGGAGCGGGCTTCAGCCTGCTACGGTGGCTTCAGCCGCCGCGGGTTGCCGATCAGCTGGAGATCATCCCGCTCAGTGGCGCTTCCCGTACATCATTTCACCTGCTGTCACCGCAACCGGCAGACGATTCTGTGGCGGAGGCAGCGGACAGGTGGCGTAATCGGTGAACACGCACGGTGGATTCTCGGCTTTGTTGAAGTCGATCTCCAGCGTTCCCGGCCGCGCGATGCCGGCCTTGGGCATGGGCGCGTAAAGGAAGCGCGACGCGCCGTACGTGGTCTTGCCGCTGGTCTGGTCGCGCATCACGAACCAGAACTCCGCGCCGTCGGCCACCGGTTCCAGCCGGTGCTCTTTGCCCGCGCGCTGAAAGGTCACGTACCCGGGCGCTTCGGCTTCCTCCCGCAAACCCGCTAGAGTCTCGAAGGCAAACTTACGCGGTTTGTCGTAGGGCACGTATTTCGCGGGGACTTTCCAGGATTCGTCCACCGGAAACCATTGGAGCCCGCTAAATTGCCGCCGCGCCGCACTGTCGTTGTCCTTGATGCGCACGCCGAACCGCTGCTCGCGCTGGATGACGAAGAACTTGATCCGGCCGACAGCCAGCTTGTCGTACCGCGGCGTGACATCGGGCTTCAGTTCCGTCTCGAACGCCGGTGTTCCATTGAAAGTTACCGCCACGCCCTTCTCGGGCCGGAAACGCACCTTGCCGGCGCGCAGGGTCAGCGTGCCCACCTTATCCGGTGCCGCCTTGGGGAGCCTCACTTCGAAATTCGGATGAGATCCGACGCGGTTCTCGCCTTCCTTCAACCAGTCGAGTCCGACGACAGTGAGCCAGCCGTCCTCGGCCTTAAGAGCCGCCTCCTGCCGGGCGCGCCATTCGGCGATGTAGCGTTGATAAGCCGGATCGGCGGCGAGAGCCGCGAGAGCAAGTACCAGGATGAGAACAGCGCGCATCGGGAGGGAAACCTTACAATAGAATTATGGACGAAAAAGAGCGCCGCTTATTTGCCGCGCTCGAAGCAATGGGCAGCGTCGTCGTCGCCTATTCCGGCGGCGCGGATTCCGCGTATCTGGCCTGGGCCGCCCACCGCGTTCTGGGAAGCAACGCAGTCGCCATCACCGCGGATTCGGCTTCGCTGCCGGAATCGCACAAAGCCGACGCGGAGGCCTTCGCCGGCGAGCACGGCATCCGCCACGAATACATCCTCACGCGCGAGTTCGACAACCCCGATTACGTCGCGAATAATCCCGACCGCTGCTTTCACTGCAAAGACGAACTGTTCACGCGCCTGGATGAAGTCGCCAAAGAACGGAGCATCGCCCACGTCGTTTATGGCGTGAATGTGGATGACCTGGGAGATTACCGTCCGGGCCAGCGTGCCGCGAAGCTGCACGAGGTAAAAGCCCCGCTGGTCGAAGCGGGTCTCACCAAGGCCGAGATCCGCGAGCTATCAAAACGAGCGGGCCTCTCTACCTGGGATCGCCCGGCATCCGCATGCCTCAGTTCGCGGATTCCTTACGGAACGCCCGTCACCATCCAGAACGTCAAGACCGTCGACCGGGGCGAAGACGCCATCCGGGCGCTCGGCTTCCGTCAGTTCCGCGTTCGCTTCCACGGCGAAGTTGTGCGCATCGAAGTTGCTCCGGAAGAATTGGAGCGCGCGATGACGCCGGAGATGGCGCGGCGCTTCACCGCGATCTTCAAGGGCCTCGGTTTCCACTACGTCACGCTGGATCTGGAAGGTTACCGGCAGGGCTCGCTGAACGCGGTGCTGCAACACTGATCGCCCACGCCACGCCGACTACCACCAAGCAACCAATCAGGTTGTACCAGAGAAAGGCAATCGCACTGAAGCGCGCGACCGCGAACACAACCGCCTGGCCGGTCATGACCCCCCAGAACGCGGCCGTGCCTCCCGCGCGGCGCATGAAGAACGCGACCACAAACACGCCCAGCATGCTGCCGTAAAACAACGATCCCACCTGGTTCACCAGCTCAATCAGCGCGCCGAAACCTTGTGCGAGATTAGCGAAAGCGATCGCGTAGGCGCCCCAGAACACCGTCGCCACTCTCGACGCGAACAAGTAATGGCGGTCCGTCGCGTCGCGATGAAAATGGCGCTGATAGACATCGACCATCGTTACCGTGGCCAGGGAGTTGATCTCGCCGGAACTCGCCGACATCGCGGCACTGAAGATCACACCGAGGATCAAGCCGACCAGCCCGCTGGGAAGATACCTGGTCACGAACGACAGAAAAATATAATTCGTGTCGGACTCGCGGGTTAGCTTGGCGGCGTCCCGGCGAACCTGGTTCACCTGGTCCTGCGCGGCGCGAAACTCGCTCGCGCTCCCCCCGTCCCGCACCTTGCGCGCGGCCGTCTGACGCTCCTCCAGCGCCTGCTGGTAACGCTCCCGCAGCGCCGGATATTCCGCGGCTTGCTCCAGCCGCTTCATCTCCACCGGATGAAACAGCAGCGGCGGCCGCTCGAAAACAAAGAACACGAACACCATCGCGCCGATGAACAGAATGAAGAACTGCACGGGGACCTTGGCCATCGCATTCAGCAGCAGTCCGAGCCTGCTTTGGCCGATCGACTTTCCCGTCAGGTATCGCTGCACCTGGCTCTGGTCGGTGCCGAAATAGGCCAGCATCAGGAATGTGCTGCCGATGAGGCCGCTCCACAGGTTGTAGCGGTTGTTGAGATCGAAGTGCAGATCTATTGCGTTCAGACGTCCGGCCGCGCCTGCAATGCGCAGCGCGCCCAAAAAAGAAATGTCGTGCGGCAGCTTCCAGAGTGCGACGCCTAATGCCAGCACCAGCGCGCTCATGATCATCCCCATTTGCAGCACATCCGCCCAGGTGACGGCTTTGATGCCCCCCGCCGCCGTGTACAGGATGATCAGGCCACCCATCAGGACCGTGGTCAGATGGAACGGCCATCCCAGCACCACCGACATCACGATGGCCGGCGCGGCCAGCGCCACTCCGGCGCCCAAGCCACGGCCAATCAAAAAAATGATAGTCACCAGCGAGCGCGTCTTCGCGTCGAAGCGCTGCTCTAGGTACTCGTATGCTGTGTATACATTCGCCCGATGGAAAATCGGCACCGCCGTCGCCGACAGAATCACCATGGCGATGGGCAAGCCGAAGTAGAACTGCACAAAGCGCATGCCGTCCACGTACGCCTGGCCCGTGGTGGAAATAAACGTGATCGCGCTGGCCTGCGTTGCCATGATGGAAAGCCCCATGGCATACCAGGGCATCGACTTACCGGCGAGCAGATATTGATTGACGCTGCTCGAACCACGGCCGCGCCACAGCCCGTAGGAAACCAGAAACACCAGCCAGCCGAACATGACCGCCCAGTCGAGTAGGGTCATGCGGCGTAGTGTTCGGTAAACAGCCAAAATAAGAAAATGACCGCCGCCAGATACAGCAGGACCATTCTGTAGACCCGCCTCCACGTACCCAGAAAGGGAGGCGGCTCATCGAGAATCTGTTTCTTATCCGTCACTGCTGCGTCTTCGCGGCGCTCAGCATGTTGGCGAATACGCGGTAGGCGCCCGGAACGCCCGCCGGCAATTGCCGGAACCAGCTATAGGCAGTGAAAATGTAGGCGCCCTTTCCGTAGCGCGTGTACAGCATGCCTCCCAGCATCGGCTTTTCACCCGGGTCGTGCGATTCCAGAACGCTGACATACCTGGGGTCCCATTCCACTGCAAAGTTCACGCCGCGCTCCTGAATCCATCCTTCGAAGTCTTTGCTGGTAATCTCATTGGGCGCGTGCAGCAACGGAAGCCGCGGATTCGGGAACACCACGGGAGCTTCTTCCACCGTCACGCGATCCTTGTTGTCGCGGCTTTCCTGCAAAGGATAAGGGCCCATGTGTTCCAGTTGCGTGGTGTCCGGCGCCGCACCCGTGATGGCCGCGAGCGCTCCGCCGGAGGGCACGCCGGCGGGAGCCGCCCGAGTCCCACCGCCGCCCGCGGCCCGGCCCCGCGGGTTCGCCTCCGGCACATTGTACTGCACGATCACCGTGCCGCCTTCTTCGGCGTATTGAAACAAGCGGTGATGATTCGCGCGCAAATCCGGCCGCGTATTCCACGCCCGCACGCCGGTCACAATGGCGTCAAAGCGGCTGAGATCCCCTTGTACCAGGTCTTCCCGGTCCAGCAAAGTGACCTCGCATCCCATCTGGCGCAAGGCAATGGGAACTTCGTCGCCGGCCCCCACCACGTAGCCGACGCGCTTGGCGGCCGTTTTGACTTCCACCCGCACCAGGCGCGATTCCGCCGCCGGGAACAGCGTCTGGGCAGGGAAGTGCGGATATTCAATCACGCTGGTATCCACTGTGATCTGCCGCGAATTCACCGTGGCGATGGCGGACACCCTGCCGTCCGATTCTCCCGGCGGTGGCGTCAAGTCGAAGTTCACCACCGTCTCTTCATTCGTCCCGCCCAACTCGAAATGCTGAACCTGAGGCGCATAGCGCCAACCTGCAGGCACCGTTAACCGCACCTCGCCGCCGGCCTTGCCGCCGTTCGATTTCACAGGTACTTGGATACGGCGCGGATTGCTGTCGGCAAACACCAGCGCGGATCCGCCAAACTCCAGCGCGACAGCAGGCACAATCGCGAGAGGCCGCGTCAGCTCCCCGTATACACGATCGACATAGCGATGCTCCACGGGACGCTTCAGCGTGATCTCCGTCCCGCCTACTTTCAGTTGGAACTCGGCGGTCAACACGGGAGCATTTTCCGGACGGCCCACTTCTTCCAGGTCCGCCACCGAATACATCGCGCCTTCCTTGGGCATGCGCAGCCAATACGGCTGCGACAAGGGTTGTGACGCGGGAACCTTCACTGTCACGGAATGCTGGCTGGGTTTGTTGGTGGTGAGTTGGGCGGCAGTGATCGCCACCGTGGGAGCGCCCGCCATGCCGGACAAGCGCGCGCCGGAGAGTGTAACTTGCGCGGGATTACGCGCGAGTGCCGTCAAAGTGACCTTGAATTCACCACCCGGCGTTACCGCGTACTTGTCGGATACAGCTTCCACCCACACCCCGCCAGCCTGGGCGATAGCCTCGTCCAGTTGTTCCAGCTTGCGCGCCAGCAGAGGATCGTTGCTGGAACGGGCCAGAGCAGCCATCTTCGGACGGGCTTTGCTCAGCAACGGCACGACGGCCTCCGGATGCGCGGGGATAAAAGCGGCCGTGGCCTGCTGGAGTAAGATTGCTACTTCCGCGCCTCCCGGGACACGCGACCATCCGATGTTGATGTTCTCGAAAATATCCTTCCGGGCTTTGTCACCCCGATCTGTCACCAGATAACTTGGCGCGGCGCCCCGCCGCTCCGCCGTGCCCATGGCCTGGCTGCGGTGCTGGCTGCGGCTCATGCCCGCGATTTCGTTATACGAGTACCCGAGCTCCGGCGAGTATGCCCCTAGATCCAACTCGAGCTTGCCGGCGATCTTCTCGATTTCCTTCCGTTGCTCCTCGTTGAAGCTGGGGAGGTTGGTCATCAGCCGCTGCGCCTGCCAGGTCTTGACGTACTTGAGCTGTTCCGGAAAGCGGTTCGGATCGGCCGCCGCCGTGAATGCTTCTTTGCCCAGAATTGCCGAGGCCTGATGCTGTCCGTGCCCGTCGCGCGGAGTTCCGGTGAAACGCAGAAGGATCACATCGGGCCGGAAGCGCCGGATGGCCCACACCACATCGCCCAGTACTTTCTCGCGCGGCCACTTGGTGCCGAGGGTTTCATCGGCCGTCTTGGTGAATCCGAAGTCGATGGCCCGGGTGAAGTATTGCTCGGCGCCGTCAATCTTGCGCGCGGCCAGCAGCTCTTGCGTGCGGATGATCCCGAGTTCGTCACTCTGCTCGCTGCCGATCAGGTTTTGTCCGCCTTCGCCGCGCGTGAGCGAAAGATAGCCGGTTCGGACATGGCGGCCGCGCGCAAGATAGGCCAAAAGGGCCGTGTTTTCGTCATCGGGGTGCGCCGCGATCATCATGACGCTACCCAGGTTGCCGATCTCGTCGAGCATCAGGCGCAGCTTGGTCTCGCCGGAAAGACTTCGTTGGCTCAGACCAGGGGCGGGGAACAGGCACACCAGTAGCGTCACGCTCAGCGCCAGGAAGGCGGCTCGCAGCCGGCTACGATGTAGGGACATCACGCTAGCACCTGATTCAGATGCTATCTTACCAATGCGCGATGCCCTGGGGCATCGCTTGCCAGCGTTGGATTCCGGCTAAGTGGGAGTAATCGCCGGGTGGAGCGGGCCTGCTAGCCCGCAACGGGGACTTCAGTCCCCGATTTTTCGGGACCAGCCCGCTAAGTTCCGGCCCACTCGCGTTCCAGCATGCGGGAATACTCGCCGGAAGCGTAGATCTCAAAATCGAATCCGAAGCCGGAAATATCGGCAAACTTCACTTCGGCTTGACGGATTTGAAACAGTTGGTCCGCGTAGCGGTAATAGTTGCGGATAAAATCATCGGTCAGGCCGTGGCGTTCCGGCGCCGCAGCCAACATGGCATTCAGGCCGAGCGCACGGGAGAAGATGGATTTGTAATCGGCCACGCCCCATTTTTTCAGCTTTACGATCACGGGTTCCGGTGGATTGCTCACCAGATAGGCCGCAAAACTCTGATAATGGACGCCGGAATCGCGCATTTCCGGGGAACGCTCGACCAGTTCCATGCACTGCTCGATCCAGCGCGACAGGTCTTTGCCGACGTAGAAGAGCATGCGAATTTCGCAGAACCGCCCATCCAGAAGGGTTCGCTCGATGTCTGCGGTCCGCCGTTCGCCGCTCGGCAACAGCCCCTGCATCATCAGGCTGGCGCGCGAACTTTCGACGAGCTTATCCGGACCACCGCTATCGGCAAACGGGTGTAGAATCAACGGCGGTAATTTTCTGGCGACCATTTTTCTCCGAGTCCAAACGTCTTACGCAAACTCAGTATGCCAGATTAACGGCGCGAGGAAAGCAGTACTTTGGTCTCAATTGTCTGGTCCCCGCGGAGGACCTTGACCGCAACTTCGTCACCCGGTTTGTGGTCCTGCAACGCGTAGGTGAAGTCATAGATGTTCCCGATCTGCTTGCCGTCGAACTCAATCATGATATCGCCCGCTTTCAGCCCAGCTTGAGCCGCCGGGCTGCCTTCGCGGACATCGGAGAAGCGCATGCCCTTGGGGGGCTCGTTAAAGTCGGGGATACTGCCGAAATATGGCCCATAGCCGCCCTGAGTACTACCGGATGCGGAGCCACGGTTGCCACCCGTTGGCCGCGCAACGCGCACAAATTGCGGGCGATCCTCGGCGTCGGAAAGGTGGGTGGTAACTCCGGCCACATACTCGACGAGCTTGGCCGCGTCGGCCGAATCGATCTTATCGGCCGTGTCGCCGGGCCGGTGGTAGTCGCTGTGCAACCCGGAGAAGAAAAAGAGTACGGGAATCTGCTTCGAAGCGAACGACGCGTGATCGCTGGCGTCGCTCATGTTCGTGCCGGAGTTTCTGCCACCCTGGTCGATATGCAGGGGGGCGGGAGGCTGCACCTCTTCCAGAATCTTGGCGAAAGTCGTGCCCGTCTGCGCGCCGCTCACATACACCTTGCCCTCGCGGATGCGCCCGATCATATCCAGGTTCAGCATGGCCACGGCGTTTTCCTGCGGCAGGTCCGGATGGTTGACATACCAGTTGCTTCCCAGTAAACCCAGCTCTTCGCCGGCAAAGGTGATGAACAAAATTCCGCGCTTGGGCTGGGGCTGCTTGGAAAACCAACGGGCCAGCTCGATCACGCCCGCCGTGCCGGAAGCATTATCGTCCGCGCCAGGATGAACGGTTCCGGTCTGATTCGGCGCCAGCGAGTGCTCGCCGCCCAACCCCAGATGGTCGTAGTGCGCCCCAATCACGATGTATTCGGCCGTTTTCCCCGGTACATACGCCGCGACGTTATGGACCATCTTGGATTCGTGGATGAGATCCACCGCGAGGTCTACGCCGACCTTGCTCAACGCAAACGACCGCGGTTTGAGATCGCCGTCGATTTCGCTCTCGATCTGGCGGAGATCGTGGCCTTCGGCCCGCAGCCATTGCCCGGCGGTGGGCTCTTTCATCTGGATAAAGAAAATGCCCGCGTCACGCGGTCCGCTGGCTACTCCGAATTTTTCCAGCTTGTCTTCGCCGCCCTTGTGAGCTCCGGTGTCATTCACCAGGATCACCCCGCGCGCGCCGTGCATCTTCGCGTTCGACATTTTGCTGGTGAACGTGGCGTGAGAGGTCAGCCTCTTGCCGCCGAAAACACTTTGCTCGTTGCTTTCCTGGGGCTCATGCCGCAGGATCAGCACGATCTTTCCGGTGACATCGATCCCCGCGTAGTCGTCGTAGTTGTATTCTTTCGCGGTAATCCCGTATCCGGCAAACACCACGGACCCGCTGAACTGGCCGTTGGTTGAGTACGAGAACGGCTCCCAGTCGCGGCCTTCCCGTAATTCCTGCTTGCCTTCAGCCTGGGTAAAGGAAAACCGGTTCCCGGTTCCCAGCTTCGCATTGAGCTCCGCTGGGAACGAGCGTTGGTAGCTCTTTCCGTCCACGGGCTTCAGACCGAACGAGCGGAACTGCGACGCGATGTAGTCCGCCGCTTTGTCCAGCTCCGGGGTTCCCGTGGCCCGGCCCTTGAGCGCGGGCGAAGCCAGATACTTCACGTGTTCAAAATAAGCGTCTGGATCGACACTAGCCGCGCCCAACAGGGCGGGGATTCCGAGCACCAACCAACGGGTGGACTTCCGCATACGCCGTATCTATTTCTTCTTCCCGACTAACGTCGGAATGTCGACTGTGCAGCAACTATCGTCGGCCTTTGCGGGCACTGGGACCGCCGCGGCCAGCTTCGCCTCAGCGGCCTTGTGGTCGATCTCGATTTGCAGCAGTTGTTGCAAAATGGGCCACTCCACGCCGCCCTCCAGCTTGCGCCCGTTCAGGAACAACGTAGGAGTCGCGCTCACCTGTAATGCGTGCCCTTGCGCCATGGCCTTCTCTACATCCGCGGCAGCCGTCTTGTCATCCATGCAGCGGCCCAGTTGTAGCGCGTCCAAGCCTTTCTGCTTGGCGTAATCCTGCAACTTCGTATCGAAGCTTTCCGGCGTGATTTCCTTCTGACTCTGATACGCCCAATCGTGATACTCCCAGAACGCGTCCTGCCCGCTGCGATATAAACAGCGGCCGGCGATCGACGCCTTCATGGCCCAAGCGTGAATCTGCGTCAGCGGGAAGTCCATAAAGTACACGCGTACTTTGTCATTGAACGCCGCCGGAATGTTCTTGCGCAATTCCTGCGCTTCCTTCTGGCAGTAGGGACATTGGAAGTCGCTGAAGATGACAAGCGTCACGGGAGCCCACGCCGCCGCGCCGAAACTGGGCTGCTGATCGGTCTTGATCTGGTCCAGGTTGGCCTGGAACGGGCTCTTTGCAATGTCATACGCCGTGCCCTTGACGATGCTCTTGCCGTCCTTGGAGACATAGTACATCTCGTCTTTGGTTGCGCCATTGAACGTCAGGTGAATGGCGACGTCCATGAATCCGCTGACGGCCGAGGGCTTGGGGTCATCGATCTTCACGGCGACCTGCGGAATCCACAACTCCGAGTACCGTAGATAGGCCTCCAGCGTGGCCTTATCCAATGCCGATTTAGGCGCATTTTGGCCCTGCGCGAAAACGGACATCCCGGCAAGCAACAAGATGGCAATAGATTTCATGCTCAATCCCTCTGACGCGCCACTCTCGGATATGTTACGGAGGCGTCGCTTCATTATACTGAAGACTTGTTCCGGCGCTGGCTCATCTTTCCGCTCCTGGTGTTGTATGTACTGCACTTGGGCGGCGTCGGCTTCCTGGGACCGGATGAGCCCCGCTATGCTTCGATCGGCCG
This sequence comes from Bryobacterales bacterium, assembly GCA_009697505.1. Taxonomy (GTDB): domain Bacteria; phylum Acidobacteriota; class Terriglobia; order Bryobacterales; family Bryobacteraceae; genus Palsa-187. The sequence continues at coordinate 49,839 of SHUD01000012.1, forward strand.
TGAAATGTCCCGTTCGGGGGACTGGATTACACCTCGCCTAGATGGCGAGCCTTGGTTTGAAAAGCCTCCACTGACTTACTGGCTGACGGCCACGGGCCACCTGGCGCACTTGCCGGATGAATGGGCCGCGCGCCTGCCTGATGTGTTACTCAGCGTCGCGTTTCTGGTGTTGTTTTACGTCAAAGCCGCCCGCGAGTTCTCGCCTCGCTTGGCGACCACCGCCACGGCGATCCTGGCGAGCTCTGCCGGGTGGATGGCTTACAGTTTCGCGGCTCTCACCGACCTGCCAATGACTGCGGCCCTCAATGCCGCCATTCTGATCACGCTGTTTGAAACCAAGCCGGATCGCGGACCGAACCGGGGATGGATGGCCGGCGCGTTCCTGGGATTTTCGATTCTCGGAAAAGGTCTTGTACCGGTGGTTTTATTCGCTCCTTTGCTCTTAATCGCCCGTGGAAAACGCTGGAGAACCATTGCCGCCGCGGTTCTCGTCGCCGCGCCATGGTTCGTTCTATGCTGGCTGCGCAACGGGAATGCTTTCTGGGACGATCTGTTCTGGAAACAGCACGTCGCCCGCTTCCTCACTCCCAACCTGGAACACGTTCAGCCCTTTTGGTATTACGTTCCCGTTTTACTCGCGGGATTGTTCCCGTGGACGCCGCTGGCGCCTCTTCTCGCGCGCCGCAAAATCTATGACGACGTCCGCGTGCGTTTGCTTGCTGCATGGGTGGTGTACGGACTGGTCTTTTTCTCCGCCGCGAAGAATAAGCTGCCCGGATACCTGCTGCCGCTGCTGCCCGCGCTGGCGATTGTGCTGGCTGTAGCACTCGATAAGGCTCCGAGAAAACAATGGTGGCTGGCCGCGTGCGCCGCGTGTCTGATCGCGCTGCCGACGGCTGCCTCGCTTCTTCCTGTCGCGCTCGTATCCGGCCTGAGCCGCGCTCCCCTTGCCTTCGCGCCGTTCGGGCTCGTCTTTGCGGCAGCGGCGCTCGCAGTCTGGTGGCTGGCGCGCTCCGGGCAGACGGAGATCGCGGCTCTGGCTGTGGCGTTGGCCGCCGCACTGGGAGTCGTGTACATCAAGGTCTCCACGTTTCCCCAGTTGGAGCAGACGGTTTCGGTACGCGGCTTCTGGCGGGCCAACCAGGCCGCCGGTGCGGCTTGCGTCGACAACGTCAGCCGCGCGTGGCAATACGGATTGAACTACTACGCGGGACGCGCGTTGCCGGAATGTCCATCACCGGACTCCGGCCCGCGCGTCGTTGTCCGCGACCGGCGGCTCGTAGTAGAACCTGTAAGGTAGTTGTACACTCTGTTGTACACTTAAGTCATGGCACACGCCTTGGTAAAGAAACGCTCGCGGCCCACATTCGGGCGCGCACCGCTCGCGATGGCGGAAGCACGGAAGCAGCTTCCTCTGCTCGCCGAGACCCTGGAGAAACACCCCGAATTCGGCGCCGTGAAAATCACCAAACGCGGCAAACCCGTGCTCGCTGTTTTGTCGTGGGATCTGTACGAGTCCGTGGTCGAGACCATGGAGATCATGTCCGACCCCGAGCTGATGGCGGCCTTCCGGCAAGGCGTGAAGGAAATCGAGGAAGGCAAGGCCATCCCGCTTGAACAATTTAAGCGAGAGCTTGGCCTTTGACTTATCGCGTCGACATCCTGCCGGCCGCGCAACAGATGGTGCGGGAAATCTCCGACCGCCGCGTGCAGGAAAAGATCCTGGAACGAATGACGGCTCTTGCCAATGACCCCGAATTGCAAGGTAAACCTCTCGACGACGACCTCGCCGGGTATCGCAGCATCCGCGCGGTGGGGCAGCGCTACCGAATTGTCTATCGCGTGGAACGGTCGAATGTAACGGTCGTTGTGGTCGCGGCTGGAATCCGCAAAGACGGAAGCCGTGATGACATTTATCGCGTCGCCGCCAAGCTCATACGCCTCGGCTTACTGTGATCGGCCGCTGATCCCGTTCGACGCGGGCGTGCTTGCCTTGTTCCGAGAGATCGCCTATCTTGAAACTATGACAGCGGAGAAACGCGCGACCCTTGCGGGTATCGTCATGATCGATAAGGAAATCATGCACGGCACCCCGTGCTTCTCGGGAAGCCGCGTGCCCGTCCAAACTCTTCTCGATTTCATCGAAGCGGGGGATACCCTCGATAAGTTCCTCCAATCTTTCCCGCGCGTGCAACGCGAGCAAGCGGTACAGTTCCTTGAGATGGCCAAAGACCAGCTTCTCGCCGAATGCGTATCCTCGTAGACGAATGCGTTGATCCTGGCATTCGCGAGCTGTTGGCTGGACACCAAGTCACGACGGTGAGCGAGGCCAAATGGCGCGGCACCTCAGTCCACGAGCTTATACAGCTAGCCGAGGGCCATTTCGACGTGTCAATTACCCTGGACCGTGGCTTCGAGGCCCACCAAGGTTCACGGTACTCATTAGGGCGTTCCGACGCATGATTCAGTGTGTTTAGCATTGCTTCGCCCAGGACACGGTAACTGGCCTGATGTGGGACCGGAACGCCGGTAAGTTTCTGTGTGGCAAACTCGATTAGTTCGGCCGCGACCGCGCCCTTCACTGAGTCATCGACGGTTTCGCTGCTGGTGGGGCGCCTTCGAATTTTGCCCAATTCCATCCGTGGAGCCGATTCTGAGTGGCTTCTGACGTAATGCCGAAAGCCAGAGTTTGTCAAGATCGCCCTGAGCTTTGGGTCTTTGGGGTGGTTGCCCGAAACGAAGGTGTTGTTGGCGAGTTCTCTTCTATTGATGGTGGCCAGCAGGAGTGCCACAGCGTCGGGGGTAAGTTCTTCTACTTCCCCGAGGTCGATAAATAGGTCCCGCGCTCTCGCCACGGCTCGGATACGGTTCAAAAAATGCACAGCTTCGTTTGGATTTTCGACCATCGAAAACCGTTTCGGTGCGACCATTTGCGCCGGTGGCCCGAGATGCTTCTTTGTCTCCGTCTTAGAGGACGGCATTCCGTAGTGGGCTTCATGACGCTCAACCGCGTGCCGCTGCCTGCGGACTGAAGCGCGTTGCGCTGATCGCTGCCTCTCCCGGAGGTAACGTTTCCAACGTGGTCGCGTAATAAGCCGTTTCACCGCGCCAGGCTCCAATCACTGAGTGATAATGAGAGAGTTACGGTTAGCATCGCTACAAGTATGTCCACAAAACTGTGCTACATTCGGAAATCTGAACTCAACAGAAATGACCACATCGATTTCTTGGAAACTACGAATGACTCGATTATCGTGTATTCTTATTCACGCTGGCACACTAGCCTTCTGGTCGCAAGTATGATAATCTCTATAGGGATAGAGATATATGGCCATTGCTGATGTAACTACCGAACAGCAACTCCTGGAACAAGAATACGATAGGGTCGTCCGCGAGGACATTGACCTATTCCGTTCCCAGGCCGCCGCGCGCCTGGCCGGGCAGTTGACCGACGACGAATTACGCCCCCATCGCCTGCGCCGCGGTGTTTATAGCCAGCGTCAGGAAGGCGTCCACATGATCCGCACGAAAGTGCCGGGTGGATTGCTGACCTCGGACCAAATGCGCCAAATGGCCAAGGTGGCCGACGAATTCGCTGGCGGCAAAGGGCATCTCACGACGCGGCAGAACATTCAATATCACTTTGTGCCGCTGGGGCGCGTGGCGGATCTCCTGCAAACGCTGGCCGACGTGCGCCTGACCACGCGCGAAGCCTGCTACAACACGGTGCGCAACGTCACAGCCTGTCCACTGGCGGGCATCCATCCCGAAGAACCGTTCGACGTGCAGCCCTACGCGCGCCGCGTGGCGTTTGCGTTTCTACACAAGGAACTCACCGATAGCCTGCCGCGCAAGTTCAAGATCGCTTTTACGGGATGCCCGGAAGATTGCATTGCAACCTCGATCAACGACGTCGGTCTCCGCGCGGTAATTCGCGAAGGAGTCAAAGGCTTCCGCATGACCGTCGCGGGAGGCCTGGGACCTCTGCCCACCGAATCCAAAGTTCTGCACGAGTTCGTTCCGGCAGAGGATCTGGTGCGGCGTATCGAAGCCGTGATCCGCGTGTTCAATGTGCACGGGAACCGCAAGAACAAGAATAAGGCGCGCCTGAAGTTCGTCCTGCGCGAGCGCGGCTTCGAATGGCTGCGCGACACCATCGAAGAAAATTATCAGGACATTTTGAAGAACGGCGGGATTGCCATGCCCGATGAAGTCCCGGAGAATTTCGGCGGCTTCAAAGCCCAGCGGCCTCCGCTCGCTTCCGGCGAACTGCTGTCCGTGTGGGAGCCTTCGTCGCCCGACTTTGCCGAGTGGAAGAAGACCAACGTTCGCGCGCAGAAGCAAAAAGGTTATTCCATCGTCACCGTGACCACACCGCAGGGTAACCTGACCGGCGATCAGATGCGCGGCCTGGCTGACATCGCCGATCAGGCCGCTGACGGTTTCCTGCGGTTCTCGATGATCCAGAACGTGATCTTCGGCTGGGTTCCCGATGGCGCGCTGAAGCGTGTCTATGGCGCGCTTGCGAAATTAGATCTGGCACAAGGCTGCGCGGACGAAATTAGCGATCCGATCACGTGCCCGGGCGCGTACAGTTGCAATCTGGGTCTCACCAAGACCATGGGACTGGGCCCGGCCATCGCGAACGTCGTCGCCGGCGAAACCGACACGCTGGTCCGCAAGCTGCGCATCAATGCCAGCGGCTGCCCCAATTCCTGCGGCCAGCACTGGATTGGCGACTTCGGCTTCTACGGCAACGCGCGCAAGATTGATGGCCCGGACGGCCTGAAGCACGAAGTCCCGTACTACCTGATGCTCCTCGGCGGCACCATGGAACAGTTTGGCGTCGCCGTGCAAAGCATCCCGGCGCGCCTGGTGCCCGTCGCTGTCAAGCGCATCCTCGAACACTACAAGCAGAACCGCGTGGAAGGGGAAAGCTTCCGCGCCTACGTTCTACGCCACAAGGTGGAAACCTTCCGCCAACTGACTGCGGATCTGACCAAGCCTCCCATGGATAACCCCGAGATGTTCCGCGACTGGGGCGACGAGATCGAGTACAGCCTGAAGTTGGGCCGCGGCGAGTGCGCCGCGTAATCAGAATTTTGCCGGCGGTGTCAGCCAGCCGTTTATTGTTATAATTTCCCATCGCGGTCCGCGATAAGGCTAAACCTGCGTGAAGATTTCTACACTTATTGTCCTCATTGTGTTCCTTCCATTGTTTGTGGTTTTAGCGGTAGCGCAATCCGCGCAAATTGACCATGTAACGCAAGATCATGTAACTCCGCGGGCCAGCCGATCCGTTTCCGAACCCGCGCAAGCTCAAAGCATCCCGTTAAGCGCGTCCATCTGGACTCCGCTCGGCCCCGCTCCGGCATCATTGAATGGGAGTTTTAGCGGACGCATCGTGGGAATCGCCGCCCATCCCATCAACGCCAACACCATCTATATCGCGGCCGCGGGCGGCGGTGTGTGGAAGACCACCGATGGCGGCTCCATCTGGATCCCGTTGACCGATTCTCAACCCACGCTTGCCATGGGCGCTATCGCCAGCGCACCGTCGAACCCTTCCGTGATCTACGCAGGCACAGGGGAAGCCAACAATTCGAGCGATTCCCACTTCGGCGGGGGCATTCTGGTCAGCACCGATGGTGGCGAGCCCCGTATTTTAGATCCGTTCCTTGAACCAGCAGGTAATTCTTGCTGCCGTCGGCGACGGTAAATACGAATGCCCGGTCGCCGGACGTATTGAAGATGCGTTGCTGAACAAGATTGAGTTCGATGTCCAGAACCCGCTTC
>SHUD01000060.1 GCA_009697505.1 Bryobacterales bacterium
TCATCTTCTGGTCGCGCGCTCTCTTCAACCAGTCCAGCCAGTCCCGTTCCTCTTGGCTCATCGCGATTCGTTCCATCCTTCAGCCTCTCGGCTGTCAATAGGAACTTTCTACTTGGCTCAATTAGGAACTTTTCACTTGGCCGCGACAGGATCATCCCTCTTACGATTTCGGGAGGCGTCGGCCTGTTATTATTGGCGATCAGCTTCGATCTGTGGTTCGGCACCATCAAGGTGGAAGTCATCAACCGCGAACTTCACATCCGTTCCGGGCACCTGGGCATCACACGCTCCCGGGTGATCGCCGCGTCCGCGATTCAGGACTTCGTGCTGAAATCCAACCTTCAGCAGGGCGACCACATCTGGTACGATCTCCAACTCAAGCTCATCAGTGGGCGGCCCGTCACCGTCGGTTCGGGGTTGGACAAACAGGAAGCCGAATGGTTCCGCGCCGAACTCAAGAAGGACCTCGGCTGGCGGGCTTAGTTTTCGGGATGTCCGGCACTTCCTGCTATGCAGCGTCGCCCTGACCAGATCGGCAGTGGTCAGGCGCTATTGCCTGGTGACCAGGCCGTCTTTCAGCAACTGCTGCATGCGTGCCGGGTCCTGATTGTTTTCCTCGCACACATATTCCTGCAGACGCGTCCCCGGCCGCAGCATGAGTTTACTGTAAATCTTATACGGCTTGGTCAGCGCCTTGGAATCGTCGATGGTGGCTTCGTAGTTGATCGTGTTGTAGTCCACGCGCGTGTAGCGTTCCACCACGTGCCAGGCGTCGCTATGAATGTCGGCGCCGATTAACTGTTCTTTGAATCCGGTCACGTCGACCACCAACGTGTCTCCCTCCCAGTGACCCACCGAATCCCCCAAGTAGCTGGGATCGAGATCGTCAGGATGCTTGGCGCCGATGGGAACCAGCCGGAACACATGACGCGACTCAATCAGGATCACGATCAGCTTCGGCGTCTGCACGAACTGCCACGGATAGAGAATGCCTCCACCGAGATCCAACTGCGGGATGCAACGCGCAACCGGGTTCTCGGCGTTTCGGCGATTATACGATTCCTGCACCAGTTTTGCCGCCCACGGTTGATAAGGGATCGGCTCGACGCGCCTCACGCCAAGATCCTTTTCCGGAATACCGACGCCCCCATTGGCTTCTGCCCATGTCCCCACGCGGTCGGTAGCGGGCTGCCACACGCCGCTCAGGTCCGGTTTTCCGTCCGCGGTCCGAGGGACTCGTTGGGAAGTCTTTTTCGCAATCGATGGTTTCTGCGCGGATACCATCGCCGGAAACAGAAGCGCCCCCAGTGCGGCAACACTCAATACGATGCAGCGATTCATAACGGATTACTTGGGAATGGCGGGAGGCTTGTTACCGCCGTCGCCATTGCCCGCCGGAGGTCCCGATTGCAATTTCTTCCCGTTTTTTTGGAAGGTCACTTCCCGGGAATGCGCCCAATTGGACCCGTCGCGGGCACGCCACCCGAACACCGTGACCTCATCAGCGGGACGCATCGTTTCGTCCTTCTTCCAGCCGATCCGGTTAAGTACGGTGGGGGGATAGCCCTCGAGCTTCCAGTTCGCCACCGCCCCATTCGGGTCCTTAACATCGATGAAGAAATAGAAGTGCGGATTGGTCCATTCCACTTTCGTCACAACACCAGTCAAGGTAACCGGCTTGCTGCCATCGTATTCGGCGCCAAAAGAGTGGTGCGCTACCGCTGCACGCGATCCCAGCATCAGAAACACCGCCAATTTCGCCGACAATCGCCACTTCATACCGGCTCCCAATATACACGTTCCAAATAGTCATCACTATGGGCTGATTCTGTTGACCCTGATCGAATTCTTGTGTTACCGTAAAAATTCGGGCGGCGCTCGCCGTAGGGTTCGTCTAGCGTTCGTTTCGCTCCCTTATCTAACAATCTGATGGAACAGACTTTGCAATCACTAGCGGGAATTCTCCTAAAGGCGATTCCCACGATCTGCCTGCTGCTGTTTCTCTACTTTTACTTCAAGTTGATGCTGTTCGGACCGCTGACCAAGGTCCTGAAACAGCGCGATGCCCTCACGGCGGGCACCAAGAACGCCGCTGAAGAAAGCCTGCGGTCCGCCGAGCGCAAAGTTGAGGAATACGAAGCCCAGATGCGCGACGCCCGCGCCGAAGTTTATCGCGAGCAGGAAGAGTTGCGCCGCGGCTGGCTGGCCGAGCAGACCGCGCAAGTTGTCGAGGCGCGCGAATCCACCGCGGCTAGTACGGCTAGAGCCCGCGAGCAGATGGCCGTGGAAATGGCCGCCGCGCGGCAGACGCTAACCGAATCCAGCGGCGCGCTAGCGGATCAGATCGCCACTGCCCTGCTTACCCGGAGAGCCCGATGAAGCTACTCTATTGGGTAACTGCCGGGTTGCTGGTTGGCGTCGGTTCTCTCTTCGCGCAAGAAGGCGAAGCTGGCGGCGAGGCCGAAATCGGCTGGAAATGGGCCAATTTCGCCCTTCTGGCCATTGGATTGGGCTACGCGCTGGCCAAGATTCTACCGCCGTTATTCAAGTCGCGCACCGAGGAAATTCAAAAAGGCATCGCCGAGGCGTGGAAGATCAAGCAGGACGCCGATCAACGCGCCGCCGCTGTCGAAGCCAAGACGCGGGCGTTAGGCGCCGACATCGAGCGTCTGCGGGTTGAATCGAAAGCCGAGATGCAGCAGGAAGGCGAGCGTATCCGTAAGGAGACGGCCGCCCAGATCGCGCGCCTGAAGCAAAAGGCCGACGAGGAAATAGAATCCTCCGGCAAGTCCGCGCGCCGCGAATTGAAAGCGTACGCCGCCAAGCTGGCGCTTGAACTGGCCGAGCAGCGCGTGCGGGCACGCCTCGATGCCGGTACTGAAAACGTGCTGATCGATGGCTTCCTTCACGACCTACAGCGGGAGTCCAAGAACTAGATGATCTCGGTGGTCGCAGCACGCTATGCCAAGGCTCTGGGCGATGTCATCGCGGCGCGGGGCGCGCGGGTGGACACCTCCGCAATTACGGCGCAGTTGCGAGCCGTGAATGAAATCATCCAGTCTTCGAGCGAACTCAGGAATGCACTCGCGTCACCGGCCGTGGCGCCTTCCAAGAAGCGCGCCGTGTTGAGCCGGCTGATCGGCTTGCAGCCCGAATTGGGAGGCATCCTGCCCCAAGTCCGGAACTTTCTGTTCGTGGTGTCCGATCACCGCCGGATCACGGAGTTGGGCGCGATGATTGAAGCGTTGGAAGCCTTGGTGGACCAAAGACTAGGTTTTGTGCGGGCCGATGTATCCAGCGCGCGGGAATTGACGACGGAACAGAAGGCCGCGCTGGAGATTCAACTCTCGCGGCTGGCGGGCAAGAAAGCCAAGCTCCGGTTCACAACCGATCCGGCGCTGGTGGCGGGCGTGGTGGCGCGCGTGGGCTCCACCGTTTACGACGGCAGCGTGCGCGGCCAGTTGGAACGCTTGCAAGTCAAACTTACTTGACGGAACAAAGGAACTATGGCTCAGATTCGGGCAGATGAAATTTCGCGCCTGCTGCGCGAAGAGATCGAAACATACGACAGCGCGGTCAGCGTCGCCGAGACCGGATCGGTGATCTCGGTCGGCGACGGTATCGCGCGCATTTACGGCCTGGAGAACGTCATGGCCGGCGAGATGATCGACTTCAAGGGCGGCGTCTCCGGCATCGCGCTGAACCTGGAAGAAGACCAGGTCGGCGCCGTGCTGCTCGGCGAATACTCGGGCATCAAGGAAGGCGACGAAGTCCGCCGCACCGGGCGCATCATGAGCGTGCCCGTGGGCGAGGCCATGATCGGCCGTGTTGTGGACGCGCTGGGCCACCCCATCGACGGGAAGGGTCCCATTGAAGCCAAAGGCTACAACGCCATCGAGCGCATCGCGCCGGGCGTCGTCGACCGCCAGCCCGTGAAAGAGCCGATGCAGACCGGCATCAAAGCCATTGACGCGATGATTCCGATCGGCCGCGGCCAGCGCGAACTCATCATCGGCGACCGCCAGACCGGCAAGACCACCGTCGCGCTCGACACCATTATTAACCAGAAGGGCGGCGACGTCATCTGCATCTACGTCGCCATCGGCCAGAAGCGCTCGACGGTCGCGCAGGTCGTCAAGACGCTCGAAGATTTCGGCGCCATGCAGTATTCGATCGTGGTGGCGGCTACCGCCTCCGATCCGGCTCCGATGCAGTATCTGGCTCCGTATTCGGGATGCGCCATCGGCGAGTACTTCCGCGACAGCGGCCGCCATGCGCTGTGCATCTACGACGATCTTTCCAAGCACGCCGCGGCCTATCGTGAAATTTCCCTGCTGCTGCGCCGTCCCCCGGGACGCGAAGCGTTTCCCGGCGACGTGTTCTACTTGCATAGCCGCCTGCTGGAGCGCGCCGCGAAGTTGTCGGCTGAAAAAGGCGGCGGGTCGCTCACCGCGCTGCCGTTTATCGAAACACAGGCCGGCGACGTGTCGGCCTACATTCCGACGAACGTGATTTCGATCACTGACGGACAGATCTACCTCGAATCGGATTTGTTCAACTCCAACGTCCGCCCGGCGATTAACGTCGGTATCTCGGTCAGTCGCGTCGGCGGCAACGCGCAAATTAAGGCGATGCGCCAGGTGGCGGGCAGCTTGCGCTTGAACCTGGCCCAGTATCGAGCGCTGGCAGCGTTCGCGAGCTTCGGGTCCGACCTCGACAAAGCGTCGATGGCGCAGTTGACGCGCGGCAGCCGCATGGTCGAAATTCTCAAGCAGGGTCAGTATTCGCCGGTCCCTGTCGAAAAGCAGGTGCTGATTATCTTCGCGGGTACCGAAGGTCATCTCGATGATCTCGCCCCCAACCAATGCCGGCCGTTTGAAGACAGCTTGTTCCGCTTCGTCGAGAATGCGCACCCGGGCTTGCTGGCGTCGATCCGCGAGAAGAAAACCCTCGACGATGCCCTGAAGGGTCAGATGACCACGGCCATCGGCGAGTGCAAAGCGAAGTTCCTGCAGGAGCTGAAATCCAAGTAACGCTTAGCCTGCCATGCCCAGCTTAATTGACATCCGGCGGCGCGTCCGCTCGGTGCGGAATACGCAGCAGATCACCAAGGCCATGAAGATGATCTCGGCGGCCCGGCTGCGCAAGGCCCAGGAGCGGGCTTTGGCGGCGCGCCCCTATGGCGCAATGCTGCGCCAGATCCTGGCCAATGTCGCCGAAGCGGCCGGCCAGAGTCCGGATGCCGGAGCGCATCCACTGCTCGCGCAGCGTCCGGAAAAGAAGATCTTGGTGGTTATGATTACCGCGGACCGTGGTCTGGCGGGAGGCTTCAATGCGAACCTCCTGAAGCTTGCGCAGCGCTTCGTGAATGACCACAAGGGCGCGGATCTGAGCTTTGAGTTGATTGGCCGCAAGGGCCGCGATTACTTCCGCAAGCGCGGAGCGCGCATGACGGGCGAGCATCTGGACATGATGCAGAATCTGAACGTGGCCTACGCCAACAAGATTGCGGATTCCATCATCGAGCGCTTCTCCGCGGGCGAAGTGGATGCCGTCTACCTGTTCGTCAACGAGTTCAAGAGCGTGATGGCGCCGACGCTCGCGGAAACGCGCCTGCTGCCCATTGAAGTGCCACAGTCGCAGGGTGCGGTCGACTATATCTACGAACAGAAGCCCGAAGAATTGTTGGGGACGCTGCTGCCCCGCTACATCCGTTTACAGATTTATCGCGCGCTTCTGGAATCCGTGGCGGCCGAGCATGCCGCGCGCATGAGCGCGATGGACGCCGCCAGCTCCAACGCGTCCGATGTGATCGACAAGCTTACGTTGTATATGAACCGCGTGCGCCAGGCTTCGATCACCCGTGAAATTATCGAAATCGTGAGTGGTGCCGCGGCTTTAGGTTAAGGCGCCGAAAGTAACTGAGGTCTTTCTATGAATGTGATCGGCAAAGTGATCCAGGTGGCCGGACCGGCCGTGGACGTTGAGTTTCCAGAGGGGCAGATCCCCGTTATCCGCACGGCGATCCGCATCACCAGCGAAGGCTTTCAGGTGCCCGACCCCGTCGATATCATCTGCGAAGTGGCGCAGCACATTGGCGAAAGCCGGGTGCGCACCATCGCGCTGCAGCCCACCGACGGCTTGGTGCGCGGCATGAAAGCCCAGAGTCTGGGCGAGCCCGTCACCGTACCGGTCGGCAAGCAGACCCTGGGCCGCGTGCTGAACGTGATCGGTGAGCCGGTGGACAAGATGGGTCCGGTGCTGACCGAAAAGCGTTACCCGATTCACCGCTCGGCTCCCACATTTGAAGAGCAGGCGACGGAACTACAGATGTTCGAGACCGGCATCAAGGTCGTCGATCTTCTGGAACCCTACTTGCGCGGCGGCAAGATCGGCTTGTTCGGCGGCGCGGGCGTTGGTAAAACCGTTATCATTCAGGAACTCATCAGCAACCTGGCGCAGAAGCACGGCGGCGTCTCGGTCTTCGCGGGCGTGGGCGAGCGTACCCGCGAAGGCAACGACCTGTGGCTCGAATTCCAGGAATCCGGCGTCATCGATCCCAAGGACTGGACCAAATCCAAGTGCGCGCTGATCTATGGGCAGATGACGGAGCCTCCCGGGGCGCGTCTACGCGTGGCGCTGACCGCTCTTACCGTTGCTGAATTCTTCCGCGACAAAGAGCACCAGGACGTGCTGCTGTTCATCGACAACATTTTCCGTTTCACGCAGGCCGGCTCGGAAGTATCGGCGCTGCTCGGCCGTATGCCCAGCGCGGTGGGTTACCAGCCCAACCTCGCTTCGGAAATGGGTGATTTGCAGGAACGCATTACTTCCACCAAAAACGGTTCCATCACTTCGGTGCAGGCCATTTACGTGCCCGCCGACGACTACACCGATCCGGCGCCGGCCACCACCTTCGCCCACTTGGACGCGACGACCAACCTATCGCGCTCGATTTCGGAAATGGGTATTTACCCTGCCGTGGACCCGCTGGCCTCGACTTCGCGCATTCTCGATCCGCGCGTCATCGGTGAAGAGCACTATAACGTGGCCCAGCAGGTGAAGCAGATCCTGCAGCGCTACAAAGACCTGCAGGACATCATTGCGATTCTGGGCGTCGACGAGTTGTCGGACGAAGACAAAGCCGCGGTCGCCCGCGCCCGCAAGATCCAAAAGTTCCTATCGCAACCCTTCACCGTGGCCGAAGCGTTCACCGGACTGAAGGGCAAGTACGTGAAGGTGGCCGATACCGTGCGCAGCTTCAAGGAAGTGGTGGAAGGCAAGCACGACGAAATTCCGGAGCAGGCTTTCTATATGAAGGGCTCCATCGACGATGTCCTTGAGACCTGGGAAGAGATGAAGAAGAAGGGCTAGTCTCTTCTTTCCGACATCATGGCCGACAGTTTCCAAATCGATATCGCAACGCCGGAAAAACTAATTCTGCGGCAGGCCGCCGAGTCCGCGCAGATTCCCGGCAAGGACGGCTACATGGGCATCTTGCCTGGCCACGCCGCCCTGCTCAGCGAACTGGGCGAAGGTACACTCTCGGTCACCTCCGGCGGGCAGACCAAGAACTTCACCATCAGCGGCGGCTACGTCGAAATCCGCGACAACCACGTCCGCGTGCTGCCGGATAGCGCGGAATAAGCTCAGCGTCAATCCTCAAATAAATAGACACGTTTCATCAGTCACCCACGAAGCGGGTACCCACCCTCGAACTCCCTCTTGCGGCCCGGCCAGCTCAACGAAATACCATCGCGTTCCGTATTTCGCTCCACTGATCTTGAGGATCTTTGCCTTCGAGCACTCTTTGACTTTACGAACCATGCCCGAATTCCGATTCGGTTGAGCCAACAAGGCAAGAGACTCCTTTCCGTCATACGTCGCGATTGCAATGGTTTCTCCAATAGCGTACAGATCAACCTCATAGGAATCGCCTGACCAACGAAACCAGGCATTGGAGTCACACTCGCAGTCGCCGCCGGAACCACGGAATCCACCACCAAGGCCGGCTCCTGAGAAGTTTTCGCGGCAGGTGCACTCGGCGCCGCCGGCCCCCGATTGCCCAATAAGCCCGGCAGGGATATCAGCAGAATGGCCGCCGCGGATAGCGCTACGAATGCCATGGTTCGCCACTTCCATGCGGGCGGCGGAGCGATGACGGGAAAAGCTGCATCCACCGGGGCGCTGGACTCACCGCTCGCCGGTTCCAGCGCAACCGGCCCCGCGTCAACTTTGGGCGGCTCCGCTTCAGGGGCGAAGCGGGCGGCGGCTCCAGGGGCTCGCGAAGTTCCCGGCACCACCGGCTTCTCCAATTCCTCCTGCAGGCGGCGATGATAGTCAGCGATCAGCGCCTGGTTCCGCTCGGTTTTCGACGAGCTGCGCGGCAGGCCGAATTTCGCCGTCGAATGGACTCGCTCCGCGCCGACGCCGAAGCGGATACCCCGCGCCTTGCAATTGCGGATATCGGCCAGGATCAAATATTGGTCTGTCTCAACGATGACGATCTGGTCTTCCGGGAATTCCACGTCCGTGATGAAACGTATGCCGGAAGCCGACACATCCACCATTTGCGCTTCGATTTCGCGTTCCGGCTCGTCAAATAGCGTAATCCTGGCGGAAGTATAGATTTGAAATCGCAGTTCGCTCCGCCGGTTCATCTGGATAGGCCATCGGCGGTTCCCCCAGAAAGCCTTAGTCGAGCGCTAGTCAAGCCTCGGTTAGGCTTGCCCGGGTCCGCGGTAAGGGGCCTTCACGCCCAGCGCCTTATCGGCTTCTTCCACGGTGAGCAGCGTGGTGAATCCGCCATGAACCATCCCGCTGGCTCCCAGCGTTATAGCCAAGCCGGCCGCGGTCACGTTGTCCGGCAGATCCATAATCGCAACCACGTCATGCTTTCCGAAGGCGTAGTGAAAAGACTCCAGTTTGCCACCCACGGCCCCGATGGCCGTTTCGACGGCTTGGCGGCGTCCCGACGCGCTGTCCTTGAGCAGGCCGCGCATTCCGTCGACCGTGTAGCTGGCTTGGTACATGTACTTGGGCATGGCAAATCTCCTCTTCGGGGAGTCTACCAGCAACTGGCAGCGGGCAGCAACGCAGCCGCGAAACTTCACGCAGCCGCGAAACTTCGCGTTACTGGCCGAAGTATCCGGCAGCGAGCTCGGGCTTCTGTTCCAGCGCCTGGCGCCAGAATTCGCGCGCTTCGTCGGGCTTGCCCTGGGATTTCAGAGCGTGTCCTAGGTTCAGCAATGCCTCGGGGAAGTTAGGCCTCTCGGCCAGGGCTTCCTGATACAGGCGCACGGCGTCTTCCACCTGTCCCGACTTCTGCAGCAGCAGTCCGGTGTTGTAGAACAACTCCGGCGTGCGTTCGCCCACTTCGATCAGGCGCGCTTGCAGGTCCAGCGCCTTGTCCAGGTCCTCCCGCTCCACCGCCAGAGCGGCCAATCCGCGCAATGCGTCAATACAGCTTGGGTCCGCCGCGATCACGGTTTCAAAGGCCTTGGCCGCGTTGTCACGATCGCTCAGATTCCAGTAAGCCAGCCCCAGATTCAACTGTGCTTCCGGCCATTGCGCCCGCTTGCGCACGCAAGCCTGGAAGGCTTCCACGGCGCCACGGTGTTCGCCGCGCTCCAAGCGCAAGTAGCCCAGCCGGAACCAGGCGTCTTCCCATTCCGGATTGCGCGCCAGCAGTTTCACGTACAGCCGTTCGGCTTCTTCCTTTTCTCCCTGTTGCTCCAGCACGCTGGCCAGGTTGTAGATGACATCGCCCTGATCCGGAGCGATGTGCAAGGCCCGTTCATAGGATTCGCGGGCTTCCTTCAACTCGCCGGACTCCTGGCGCACGATGCCCAGATTCACGTGTGCCTGCTTGGCGTCCGGACGGATGCGCACCGCTTCCGCGTAGGCCTTGGCCGCTTCCGCATGCTCGCCGCGCTTCTGTTCGGCCACGCCAAGATTAAACCAGCGCTCGAAGTGTTCGGGTCCGGATTCCACAAGTTTACCGCACAACTGCGCCGCCGCTTCGTAATCGTTGCGCTGGAACGCGCAGGTGGCCAGGCCTTCCAGAGCCGCCTGCGAATGCGGACGCAGCGTCAGCAACTGTTCGGAAAACTTCTGGACCGCATCGTGGTCCTTGCGGGCCATGCCGATGGTCACCAGATTGACCAGGCATTCCTCCGAGCGTGGATTCTTTCCCAGTAGTTGCAGATACAGCGATGTGGCCTCGTCAAACTTCCACAACAATTGCTAAGGAGACTGCCTTGCCAAACAGCGCCGTCTCATGCTCGGGCGCGCGGCCCAGGACGCGGTCGAAGCAGGCGATGGCCGGTTCGGGCTTTTCCTGATGCAGCAGGCAAATACCCAATCCCAGTTGCGCCTCCACCCGGTTGGCATCGGCTTCCAGCGTCTTCTGAAAGGCGCCGGTGGCTTCGCTCCAACGGTTTAGCTTTTCGTAGCAAATTCCCAGATTGAAGTGCGCGGTAGTGTGCCGGGGCGCCAGCGACAAGACTTTCTCATAGCTCTTGACCGCCTCTTCGAACTGCTCCAGTTCAAAGTGCAGGTGTCCCTTGGCGGAATAGATTTCCGCGCTCTCTTGGCCATTTTCAAGGGCGCTGTTCAATTCCTTGAGCGCGTCCATGTGCTTGCCTTCCAAATGCAACGAAACCGCGCGCGCCAGAGCGGGAGAAACCGGCGGGGCGCCGTTCCCGGCTTGCGCCGCTTTCGATTCCGTGGCCGATTTACGTGCACTCATGATTACCAGCTCCCATTCGTAGTTGAAATGTTATAAGGCGCCAGGTACGCGCACAGGCGGCCCAGCATGTCGTACTGGTGCGTGACCTGCACCCAGCGCACGCGGCTGTCCTCTCCGCGCGTGGAAAAGAATCCGACTCCACCGTTCTTGAGACGCGCGTCGGTCCAGTAATCGACCACGATTCCTTGCAGCGTGAGCAGAAACGTATCGTCATTCACGTTCATACTCACCTGGTAGAGCGTATCCGTACGGGCGTTGATCCGCGCCACCGTGTCCACACGGTCCTGAGCTTTCCCGTTGATGACCGCGTATCGCGTAATTCCCATGGTTGGCATCGGGCCCGGCTTCACCACCACCAGCTTGACGACGTAATAATTGTCGAAATCGGCGGCGCGCACCACCCAGCTCATGGCCCGCTGATCGATCAGCCCCAGAAACTGCAATTCATAGTTCGTCAGACCCATCGAAGGGCGATAGAGCGCCAGCGACCCCGGCCGCACAAATCCCGTGGAGTCGAACGACCACGCCGTCGCCACCCCGCCCTTAGATTGCCAGTCATCGAGTCCTGAGCGGAACTCTTCGTTCAACGCCACGCCGGCCCGGCTCGCCACCGTGCGGCGCACGTTCATCCACTGGGTCTGGAATCCGTGCCCCACCGATGCCGGGATCTGCGTGTTCATCGCCGGGGCGCTCACGCGGACCTTGGGAAGAGACGGCCGCAACGCCAGGCCCAGCAAAATCGGAATCGCAACCACCAGCATCTTCAGATCCCGTGGCGCATGCTTCCAGAAATCCACCGTGTTCGTGAGCAGGTTGGTGCCTTCACCGGAACCTGTGAAGGCCCGCGCCCACCCCGCCAGCCTGCGGGGACGGCCTGCCGGAACCAATTCGCCTTCCACCGGTTGCAAGCCCATCGCCGGATGCAGCGGAGCAGGTTCCGGATACTGGTAGGTCACACCCGCCACCATGGGCTGTGCCGCTGGGATGCCGCCCGGCGTCAACGCGAAGTTCAGCGGGAGCTTGCCGCACGCCGGAAGCGCACGGTCAGCCGCGCCAAAACCAACCGGCAGCGGCATGAGTTCACTCTTGCCGTTCATCTCCAACGGGTTCGGGCCGGGCGAATGCACTCCCGCCGCTGTTTCATCCTTGGCGATTGCAATCTGATACCGGCACCCAGGCGCGAGGCTCAACGCCGGTTCCAGGCCTTGCGCACGGAGGCCGATGTACGGCGAACCAGTCACGTCCGCGCGCACGTCGATCGGATTGGGCGAATTCACGTTCAGCGCCTTGCCATTTACTCGTGAATCCGCAATCCCGCACTCGAGGCCAAAGCGCACTGCGGAGGCCAACGCGGAGGCGCTCATAACCCGCAGAATCTCCGCATCAATCTTGAATTCCACCGCCTTGAATTCCACCGCCTTGAATTCCACCGCCTGAGGAACGCCAGAGCGCAACAGAAGGTTTCGAGTCCGCGGCTGTTGAGAAATCCGCAGCGGGATCTGGCGCGTCGCCAACGGCGGAGCACCAGCCATTAAGTGGGCACTCTGTAAGTTCTGTAGTCCTATTGACTGCGCCGGCCATTCCGCGATGGCCGCGCACCCTGGGGTAAACGATGCGGCGCGTGCGGCGATGCGCGGCAACGCGAATAGGAAATCTGAGAACGGGTACTCGGGCTGCTCCGGCTCCGCCGCTTCCACCGCGTATGCCGGAAGCGGTTGGTCGAATTCAGGAGATTGCAATGTGGCCACAAACGGTATGCGCGGAAACGCCGGCGCGAACAACAGGGGCTCGTCTTTGCCCGCAAGAACCCGGATCATGGAAGAGGTAGGGATGGGAGCCGACCGCGCCATCACCACGCTGCTGGCGATTTCGAGCGCCCAGGTTAGCCCGCCAGCTTCACAGGATGGAATCCACGGGCTATCGCCGGACCAGGGAGCAAAATCGATTTCCGTCTCCGCGATCAGCAGACCGGCGTGCGGTGCCGGTCTGGCCTCCGTGAGGATCGCTCCCATCTTGACGTTACCCCGGTTCGACGCCTTGCGCGCGAACTCGGAGGTCGCCGCCCCGTATTCCACATTACCCCGTTGGCGCGGAGGCTCCTGTTCGGGAAAGGGAAGAGATTCGGAAGGGAATGGCTCACTCGCGGGGGCGGAATTCAACACCGGCTCCAGCGGCGCCGAAGCGCGGTACGCCATCAACGAGTCGTGGGTCTGGTGCAACCGCTCAACGGCAAGGCGTTCCTGTTCTTCCCAGTAAGCTTTGGAATGTCCTGCCGAACAGAATTGTCCGCTGGTGAGCTTCCGGTAGAGCGGAAGCTTACCATCGCAGTCCAAACAGCGCATGTCGCCGGACCATGGCATGTCGCTAGTATGTGATCTATCCGGTTGAATTCACACATGAACTGTCCGCTTTGAAAAAGCGGCGGGGGAAGCTAGGGGGTGGACACCCCTCAGCAATACTCCGCGGCGGAAACGGAGCGGATGATGAAACTACAAGACGTATTACT
>SHUD01000061.1 GCA_009697505.1 Bryobacterales bacterium
CTTCAAGGGACGGAATCGGTGGCCATTCCCAAGATTCTGAACTCCTACCCGACGTCGGTTGAATTATCGCGGTTGATGCGGGCACACGGGGCCGAAATCGTCTTCCTCAGCTTCGAGTCGCTCGAAAGCGCTTTGGAGATTGTTCGCATGTTTGAATCCGACGCCAATCAGGCGCAGATCTTCGGTTTCCACAGTGCGTTGAATACCCAAATCCTATACGAGTCGATGCGCGCGGGTGTTCGCGAGTTCCTGGTCGACCCGTTTCACGAACAGGCCCTATTTCAATCGCTGTCACATGTGAAATCCCTCCTCGACCGGCGGCCGGTGGATTACGCTGACAGCGACCAAATTTTTGCGTTTCTACCGTCGAAGGCTGGAGTGGGCACCTCCACAATCGCGGCCAATACTGGCTCGGCTTTGGCGCGCATGCCGGATATGCGGGTGCTATTAGCTGATTTCGATCTGAGTTCGGGTATGTTGCGCTTCATGCTGAAGCTGAACAACGAATTCTCCGTGTTCGATGCAGCAAAATACGCCTATAATATGGACGAGGCTTTGTGGCCGCAGTTGGTGACAAAACGGGGAGGCATGGACGTATTACATGCGGGTCCACTCAATCCCAACTTGCGCATCGATGCAAAACAGATCCGCGGCCTGGTGACGTTTATGAGGCGGCAGTACGGGACTCTGTGCTTCGATCTTTCCGGCAACTTGGAAAAATATTCGCTGGAACTAATGCAGGAATCCAAACGAATTCTAATGGTTTGTACGCCGGAGATTCCATCGCTGCATATGGCGCGCGAAAAGATGGCATTTCTGAAACAAATGGACTTGGATAGCAGGGTTTCCGTGGTATTGACGCGGATGGAGAAGAAAGTGATGTTTTCCAAGCAGCAGGTGGAAGACCTGGTGGGCGTTTCCGTCATCCGGACTTTCCCCAACGACTATCCGGCAGTCAACCGCTCGCTTGCCAGTGGAACCCTGTTGCCGGAAACTTCAGAGTTGGGCAAGGCGTTCGAAGGTTTCGCGAACGCACTGGTGGCGCCGAAAGCGCTTGGCAAACTACAACCCTACGAGCGCAAGTTCTTGGATTTCGCTACGCCGCCCGCTTCCCTCGCGCTGCGCGGCCGTAACTAACGCTTCGTAGATCGAGACCTCCCGCTCCATTGCGCTATGGTGGAACCAGATGGAGGCAGTCTTCGCGTGGGTATCCACATACGGCTACGGAGCGCTGTTCGGGCTTCTGGTCTTGGGCATCATCGGCTTGCCCGTCCCCGATGAAACCCTGTTGGTCTTCTGCGGTTACCTGATCTCGCAAGGCAAGCTGGGCGCCCTGGGCACTCTGCTCGCCGCGGTAGGCGGCAGTTGGTGCGGAATCACAGGCAGCTACATCATCGGGCGGACCGCCGGCATCGAAGTCGTGCACCGCTTTGGCCGCTTCTTCCACGTGGGCGACCGGCAGCTTGCGATGGTCCACAAATGGTTTGACCGCAGCGGGCATTGGGCTCTGTTTTTCGGCTATTACATCGCCGGAGTCCGCCACTTTACCGCCATTGCCGCCGGGGCATCCAAGCTGGAAATCCGCACCTTCATCCTCTATGCCTGGACCGGAGCGCTCTGTTGGGTAGTGGCGTTCCTCACTCTGGGTTACTTTATCGGCGAAGAATGGCGGCAGGTTGCCGGACTGGTGCACTCGTATATGCACTACCTCGCCTACGCGGTGGTGGCCGTGGCGGGTCTGCTGCTGGCGTTCCGCTGGTGGTGGCAGAGGCGGTAAACAGCGGTAAAGTAAGGTCCTACTGAGATGGAATCCTTTAGTACCTAGGGTTCCTGGGTTTGCCCGCGTAGGGTATGTCACTGAAGGGAATCCAGCCCAGATCCGTGTAAATTAAGGACATGTTCCACTGGATCTGCCCGGAGTGCGGCCAGGAAATCGCTCCCACTGCACGGGAGTGCCCGGCCTGCGATCCGAATGCAGCCACAGCGGAGCCAGCGCTGGTGGGCGCGGTGGAAGCTCCCCCGGCGCGTACTTCGGCCGGAGCCGCGCCTCCAACTCCCGCCTTGGTTTCCAAAACCGAACCGCTTCTTCCACAGTTGGGCGAATGGGAGAATCCCGATCCGCTGGGCGTATTGGCGGCCACCCTGGAACCTCCGGCGCCGGCCATTCAGCCGCGGCGAACCCGGCCCACGGACGCACACACGGTTCCGCGGGCGCTGCGGGCCCTCATCGCGGAATTAGGGCCGGTCGCTGACCCGCCCCGGCTCCCCGTGAGCGAGCGGCTGCACTTGAAGCCGGCCACCGAGCCCCCTCTGGCGCAGGACCGGGTCGCGATGTCCCGCCCTAAGGCTGCTAACGCAATTACGAAACCCTTCGGCGCCAAGTTGCTTCCTCAGCCAGGGGTGGCTGCAACACCGGCGGCGCCGGCCACGCCGGGTTTGGGTCTGGCCCCCGCACTCGCGCCTCTGGTGCACTATGACCCATTGGAAGGTCACCCGCTGCGTCCCTCGGCTCCCCCTTGCGGCCTGCGCAAGAACGCATGTGGTCCCCGGCTTACTGTGGCGGGACCGGCACTGATCAAGGCACTGGTTCGTTTTGAGGATCAGGCGCTGCATCCGATTCCCGTTGCTTCCGCCAGAAAACCAGGAAAGCCTCTGGCTCCAAAATGGCTGACGGGAGCCATGATCATCGGCGCCGTGATGGCCGTCGGCCTGAACGGTGTATTCTCCCTCGCCACGCGCCCGGCCGCGGAGGCGAAGCCCTCGCTGGTGGAAGCCGCGCCCGCCATGCCGGTTCAGCCGGCGAGTGCGGCAAGCCCACTGTCGAAAGCCATCGAAGTGACCGGTTTCCGCATCCAAATGGATCCCGAAAAGAAAGCCGAGATCCAGTATCTGGTGGTGAATCACACCGCGAATACCATCGCGGGCGTGACCGTCTACGTCACACTCCGCACCGCGAACGCAGCGGCGGGACAGGCTCCGCTGGCTAAGTTCCAATTAGCGGCGCCGAATCTGGGCGCTTACCAAGCCAAGGAAATGGCCAGCGCGATCGAGCGCGTCACGCGTCCGATCGCCCTGCCCGACTGGCAGGATCTGCGCGCCGATATTGAGATCGGGCAGTAACCCGCGCAATCAGGCGCGCAATTCGCTACGATACCCTACATGAAAACTTCCGTGTGCGTTCTGGTCTTGCTCGCCGCAGTCGCGGGCTTCCACGGCTCCGCCGCGCAAGCGCAAAATACCGCCGCCGCGGTTGACTCCCATCTCGCCGCGGCCAGAAACGCCGCCGCCTTCGATTTCACCGGCACCCTGGCTCGCCTGTGCGTGGCTCCCGCGCCGGTTCCCGCTACTCTGCGCGATGCCGCGCCGGGACCCGCGCCGGCCCGCGGCACCTGGTACACGGAACCGGCCAAAATGTTCGACAACCTGTATTTCGTCGGCTCCAAATTCCACAATTCCTGGGCTCTGAAGACCAGCGAGGGAATCATCCTGCTCGACACGCTGTACACGTATAACTCCGAAGAAGAAATCGTTGGGGGCTTGAAGAAGTTGAAACTGGACCCGGCGACCGTCAAGTACGTGATCATCACCCACGCGCATGGCGATCACGTGGGCGGCGCCAAGCTGATGCAGGACCGCTTCCGTTCGCGCATCGTGATGGGCGCCCCGGACTGGGATTCCATTGAGAAATCGGTGAACGGTTATCCCGAGGGAAAGCCCAAGCGCGATATCGCCGCCGACGACGGGCAGAAGATCACCCTCGGCGACACCACCGTGACCATTGTCACGACTCCGGGCCATACCCCGGGGACGCTATCGATGCTGTTCGATGTGAAGGACAACGGCAAGCCACTCCATGTCGCCTACTCCGGCGGCACGGCGTTCAATTTTCCCAGCACGGTTCCGAACTTCGATATCTATGCTCAGTCACAACGTAAAATGGCAGCGGCCGCCGCGCGCAGCGGAGCGACCATTGTGATGTCGAACCACTCGGAATTCGACGGAGCAGTGACCAAGATCAAGTTGCTCGCCGCGCGCAAGCCCGCTGAGCCGCATCCGTATGAATTGGGCTCCGAAGCGGTGGCCCGCTACTTCAAAGTGACGGAAGAATGCGCGCAAGCCGCCAAGCTCAAGCTGCCGCAAGCCGCGCCAAAGCCCTAGCCCGGGCTAGGCCTGCGATAGCGCCTTCCAAACCAGCAGTGCGACGCCGAGGAGAAACGCCAGCCCGGCTTCGTACTCGCGGTTGTGGCGATACAGGCTGAGACGAAAGCGTTTCGCGGGTCCGCGCCCGGGCGGCCGGGGCAGTAGTTTGTTCACGCGCCGCGCATAATCGGGAAAGGCCGGAAACAACTTCGCCAAGTACTCCTCTTCAAGCTCCACGACGGGAAGATAGATGAGCAGGAACACGGCGGCCAGCAAGGCTCCGAGTTCCCAACGCCGGGAGGCCAGGCCAAACCCGGCGGCAGCGGTCAGCGTCCCCAGATACAGCGGATTGCGCACCCACGCATAGGGCCCGCTTTCCGTCAATGTGGCGTTTTTCTCTAAATGCCCGGCCGCCCAGGCGCGCAGCGCAAGTCCCAGGAATGAGACAGGCAGACCCGCGGCCAGTGACCCTGGCGTGGGATCCGACAGCCACAGGAATGCCGCCACCATAACGAATCCGCAGGGTACACGGAGCTTGGCGACGGCGTCAGCATAGGGCTTCGGAAAACTCACGCGGTGCACCGGGTCGAACTGGTTTCCAGAACCGAAGTCAGCATCCGCGCCACGCGCGCGGGGGAAATTTCCAGAATACTCGGATGCGGCTGAGAGCCCCGGCTGTAGTCGGTAAGAGCCTCCGCGCTGCGCAGCACGCGGATCGTGCCGCCATAGGGGCCGTTGCGCGCGGGGTCCGTGGGTCCGTAAATGGCAACGCCTGGCTTCCCCAGCGCGGCGGCCAAATGCAGCGGACCGCTGTCGACTCCGATCACCGCGTGCGCGCGGCGCGTGGCGTCGATGAGTCCGGGAATACCGGACAAATGCACGTGCACGCCTCGAATTTTTCTCAACTCGGCCTCACTGTTGGGTGGACCATTAACGACGAGAGGCAACTCCAGCATGCCGCTCAGTTCGGACCAGTATTCCAGAGGCCACTGCTTAGAGCCCCAACCCGCAAATGGACTCGCCAGGATGAAGCGGCCATCCGGCAGAGATCCTTCGGGCGCACCGGGAGGCAACGGAAACGTACGCGGCAAATTCGCCGCGCCGGCGCCCGCGGCAAGTTCGGTGCCCGCGGCAAGTTCGGCGCCCGCGGCTAGTTCAAGGTTGCGTTCGACGACGTGCGCGGCCTGCGTAGGGACTTCGCTCGAATAGAACAGAGCCGCCCATCGCTCGCGCACCTGCGTGCGATCGAATCCGGCAAGTTTTCGAGGCCGCGCGGCGGCCCCCAGAAGCGCAGTTTGAATGAGTCCCTGAAAATCGACGGCCAAGTCGAAGTGGCGCGCGCGCAAACGCCGCGCTTCTGCAAATGACGCGCTAACGCTGCGTTCCACGGCGACGACTTCATCGACATACGGATTCCCTTCCAGCAGCGGAGTCCAGCGCGGCCGCACCAGCCATGTCAGGTGGCTGTGCGGAAACCTGTGCTTCAAGCTCGCAACGGCGGGAAGCGTATGGATCACATCGCCCATCGAACTGAGGCGGATCACCAGGATGCGAAGCTCGGCCATCGTGTTCAGGACGCCGCCCGCTGGCGGGAGTGCACATGGCGGATCAGATTCGCCAGACCCGCCGCATGCCGCGCTTCCAGGGTCACGTCCGGCGCCAACTCACCCGGGGAATCACAAACGTAATCGACGGCCGCCAGGCCCGCCACCAGTTGGGCGCGGGCAAGCGCGGGCAGGATCGGCTCGCGCGGGTTCGCAATCAGCACTAACAGCGGTTTGCCGTCTTTCTTCAGCTGGGCCAGCTCCTCGGCGTGGCTGGCGACCATGGGGTCGAAATAACCGCTCACCACCGTGGCTCCCTCGCGGGCGACGCGGGCGGCGTGGGCCGCATCGATGATCTTAATTCGTGTGTCAATCTTAGTTCGCGTGTCCAACTTTCTATTTCAACAGGTCTATTTCAATAGGTCCAGCGCCACCTCCGCTACCCGGATCGCGGAAACGCGGGTCATGCAGCGATGATCGATGGGGCATTCCCGCTTCAGGCACGGGCTGCATTCCACGGGCTCGCGCACCACGCGGGCCAACGGACCAGTGGGTCCGGTTCCGGCGTCGTCGGTCGCTCCGAAGATCGCCACCGTGGGCACGCCCAAAGCGGACGCGATGTGCATGCCGCCCGAATCGTTGGTCAAGTACACGCGGCACGCGGCGGCCAGGTCGATGTATTGCGCGAGCGTGGTTTCCCCAGCGAAGTTGTGCGCGGGGACCTGCATCGCGGCGGCAATTTCAGCGCACAGATCGCGCTCGTCGCGCGATCCGAAAATCGCGACCGAAGCCCCGATCCGCCGCGCCACCGACGTCGCCGCTTCCGCGAACCGCTCCGGCAGCCAGCGCTTGGCGGTGCCGTATGCCGCGCCGGGGCTCATGCCGATCACGGTTGCTCCCATGCCCAGTTCGTGGAAGCGGGCGCTGCCCGCCGTGCGCGCTGCCGGTGCTCCTTCCAAACGGATGGCCTCGCATTCCGGCAGCGATTCCAGAATGCCCGCACGATGGAGCAACTCCAGATAATAGAAACGCTCGTGGCGGGCGATTTCACCTCCGCGCGGCACGGCGATAGCCGTTGTCAACAATGGCCCGCGGCCGTCGCGCGCGTAGCCGATACGCACGGGGATGCGCGCCAGCCAGGCAATCGCGGCAGCTTCGAAAGCGTTCTGCAGCAGGATCGCGCAGTCGAATTTTTCGGCCGCGAGCGCCCGCCCCGCCGACCACTTTTCGCCCAGCGTTTTCGGCGTGTAAGGAATCACGCGGTCGCAGAAAGGCTCACGGCCGTACAGGTCCGCAACCCAGGGCTTGGCCAGAATCACAATCTCCGCATCCGGGAAACGCAGGCGCAGCGCGCGCAAGGCAGGCAGGGACATAACGGCATCACCCACCCAATTGGTCGCGCGGA
This sequence comes from Bryobacterales bacterium, assembly GCA_009697505.1. Taxonomy (GTDB): domain Bacteria; phylum Acidobacteriota; class Terriglobia; order Bryobacterales; family Bryobacteraceae; genus Palsa-187. Next base: position 7,090 of record SHUD01000061.1, read on the forward strand.
CCAGGATCTTTCGATAGCTCACCAAGATTTAGAGTAGCGGTAACCTGAAGACGTGCGCGAGTGGATTCTAGCAATGGTCTCTCAGCCGGCGGTAGCGGCCGCGGCCCTGGCACTGGGTTGGGCTGGTATCGTCGCCGAGTTTCTGTTCCCCGCCAAGGTGATTCCCGGAGCTCTCGGTGGAGTTTTCGCGTTGCTGGGTCTGTGGGCGCTCCTGCCGGATCACCTGGGTATGGCTCTCGCCGTCGCGTTGCCCTGCTCCGTGGTTACGGCATTCTTGCTTGCGATCGCAGTGCGCGCCCGTCGCAATAAAACGGCGGTTTGACCGCTCTCGGACCGCTTTTCGCGCCGGACCAGACATGATACGCTCAAGGTTGATCGGGGAGGCAACTATGCGATTTTCCGCGGCAATCTTTGCGCTAGGATCAGTAGCCTTGGCGGCGGATGTTTCCACAGCCCCGGTTACGTTCAACAAAGACGTTCTCCCGGTATTGCAGAAGAACTGCCAGACCTGCCATCGCCCCGGCGAGATCGCCCCGATGCCGTTCCTGACCTATGAAGGCACGCGGCCCTGGGCCAGAGCCATCAAGGCGGCGGTCGTGAGCAAGAAAATGCCACCCTGGTTCGCCGATCCTAAATTCGGCCATTTCGCTAACGACCGGAGCCTCGCGCAAACGGAAATAGACACGCTGGCGGCCTGGGCGGATTCAGGCGCCCCCGAGGGCAACGTGAATGACAAGCCCGCTCCCGTGCAGTGGACGGAAGGCTGGAATATCCCCAAGCCCGAGTTGGTCGTCAACATGCCTGTTGATGTCGAAGTACCGGCCAAGGGCACCATCGAATACACCTATATGATCGTTCCCACCGGTTTCACGGAAGACAAGTGGGTGCGGGAAATCGAAGTACGTCCCGGCAATCCAGCGGTGGTGCATCATGCCAACGTGTACATCCGGCGGCCCGCTTCGCCGTGGCTGCGCAAGTATCCGACGGGCGTTGCGTTCGTGCCTGACGAGCAAAAGGAAAGTTCTACAGCCGGCGCGCCGCTCCTCGATGAGAACGTCGCCGGCTTTACACCGGGCAAGCAGACCGTGATTTTACGGCCCGGACAGGCCAAGCTGATTCCCAAAGGCTCCGACATTGTTTTCCAGATGCACTACACCTCCAATGGGACGGCCGGCAAGGACCGCTCGAAAGTCGGCTTCGTGTTTGCCAAGCAGACGCCGGAAAAGCGCGTCGCCCGCATTTTCGCGGCCAACACCAAGTTCGTGATTCCGCCGGGAGCCGGCGACTATCACGTCGACGCCTCCACTACGCTGCAGGAGAATACGGAACTGGTTTCCTTGAAGCCGCACATGCATCTGCGCGGCAAATGGATGGAGTTTCGCGCCGTCTACCCGACCGGCGAAAAAGAGATCCTATTGCGCGTGCCGCAATACAATTTCAACTGGCAGTTGGAGTTCGTACTAGACCGGCCAAAGGTACTACCCAAGGGGACCAAGCTCGAAGTTTCCGCGGGCTTTGACAATTCACCCAACAACAGGTTCAACCCGGATCCTAAGCAGGAAGTGCGCTGGGGCGATCAGAGCTGGGAAGAAATGATGATCGGCTACTTCGAGATCGGCTTCAATCCCAACCAAGACCTGCCCGACATGATGGGTTATGGGCGCAAACAGTTGGAGTAAACGCTGGTCCTCGAAGACTCCGGCGATTCCAAAACCTTTCTCGCGCTCCTCAGCCGTTGCACTAAACGAATTAAATTTGCGTCGCCGCAAAGGGCGCGATTTAGTTCCCACAGGCTATCGCATTGATAGTACGAAAGTGCTGACCACCTTGTACTTCGGTACTCGAATTGAACGTGGTTGGCGGTCAAATCCTTGACGGAGGAATAGGCTAGTGAGAAAAATGATCGCAATGATAGTGCTGGTGCTCGGAGTGGTTGGTGTCGCTTCGGCAACGGCTGTACCGGAAATTGATCCTGGTTCGGGAATGAGCGCATTGGCGCTGTTGTCTGGCGCGGTACTGCTGTTCCGCGGGCGCCGCAAGCAGTAGTTCAATAGGCAAGACTAGACCCGGACGGAAGCACTGGAGTTGTAGCAGTGGCTTCCGTCCGTTTTATTTTTGGCCGCGACATTTGGTTTCCAAAAAGCATCTGGTTTCCAAAAAACTCCGGCTGGCAAATTCGGTCCGCATCGCGTCACTAATCTTGATTGGAAACGCGGGTGCGCCGGGTGTCGCGGTCGGTGGATTCCATTCCCAGGCGGGATGGATTGCCTTCAACCTGGTGGCACTGGCCTTTTCGGTTGCCACGCGCCGCGTCGCTTGGTTTCACTGCGCGGATGCGGCCGTAACTCGAGAGGAAAAGATCACCGGGAACCCGACGGCTCCCTACCTGGTGCCGTTTCTGGCGATTCTGGCGGCGGCCATGGTCTCGCGCGCGATGTCGGCGACGTTTGGAGTGGTCGTATCCACTGCGCTTCGTCTCAGCGGCGGCGGTGCTTTGGTACTTCCGGCAATCCTACAAGAACATGGATTGGCGCTTTAGCTGGTTGGGCCCGCTCCTCGGCGCCGTTGTCTTTGGATTGTGGATTGGACTGGACCGCCTCTCGGGTGGCGGCGATGATAAGGCCATCGCCGGGGGCCTCGCTTCGCTGCCGGACGCCGGGCGCGTGGCATGGCTCACCTTTCGAGTGCTGGCGGCTGTGGTCGCCGTCCCCATCGCGGAGGAACTGGCGTTTCGCGGATTTCTAATCCGGCGGCTGGCCTCCGCCGATTTCGACAGTCTGCCGGCGAAAACGTTTACGTGGCTCGCGGTCGTAGTTTCTTCCGTCGCATTTGGACTGATGCACGGAGACCGCTGGATCGCTGGAAGCGTGGCCGGGCTGCTTTACGCAGCCACATTCCTCCGGCGCGGGCGCATCGGAGAAGCTGTGGCCGCGTGGGTTCTGGCCGGCAACAACTGGCGTTTCTGGTAGGGCCTGCCCTAACCGGCGTGCCGCGCTTTGCTCTTAGCGTGCGTGCCGCACGCTGGGGCCCCGCGCGAAGCTCGACATCGGCGGCGCCGGAACGGCTTCCGGTGCGGGTGCCGGCTTCTTGGGCCGCGCATCGAGCCGCGTCAGAATCATCTGTTCCTTCGCCTTCTGGAACTTCGGCGTGCCCGGGGTGGCGGCCACCATCTCGTCGGTGATCTCCAGAGACGCGGGCAGGTGCTTCTGGAAATAGTTCTTGATCCGGTCCAGGACCAGCCGCTGCGCGGAGTTCAGCAATAGGTAGAGAACCGCTTCCCCCGGCGCCTGCATGAGAACCTGATAAAGTTGCGAGGCCTTCTGCAACTTCGCGGATTTGAGGTCACGCTCCAGTTTCTTGGCCACCGCGTCCAACTTCTGCGATGCGTTCACTTCCGCCTTCGTGACCCCGGCCGTCTTGAGCAGATCCGCGCGTTCCTTCGCGTTCAGCTTCTCCAGCAGCACATTCAAGAACAAGGGCAGCGGGTGCAAGCGGAATTCCACTCCGCTCTGGACCATCTGCCGTGCTTTTTGCAGCTTTTGGAACGCCGCCAGATTCAATTTGGGGCCCGGCAACGCCGGAGAATACAGATCGATCAGCTGCTCCTGTTCCAGCGCTTCCATGAGGTCGCCCGCATTGGGCTCCTCCGCCATCTTGCGTAATTCATCGCCCAGCGCGTCGCTCGCAATACGGCTGAGCATCTCCGCTTCCCGCGCATTGTCGAAGTGGGCGCGCGTCCGGTCGTCGATGGCGAAGCCTAACCGCGCCTTGAAGCGCATCAGCCGGAGCATGCGCACGGGCTCGTCGTAAAACGAATAGTTATGAATGGTACGCAGTTCCTTGCGCTCGATGTCGCCGATCCCATTGGTGGGATCGATGGGCAGCCCCAGCGAGGCCTTGTTCAACGAGAGCGCCACGGCATTCACGGTGAAGTCGCGGCAACGGAGATCTTCATGAATCGTGGCGGGAATAACCTGCGGCCGCGCGCCGCTCTTGGTGTAGCGCTCCTGCCGCGCCATGGCGATTTCGGCGGTCGTGCCGCCGGGGAATAAGAGTTCGGCGGACTTGCGGTGATCGTCGGTGGAAACCAGTTTGGCGCCCAGTTTCTTCTCGGCAACCTTCGCCAACTTGAGCGCGTTGCCCTCCACGGTGAAATCCAGGTCGCGAACCGGGAAGCCCGCCAGAGTGTCGCGCATGGCGCCACCGGTCAGAAAGATGTTGCTGCCGGCCTCCCCTGCAAGGTCGCGCATCCGCTCCACCACGCGAAACTGGTTCGCGCTCAGGTGGTTTTCCAGCATGAACATGTAATCGCCCATTTGCTTCTACCCTCGGTTCCTCACCGGACGCGCTCTACGCCCGCGGATGATGCTGCTCAATGGTCTCCCGCAGCCGCCTTTGCGCGACGTGCGTGTACACCTGCGTGGTGGAAATGTCGGCATGACCAAGCAGGATCTGCACGCTGCGCAAATCGGCCCCGCCTTCCACCAGATGGGTTGCAAAACTATGCCGGACCACATGCGGCGTGAGCTGCCTGCGAATACCGGCCTTCACCCCATAAGCGCGCAGCAATCTCCAGAAAGATTGGCGCGCCATCGGCCCTCCGCGGGCTGTCACAAACAGATAGCCGCTGGCCCTGCCTTTCAGGAGCCCAGGCCGCCCGCCGCCCAGGTACTCCTCCAGCGCCTGCCCGGCTGCCTCTCCGAACGGGACCATGCGCTGCTTGTTGCCCTTCCCAGTCACTTTCAGCACGCCCATTTCACGCTCCACGGCGCCCAGCGGCAGGAGGCACAACTCGGAAACCCGGAGTCCGGTGGCATACAACAGTTCCAGCATGGCCCGATCGCGGATGCCAGAGGCGGAAGCCAGCGGCGGTGCGGCCAGAAGACGGTCTAACTCGTCCCGGTTGAGATACTTCGGAAGCGTGGACCACTGCTTGGGAGAGGCCAGGAATTCAGTTGGGTCGGCCTTAACCACGCCTTCCTGCATGAGAAATCGGAAAAAGTTGCGCAACGTGGTGATATGACGGGCAATAGACCGGGCCGCAAGCCCGGCTTGGTACAAAGCTTCGACGTGCTGCGCCAGGTCGGCTTGCCCCAGATCTCCGGCATCCTTGGGAACTAATTCATTAAGCCTTTCTAAATCAATGCGGTAGGACGAAATTGTGTTCCCCGCCAAACCCTTTTCTATACGGCAAAAGCTCAGGAAAGACTCGATTTCCCGAGTAAGCGGTCTCGAAGCGAACACTGTCGACTGCAGCATTCTGCCAATGATACAATACTTGCAAAATTGTTTGCAGGAAAAGCGTCAGAAAAGATCCCCTAAGTGGCTCCCACAACCAACAAAAAAGTACTTGTAGTGCGCTTCGAACGCGAATCCGTGGAGGGATTCGTACAGACGCCGGGGGGATTCACAGCCACCGCCGTAGAGCTATTGACCCCGGGAGGCAACTTGTCTCAGCTTCCCTACGAGCAAGTGAAAGCTGTTTGTTTTATTAGAGATTTCGCCGGCGGAGACACCTGGCGCGAGCACCGGACGTTCGCCAGCCGCCCCAAAACCCCCGGGCTTTGGGTTCGTTTGGTATTTCGCGATGGCGACACCGCCGAAGGGATTGCCACCAGTAACCTGCTGCTGCTTGAGCCCACCGGATTCCATGTGATCCCCCCGGACCCGACCTTCCAGAATCAGCGCGTCTTTGTGCCGCGCGCGGCTCTGCGGGAGGTGCAGGTGCTGGGCGTCATCGGGAGCCGCCCCCGCCGGCCGGGCCGGCGGCCTACCCAAGAAGAGTCCGACCAACTCACGATGTTCTAACCTGCATTTCTCACACGAGATTGCTTACGGAGGAGCAGATCCCAACGTGGAGCGGGCTTGAGCCTGCGACGGGGACTTGAGTCCCCGGTTCGAAGTGTGGTTATACCGCTGCGGAGGCTGAAGCCTCCGTTGCAGGCTAAAGCCCGCTCCACGCTGGGCCCC
>SHUD01000062.1 GCA_009697505.1 Bryobacterales bacterium
CAAATCGCTGCGCGATTCCCACATTTCCACCGCGCCGACGATCGCTTCCTCCCTCTCCCCATCCCCCGAAAAACCTCAGAAAGGAGCCCCGCATCGTCCCCGCCTGACTTTACCCTTTCAGGCCCGTTCTTGGATTAGAAAATGCTCCCACTAATTGACGAAAGGGGTATGACCGAGCGATTAGGAATATGGCGGTATTAGCTACAAGGGTAGTACCTCCAATGAGATAGAGATGCCATTCTACTCGCGATATCGGCCCCCCACGCATGAGAGGAATACGAAGGATCCAATGTTTACCGCCACCATGACCGAATCAGTTTCCCACACCCCCGTCCATCACTCAGCAACGGCCGTCGTGCCCTCTGGCGAGCGGTCTCCGGCTCCGGTCCGGAACGTCAGTATCTGCGACACTCAGCCGGTGACGGCCGAGGGAATCCGAACACTGCTGAATAGCAGTGCGGACTTGCGCTTTGGGCCCGCCGCGGATTCGCTGGCACAGGCTAAGGAGGTATTGTTGCAATCCGAACCCGCCGTGATGGTGATCGACAAGGCATTCGGCATTCAGGCGATTCTGGATTGGCTGGGCAATTTGCGCGCCGGCGGCACGGAATCTCACTCCGGCAATCCCTTGGACATCACCGGCATCGTCGTCTGGGGTGGGTCGATCACGGAAGCCGAGGCACTCCGCTTCCTGCAAGCCGGTGCCCGTGGAATCTTGCGAAAGACCGCAGCCGTCGGCACGATCCTGGCGTGTCTTCGAACGGTGGCGGCGGGACGCAGTTGGATGGAAGATTCGGTGTTTCGCGACTCCAACCGGTCCGAACGCTACCCTCGCAGCGAACTCACCGCGCGCGAACAACAGGTGCTGGAGTTGGTGGAGCAGGGCTTCAAGAACAAGGAAATCGCGCACGAGCTGGGAATCCGGCCGGGCACGGTGAAGATTCACCTCAAGCACATTTTCGAGAAGACCGGTGTACACGGCCGGTACGGTCTGGCGTTAAGCGGGCTGCGCCAGCGCGAGGCTGTTCCTGTGCCGGCGTAGTCGTAAACATAGACGTCGACAGCTCCAGCGGCCGCCGCGGCCTACGCTTTGCAGGCGCGGGTGCGGAGCGCCGCCAGATCCAAACCCGCTTTCCGGCTCCGTTAGATGTGGGCCGTCAGGGGGTCGTACATCGGACGGCCCGCCTCAATCGCTTCCAGAATCACATCGGCGGTCACTGGAGCGCGCCGGAAAATCTCATCTCCCAGCGCATCCGAGAGTGCGTTTAGCACCGAGGCGCACCCCGCGCCCACTGGCGGCTCGCCGATGCCCCGCGCACCCACCGGCGTCTCCGGATCGGGAATGCCCACAGCCTCCCATTGCATCACGGACGGCACATCCAAGATGGTGGGTGGTTTGTTGTAGTGAAATCGCTTGGCCAGCGGCAGCCCGTATTGCTGATCGTAAACCCACTTCTGGCCCAGCGCATGGCCGAAGCCGAGCGTCGAACGGCCCAACACTTGCCCGCCGAACGCACGCGGGTTGATCACTACGCCGACATCGGCCACGCCCAGGTAATCCACAATCTGGTATTTGCCGGTTTCGGTGTCCACTTCCACTTCGGCAAAGCCCGCGACGAAGGAATTGCTCAGGCCATCGCGCGGATACTTGTCCTTGGCAACGGCCAACAGGCCCTGACCGGCCAACGCGGCGGCTGAGACCTTGGTGAATTTATTGATGTCGGCCGGCACTTCGTGGCCATCGTAAATGCCGCCCAGTTTGATCGCCCGCTGCGCGGCCTGCGCCAGGCTCAATCCCGCGCCGCCGCCTTTTCTGAACACGCGCTCACCCGCGACTTCGTAATCTTCGGGCTTGCCGCCTAAGTCCTTCGCCGCGATTTCCTGCAGTTTTTTTCTGGCATCCATGGCCACCGCATGTGCCGCGCGCGTCATTGCGTGTATGGTCTGGCTGCCGCCGGAAGGGCAGGTCCACGGCAGATTCTTGGCCGTGTTTCCCCAGATGATGTCACACTTCTCCCACGGCACGCCCAGCACCTCCGCCACCACGCGATGGACGTCGATCATCGATTCCGTGCCTAAGTTGCCCACCCCGGAATAGATGTTAAGCCGGCCATCCGGCTTGATGACGAAGAGCCCATCGAACCCGACGGTGCCGGCCGAGTACGCGCTGATGGCCACGCCGACGCCGCGCAACTTCGAGCCGCTCCGTTTGGGCTGCGCCTTTCTCTGCTCCCAACGGAACAACTCCGCACCGCGGTCCAGTGCCTCCTGGACGAAGGCGCTGGTGACATGATCCCGCTTGCCTTGTATCGCTCCTCCGATGGACGCCTTGCCCACCGGCGCATTCAAGCGCCGGATAGCGACCTGATCTATATTGAGTTTCCGCGCGGCCTTCGCCAGCAGCGGCTCCATGAGCACCACGCCCTGCATGCCTCCGGGCTGGCTCTGTGCCCCGCGCGGCGGCGTGTTGGTCATCACGCTTACTCCGCGCAGACGCATGGCCTCCGGCTGGTACAGCAGGGAAACAATGCGGCCCGCGCTGTTGGGATCGTTCACCGGATCGTAGGGGCCGTTATCGCAGATCACGAACATATCCAAGGCCGTGATCTTGCCTTCCTTGGTGAATCCGGCCTTGATGCGGCCGTGGAGGCTGGGACGCCCCCGGCCGATGTAGTGCTCCTCTTCGCGGCTGACGCGCATCATCACCGGAGTATTGGTTTTCTTGGATAGAAGCGCTGGAATGATGAGGGAGATGCCGCTGGTCACCTTGCTCCCAAAGCCCCCGCCCGTGTATTCGCTGATGATGACGACGTTCGCGGGGTCCAGGCCCAGCCAACGGGCTACTCCCGGGACGGTCTGAGCGGTGCTCTGGGTGGAACAATGCACGTAGACTTTACCGTTCTGCCAATAAGCCATCGCGCTGCGCGTCTCCAGGCACTGATGGCTTGTGTTGGGCGTGACGAACGTCTCATCCACAATGAGGGCGGCCTTTTTGAAGCCCGCTTCCAGGTCGCCAAACGACCAGCCATCGGGCGCCTTCCCCATGGGAAGCCGGCCTTGCTTGGCTTCGGCGAACTCCTGCTCGGTCCACTTCAGTTCTTGCACCTCGGGCTGCGGCGGAGCCGCCGGTTTTGCTCCGGGCACGCGCGGCGCCGGCGCGGGCCGCATCCAGACGTTGCCCTCCAACCGCGGGTTCGGACCGCCCGGCCGGAGGCTCGCCAGCGGATCGACGACGAAGGGCAGCCGCTCGAAGTCGATCTTGATTTTTTCAATCGCCTCCGCGGCGGTCAACTCATCGACTGCGGCTACGGCCAGAATCGGCTCACCTTGATAGAGCGGCTCATTGGTGAGCCCGCGCTCCGCTTTCGGATTGGGCGGAATCAACACGCCGTCGTCGGTGATAAACGCGGCCGGGGCGGGAAGATCGTCCGCGGTCAGAATCGCTCTTACCCCGGGCATGGCCAGCGCCGCGCTTGTGTCGATGCGTTTGACGCGCGCGTGGGGCAGCGGGCTGAGCAGCAGCTTGCAGAACAGCATGCCTTCGGCGCGATAGTCCTCGGCATATTTGGCCTTACCCGTTACTTTCGCCATCATGTCGGGTGTCGTGTAGTTCTTGCCGATCAGTTTGTAAGCGGGAGCATTCGTTTTGATGGCGGGCATGGTCATGACCTCCAGATGTTTTTCGCGGCGCGCGTCAGCGTGGCTGGGATGTTTTCGGGACGTTGGCGCCGGCGCAGATTGCCTGCGGTGCGTTGGGCTAAGGTGGAATTCACATTCGCCATTTCAGGATCACCTCACCGGCGCAGGAAAGCCAGGACCTTCCCGCAACTCAAGCGACGCAGCCAGCAACAGAAACGCCCACTATTATACAGATCTTTGAGGCCACCGGCGCCACGCTGCCGGTTGAGCTGGTGAGTTGCCGGTGAGCATTGCGCGCGAGCAAAGTAAACCGGGTCACCAGGAGATCAGATGAATACTTTGTCGGCGGCACAGCAAGCGATGGTCGCGTTACTCCAGCAGCATGTGGGAGCGGAGCTTGCCGGCGATCTTGAAGCGACCATGAACACGATGACCGATGATCCCCATCTCCACAACGTGCCGAGCATGATCGGAGGCGTGGGCCGCGATGACGTGCGCGCCTTCTATAAAAATCATCTGGTCGGCAAATTCTTTCCGCCGGACGTGAACATGACCGTCGTGTCGCGCACGGTTGGAAACGACCAGGTGGTGGAAGAACTCGTCATCAGTTTCACCCATACCATGACCATCGATTGGCTCCTGCCCGGCGTCCCTCCCACGGGGAAGCATGTGGAGGTAGCCGTGGTCGTCATCGCCGGAGTAAAGAACTGTAAGATCTCTCACGAGCATATCTACTGGGACCAGGCCAGCGTGCTGGTGCAGTTGGGCCTGCTCGATCCCACCGGACTACCGGTATGCGGAGCCGAGAGCGCCCGCAGAGTGCTCGATCCAAAGTTGCCGCCGCGTATGATCTGATTCCGATGATCGTCTCGTCTACGATGGTTGTCCGCATTGTGTCCGTATGGTCGGCACTCTACCACTACGCCGATAGGTCCGGATACGCGGTTGACCGATCACGATCAGCGACCCCGCGATAGGAAGCGACACGCACGAGATGCCTCGTGTGATGCCGCGTGATCCATCTATACAAGTATTCAACTATTAAGTTGAATACTTGTCAAGCAGTGCCGCGAGCGCGGAGGAATCGTTCACCAGCCCGGACAATTGCCTCAACCATACGAAGGCCGTCCTGGTGGGTTCCGGTGTCAAACTGATCGCCTTGGTGATCGGCTGCATTGCTCACCCTGGCAACCACGGCAATGTTTGCCGCTCGCGCCGCGGCAAATGCGAACAACGAAGCGGCTTGCATCTCGACGGCCAAGACTCCTTGGTCCGCCCAATGCCGCAGTTGAGTCGCTGTTTCACGATAGGGTGCATCCGTGGTCCACACCAGACCCTCCCGGACAACGAAGTTCAAGCCCTGGAGTTCCGAGACGAGAAAACTCCCCACCGCTGTGGGGCACTCCACCCGCTCCGCTGGAGGAAGGTAGTGATAAGAAGTTCCTTCGTCGCGAACAGCAGCGGAAGCGACCACGATGCAAGGCAGCGGCAGCGACGGCGCGACCCTTCCAGCTGAGGTGAGTCCTACAATCAGTCGTGCGCCCGCGGCAAAGAGTTGTTCCGCAATCAGTACAGCATACGGTCCGCCGATGGTCCTCGCAACCAGCCCGCAGGTGGCGCCGCCCGCGTCAACGGAGTACATGGTGGTGTGAAAGCACGGCCAGGAAGGGAAGGATTTGGCCAAGTCATGCCGTACCAACCAGTCGGTTAGGTCACCGTCGAATTCGAGGAGGCATATAGGCGGGACCTGCTCCTCAGGCATATTCCGAAGAATTCTCACGGACTCCATCAGACTAATGGCGGTGAATTCCGACGGGGCGGCTAGATCGTGCTCAAAGAGCGGGAGTTGTGTAGGTGACGGCATTAAACAACCATGGTACTTCGCTACAATCCGGCTACTCCCGCATTCGGGAGTCTGCGGGGGCACGGCCTGACAATCGTTTAAGAACCATCGCCACAAGACTGCACACTCACGGGACGCGTCGGCGGTAGACCATCCGCAGGCGGTTCGCCAAAGATCAGAAAAACATTGTTACCACTGTCCCGCCGGTGGCATTCGACGTTAGTGCGAAACGGGTGTTCGCAGAGCCGTGATCCTCTGTCATAGGTCTTCTCCGGGCCATTTCCGGGTCGTTCAGACTCGCCGACGGCCAATCTTGCTCGCCGCACTCTGATTGTGATAAAACTTCAACTAGCAGAGAGGCGGAGAGATGGCCATTTCCCGCAGTGCCCGGAGTGTATTTGCGATAGCGCTGATTGCCTTGCTCATGGCGGCAATCGCGAGCGGTCAGCGGCAGACCACTGCCGTCACCGCGGCCGCGACCGATGCCGCCGCGAGCCGCCGTGCGCTCCTGGACAAGTATTGTATTGGCTGCCACAACCAGCGCCTCAAGACAGCCGGTCTTGTGCTGAAAGGTTTGGACACAACGCGAGTCGCGGACAACGCCGGTATTTGGGAACGCGTCCTGCGCCAGTTCGGCGGCGGTCAGATGCCGCCCCCCGGACTTCCCCGGCCGGATAGCGACACGGCGGCCGCTTTTACCAAGACCTTGGAGACGGCTCTGGATCGCGCGGCGGCGGAGAAGCCCAATCCGGGCGCCACCATGCCCCACCGCATGAATCGCGCCGAGTACAGTAACGCGGTGCGCGATCTGCTGGGACTCGACATCCGCGCCGGCAACATGTTTCCCGTGGATGAGTCGGGCAGCGGCTTCGATAATATGGCCGACCTACTGTCGATGTCTCCGGCGTTGCTCGAACGTTACATGTCCGCGGCGCGGATGATCAGCCGCCTCGCGGTGGGCGATTTGAATATGAAGCCCGTTGGAGAAGAGTACGGAAACAGCGGGCGGGGCCAGCGAAGAGAGCCGGACGCGGAAGACCTGCCGCTGAACGCGCGGGGCGGAGTTGCCTTTCAACACTATTTCCCCGTCGATGCGGAATACGATATCAAGGTAACTTTGCCGATCCTGGGCGGGGATGCGCCCATTCTACCTCCCTATCAATTCCGCGTGCCGGTCAAGGCCGGCCTGCACAGTGTGGTCGCCACATTCTTGCGGGAATCGCCAAAGGTGGAGGCTCCGGCGCCGCTGGCTGTTCGCCGCGGCGCGCTGGGGCCACCCGGGTTGACCGCTGAATTGGACCTGCGGCTGGATGGCGTCCGTCTCCAGCGCATCCAGGTGCCCCTGCGAAGCGCCGCGCCGGAGATCGCCACGGTGACCGTCACCGGACCGTTCAACATCACTGGCCGGGGAGGCGCGCCGAGCCGCGCGAAAATCTTCGTGTGCCACCCGGCGAATCCCACCCCGGGCGCCAGCCCCCGCGGCGGTGCCAGCACCAGCAGCGGCGCCAGCACCACCAATGGCGCCAGCACCACCAATAATGACGAGGCCTGCGCGCGAACCATCTTCTCCAATCTGGCGCGTCGCGCGTTCCGCCGTCCTGTAACCGAGTTCGATCTCAGGCCGCTGCTGGCGTTCTACCGGGATGGCAGGGCCGAAGGCGACTTTGATGAGGGGATTCAAAACGGCCTACAGGCGTTACTTGTTTCGCCGGATTTTCTGTACCGCGTGGAGCGCGATCCGAAAGCAGCGGCTCCCGGCAGCGTCTACAAGCTGAACGACTACGAGCTGGCTTCGCGCCTATCTTTCTTCCTGTGGGGCAGTATTCCGGACGATGAGTTGCTGAAACTCGCGGCGCAAGGGAAACTCAGGGATCCCGCGGTTCTCCGGGCGCAAACGCAACGTATGTTGAGTGATCCGCGGGCGGACGCGCTGAGCGCCAATTTCGGCGGACAGTGGCTTTTTCTAAGGACGCTGGCCGGACATAAGCCCGACGCGGATATCTTTTCGAACTTCGACGAGAACCTGCGGGTGGCGCTCCATAGGGAGACGGAGTTGTACGTGGCCGGCATCTTCCGCGAGGATCGCAGCGTACTGGAGCTGCTCGATTCCAACTACACGTTCCTGAATCAACGGCTGGCCGAGCATTACAAGATACCCAACGTCTACGGCTCGCATTTCCGGAAAGTGGCGCTGGCGCCCGATTCCAATCGGGGAGGGCTGCTGGGGCAGGGCAGCGTGCTCACGGTTAGCTCCTATCCCAACCGCACTTCCGTGGTGCTGCGGGGCAAGTGGATTCTCGAAAACCTGCTGAGCACGCCGCCTCCACCGCCGCCCCCCAACGTTCCCGAGCTCAAGCCGCAAGCCAAGGACGGGCGCAAGCTCAGTTTACGCGAAGCCATGGAGACCCATCGCGCCAACGCTGCATGCGCCTCCTGCCATTCCCGGCTGGATCCCATGGGGTTCGCGATGGAAAATTTCAATGCCATCGGGGAGTGGCGCACGGAGGACGCCGGCGTGCTGATCGATCCCAGCGGAAAGCTCCCGAACGGGAGCCAGTTCGAAGGCCCTGGGGGTCTGAAAAAGCTGCTATTGTCAAGATATAAGGACGATTTTGTTCAGACCGTGACGCAGAAACTGCTCACTTACGCGCTCGGCCGGGAACTTGAGCCGTACGACAAGCCGGTGGTGCGCGCGATCGCGCGCGGAGCTGCCCGCGAGGACTTCCGGATGTCCGCCTTTATTATCGGGGTTGTGGAGAGCGTTCCATTTCAGATGAGGAGGGTACGAGAAAAATGATCATTACGAAGAAAGCTTTGGACCGTCGTACGTTCATGCGCGGCGTGGGCGCTGTAATGGCGTTGCCGGTTCTGGACGCGATGACCCCGGCGCTGACCGCCGCCGCCTCCTCGCCCATCCGTATGGCGTTTGTCTATCATCCGGTCGGCATGATCATGGACCGTTGGACGCCCGGCGCCGAAGGAGCCAACTTCGCGTACAACCAGATCATGAAGCCGCTGGAGCCTTTCCGCGAAAACATGACCGTCCTCACTGGACTGTCCCAGGTGCAGGGCCGCGCGTTGGGCGACGGGCCTGGCGATCACGCGCGCGAGGGCGCCACGTGGCTGACGGGAGTCCACCCGAAGCGCTCGGAAACGAATATAGGCTGCGGCGTCTCAGCCGATCAGTTGGCCGCGAAGGAGCTGGGAAAGCAGACCCAGTTCGCGTCGCTCGAAATCGCGCTGGAGGCCCCCGGCCTGGCCGGCGCATGCGATCAGAACTACAGTTGCGCCTACACAAATACGGTTTCCTGGAAGACTCCGACGCTGCCTCTGCCCATGGAGGTGAATCCGCGGGTGATCTTCGACCGGTTGTTCGGCGAAGGCGACAGCAGCGATCCAACGGTCCGGCAGGCCGGGCTTAAGAAGCAGCGCAGCATTCTCGATTACGTCGCCGGCAGCATCGACCGGCTGCAGACCGATCTTGGACCGCGCGACCGTCACAAGCTCACTGAGTATCTGGAAGCCATCCGCGACATCGAGCGGCGCATTCAGAAAGCCGAGCAGCAGACCGCCGAATTGAAGCTGCCGGAATTGGTCCGCCCGAGCGGCGCCCCGGACACATTTGAAGAGCACGCCCGCCTGATGATCGACCTGCAGGCCATCGCCTACCAGACCGACATGACGCGCGTGATAACGCTGATGCTGGGACGGGCGGGCAGCAACCGGCCTTACCCGGCCACCGGCATCCCCGACGGCCATCATTCCCTCAGCCACCACCGGAACGATCCTGAAACCATGGCCAAGGTCGCGAAGATCGATACGCATCTGGCCAAGACCTTCGCCTATTACCTGGAGAAGATGAAAACCACCAGCGATGGCAACGGCAGCCTGTTGGACAGCATGATGATTTGCTACGGCAGCAGCCTGGGAGACGCCAACCTCCATACGCACCATGACTTGCCGATCGCGCTGTTCGCCGGCACCCGGCTCTTCCCAGGGAACCGCCACCTGCGGTATGCCTCGGAAACGCCGTTGAACAACCTGTTCCTGAATATATTCGACAAGGCCGGCGTACCGTGCCAGGGATTCGGTGATAGCACGGGCCGGTTAGCGTACCTCTAGACAACCTTTCCTTTGAGCAAGGAGGCCCGATGCCATTGTTGACGCGATGGGCGGTGGTTGCCGCCTTGGCGGCCACTCTAACTGCCGCCGATCTCCGGTTGGTTGACGCTGTCAAGCGGCGCGATCCTAAAGCCGTCGCCTCGCTATTACGTGAGAAGACGGACGTGAATGCGGCGCAGCCGGACGGCGCCACTGCCCTCTCTTGGGCCATCCACTTCGGAGATCGCGCGACAGCGGACATGCTTCTGGCCGCTGGAGCGAATGTGAACGTGGCCAACGAGTACGGCGAGACTCCACTTACGCTGGCCTGCCTGAATGGCGATGCCGCACTGGTGACCAAGCTCCTGGCGGCCGGCGCGGACGCCAAGGCGGCGCGCTGGAACGGGGAGACGGCGCTGATGATTGCAGCGGGCGCGGGCAGTGTGGAGGCGGCGGCCCAGCTCATCGCCGCCGGCGCAGATGTGAACACAGTGGAATCTCGCAAGGGACAAACGGCCCTCATGTGGGCCGCCGCCGAGGGCCATTCCGAAGTAGTGAAACTGCTGATCGCCAAAGGCGCCGATGTCAAAGCAGTTTCGAAAAGCGGGTACACCCCCGTGCTGTTCGCCGCGATGAAGAACGATGTGGCATCCGTCCGGGCCTTGATCGCCGCGGGAGCCGACGCCAACGTCGCATTACCCGGCGGCGGCGGTACCGCTCTGAGCGTCGCCGCCTCCTACGCGAGCACCGGCGCGGCGGCCGCATTGCTGGACAACGGCGCCGACCCCAAACTGGCCGATCGCACCGGCAGAACTCCGCTGCATATCGCGAGCCAGTCAGGCCAGGTGGCATTGGCTCGCAAACTTCTGGCAAAAGGAGCCAGTCTGGGTGCCTTAACGGCCCCCGTGGCTCGCGGCAGCGGCGGTGGTTTTCGTGGCCCCATCGGCGGTCAAAGCCCTCTATTTTTGGCTGCTAGAGCCGGGCACATCGACGTGATGCGTGCATTGCTCGAAGCCGGAGCCGATCCAAAAGCCAAGTCTCCCGATGGCGCCACATTCCTGATGGCGGCGGTCGGCAGCGCCAAGGTGGAGGCTGTGAAGTTCGCCTACCAACACGACAGTGACGTCAAAGCGGCGACCAACGACGGTACCACCCTCATGCATGCATCGGTTATCGGAACGGCGAATGGCGCCACACAGGAAGCTCAGGAACGCGTCTGCGAGGTGATCCGCTTCCTGGCGGAGAATGGTGCGCCCGTCGATGAACTCAACTCCGAGGGCCGGACCCCGATCGACCTTGCCGACGGCCTCCCCATCGATAAGGCGGTCGATTTATTCACCGAACTCATCGTCAAGAGCGGCATCAAGCCGAAGTCGCCTACGAAGCGCTGACCACACGCGACATGATACTCTGGGCACGGTAAGGCAGGGAGCGGGACGAGGATGATAGAAGGAGTCGGACTATGCGAGTTTTCATAATCGGATTGACGATAGCGTCGGCGGCGTTCGCGGGCGCCAGTTTTACAAAAGACGTAGCTCCCATCCTTTACAAGAACTGCGTGATCTGCCATCGCCCCGGCGAGATGGCGCCGATGTCGTTGCTGGACTACAAGTCCGCGCGCCCTTGGGCCAAAGCGATTCAGACGGCCGTGGTGTCGCGAAAAATGCCCCCCTGGTTTGCCGACCCGCGCTATGGACATTTCCAAAACGATGCCCGCTTAAAGCCGGAGGACATTGAGACCATCAAGGCATGGGTGGCTGAAGGCGCCGTGGAAGGCGACCCCAAAGATCTACCCACGCAACCCACATTCGCCGAGGGTTGGCGCCTCGGCAAACCCGATTCCGTGATCGATATCGGCGAAGATTTCAAGGTTCCGCCCGGCAGAGATGTATATCAGAACTTCGTTGTGCAGACGAATTTCAAGGAAGGCAAGTGGATCCGCGCCGCGCATGTATTGCCGGGAAATCGCAAAGTGGTGCATCACGTGCACTTCAGCGTGCTGGCGGATGAGGGATCGGCAGCCGTCTTAGCGGTGGATTCGCTCTCGGCGGGACGCTCCTATTTCGATGTTCAGGATGGATTATCGCGGGTGAGAGACGACGCCCCGGTGGTCAACGACGCCTGCGCGGGAGATGGTGGAATCGCGAATTTGAGCGGCTTCGAAGAGGGATCCTTCGCGACCATGCTGCCCGGTAAGGGTCCGGATGTTTACGATGTGTTCGGGGATGGCAGCATTGCCAAGTACATTCCCGCTGGGGCCAAGGTACGGTTTCAGATTCACTACGCCAGTCTGGGCGAGCCCCAAGTTGACCGGACCAGCGTAGGGCTTTACTTTGCCTCCAAAGTGCCGGAAAGGCCACTGAAGCGAGTGGACGTGCGGAACAGATTCTTTCTGATCCCGGCCGGAGCGTCCAACCATGAAGTGAAGCGCTGTTACGAAATAGAGAAGGACAAGTTGCTGCTTGCAATCACGCCTCACGCGCACCTGCGCGGCAAGGACGCCACCTACGAATTGGTACACGTGGATGGCAGACGGGAGATCCTGCTTTCCGTGCCGCGTTACGATTTCAACTGGCAAATACAGTACCGGTTGAAGGATCCGATTCTGATGGAGAAGGGCAGCCGGATGCTGGTTACCTTCCATTTCGACAACAGCGCGAACAATCCGGCGAATCCGGATCCGGCGAAGGCGATCCGTTGGGGCGACCGCACCGAAGATGAGATGATGGTCACCTGGACCGAGACGCTGGATGCCGCCCCCGCGCAAGCGCTCAGCGCTTCGACTGAGAAGAAGTAAGAGCCGCGGCCACGGTGCAAGCTGGCTGCGCTGACCGAGCGGCCATCATTCAAGCCAACCGCAATTGAACGGGGCGCGATCCATCCGCACCATGTAGTACGATGGGAATCAGGTAGTTAGAGACCCGGTGAGGTGGCAGAGTGGTCGAATGCGGCGGTCTCGAAAACCGTTGAACCTTCGCGGGTTCCGTGGGTTCGAATCCCACCCTCACCGCCAGACAATCATGGACTTACAGGCTTTTTTACCGCTTCGGGAAAAGCTGTAAAAACTCAGTTTGCTAATCCCTTGCTAATCCCGGCCGCCAGGGACTTCTGTCTCTGATTCTCGATGGCCGTCTCCATCGCGAAGTTGAGCTTCCTTGCCGCATCTTCCTGTAGGCCCGGTAG
>SHUD01000063.1 GCA_009697505.1 Bryobacterales bacterium
TCAGGAAGTCGCCAAATTTAAATATCGGAGTGCCCTTATTGTTGCCGGGTGCATTGCTCTCACCGCGTGGGCGGGAGGGGTTGTAGCCTGGAAATCCCAAGCTCATCCGCCTTCAGGAAAAATTGCCTCCTCGAATGCGAGCGCCTCCAATACACGGCCGGATCAGCCAGCAACTCCCGCGAACACAACTCCGGCCAACACCACTCCGG
Source organism: Bryobacterales bacterium (assembly GCA_009697505.1). Lineage (GTDB taxonomy): Bacteria > Acidobacteriota > Terriglobia > Bryobacterales > Bryobacteraceae > Palsa-187. Next base: position 210 of record SHUD01000063.1, read on the forward strand.
TCAATACGGCTCCGGTGAGTGTCGCTCCGGCAAGCACAACTCCGGCCAACACTGCTCCGCTGAACTCAACCCAGTCGAACTCAACTCCGCTGAATACGACTCCGGCGGCTAAGGCTCCGGTAATTACGGCCCCGGCCAACACAAATCCGTTGATCACAACTTCCGCAAAGCTCAGCAACACTGGCACGGGAACCCCACCCCCGGTGCAAAAAACGCCAGTGGCCGTGTCTTCCACGGTGACGGCGGTCCCTGGTGCCGGCCTTGCGCATAGCCTTTCCCTTAAGGCCACTGACATTAGCTGGGTGACGGCTTGCGTGGATGGCAAGAACTTGTTTTCAAAGTTATTCAAAAAGGGCGACGTTGAGGAAGTCCCTTTCTCGCGCTTGGCGGTTGTGCGATCCGGGAACGCTGGCGCGCTCGAATTAGCGATTGGCAAAGAGTCTATCGGCGCGATGGGCACTTCGGGAGCCACTCGGACAATCAAAGTGACTCCATCCGGACATGAATTCGTAGCGCCCGCCCTCGCAACCAACTGCAGCGCCCAGTGACTTTAGCCCGCACTGTTCCCAGACCTCTACTTGACCGGATCGACCGCATCCCGGCGGGGCAGTGAACAGGTCAGGTAGAGTAGAATGCTAATTATGAACCCGCGCCGCTACTTTCTGTTGTCCACGATTTTTGTTTCCCTCGCGCTGCCCCTCTTGGCTCAACCCAAGGGCGGCGCCGCGCCTCCCGCGATGACCATGTCGATTCCGGGATTTCCCGATGGTGGGCAGATTCCCGTCAAGTTCAGCCAGGCGGCTCCTGGCGTTCCTGTTGGTGAAGGCACTTCGCCAGCGATGAGTTGGGCCGGCGTGCCTGCAGGCACGCAGAGCTTCGTGCTCAACATGCATGACATGGATCTGGCCCGCAACAAGACCACGGACGATCAAGTCCACTGGGTGGTGTGGAGCGTTCCCGCGTCAGCCAGCGGATTTCCGGAAGGCGTACCCAAGGGAGCGCAATTGGCGGATGGCAGCTTTCAAATCAGCGCCACCGGCCCCATGTACCGCGGTCCTGGCGCCGGCGCCAATGGCCCGTTCCACCACTACGTGTTCGAGATCTACGCGCTGGATAGCAAGATCGACGTGAAGCCCACGGCCGACCCCTTCGAAACACGCGCTAATGTGATGAAGGCGATCCAGGGACACATTCTCGGAAAGGCCGTTTACGGTGGCCTGTTCCGGCGGCCTAATTAACCGCCGCTCATTAACCCACCGCTAATGAACCGCCGCTAGGCCTCCAAGGCCTGCCTCGCGAAGGCCAGGCATTTGGCAATCTCTTTGGGAGAGTCCGATCCCTGTGGGATCGGGTATTCCAGTTCGATGTTACGCTTCTTTCCCGCGGTTCAGGGTAGCCGTGTCGGCCTTCGGACGACTGGGAAACGTCGCCATGAAGGGAGGCTGTGCCGCCGCGGCCGCAACGAACAAGAAGGCCGAACCCGTCAAAATCAGTGCAGATCACGTCATTGTTTTCATCCCTCAGCAATATGCCAATGTTTCGATTCCCGTGCCGGCGCGGAAAGTGTTTACGACCTGCGCTTTCTCCAGGTCGATTACCGAGACGCTGCCGTCGCCGTGGTTGGCCACCAGCGCCGCCTTGCCGTCGGCTGTAAACGCGAATCCCATGGGGTCCTTGCCCACCGTGACTACCTTCTGTTCCCCATGCAAATTCGTAGCATCGAAAATGTTCGCGAGTCTTTCGCCGAGGGTTGGAAGCTTTTCCTCACGGTAAACTCCTGAATCCAGCACATCATACCATTTGGGCAGGTTTTCCCATGGGTAAAAGGGAGTGGATCTGAAGTAACATAACGGAGTAACGATTCACTGTGCGGCCACTCACGCGGACGCCGCCACTGACCGCGAACGGAGGTTTCATGTGCAACCACATCCATCGCCGAGGGCTCCTCGCCGCGGCAGGAGGCGTATTGGTTGGCCTGACGCAACGCGCGCTTGCGCAAGGCGCATCGGAGCAACAACTACCACCGGTCAAACCGATTCTGGCCGCTTCCACGGCTCAGCGGATTGCGGCCGCCGCTCATGCCCTGATCGCGGAGCTCCGTCCAGAACTCAAAGCCAAGCTGCAATTTGCCTTCAACGACCCGGAGCGCAAGGACTGGCACAATTTTCCGAACATGATCCACCCGCGCAAGGGCGTGCGGCTCGGCGAGATGACCGATGCGGAGAAGAAAGCCGCGCACAACCTGATGCAGGCGATGCTGTCCGGTGACGGCTACCTCAAGGTGACCGGCATCATGTTTCACGACGAAGTGTTCAATGACTCGGCCTTGAAGGCGCCAGCGCCGCCACCACCGGCTGGAGGCGCCGCCCCGAGTGGGCCGCCATCCTCCAGGCGCTTTACTCCGGAACAACTGGCTGCGGCGCGGAACCTGGGCAATAGCGGAGGTAACTTCGGCGCGACCCTTTATTTCGTCAATGTGTTCGGCAACGTGGGGACCAAGGAACCCTGGGGCGTGCAGTTGGACGGGCACCACCTGGCCATCAACCTGACCGTCATCGACAACCGGGAAATCACTATAACGCCAACCTTCCTGGGCTCGGAACCCGCCCTCATCCAGAGCGATACATACGCCGGCGCCGAGCTGTTCTGGCGGGAGACCCGCATGGCGCTGGAACTGCGGAACTCGCTGACACCAGATCAACTGAAGAAAGCGACGCTGGCGGACGAAGTACCCTCCGATATATTCACCGGTCCCGAACGGGACGTCCAATTGAATCAATTCCAGGGCGTTTCCGGCCTGCTAGGGAATCAGAGGGATCTGGCGGAATGGTTGATCGAGGAGTACATCGGCACCGCGACGCCGGAGGTAGCGCGCGGCTACCGCGAGGCGGTCCGCAACGCCGGCCTCGACAAGATTCATTTCGGCTGGATCGGGCCCGCGGACCTGAGCAAGGAACTCTACTTCCGCATTCACAGCCCGGCGATTCTCATTGAGTTGGAGAAGCAGCGTTCGCTACAGCGGGCATCGGGCCCGGCAAATCACATTCATTCCATCATGCGCACTCCGGGCAACGATTACGGCGTCGATTGGATGCGGCAGCATCACCTGGACTTCGACCACAGTCATCACTACTGACATCGGCGGGAAGCCGGATCGTCTATCCAGCGAGCATTTGGCGGAAGAAGCGCAGGCTCGCATCGGCGTCTTCTTCAAAGGTTCCGTTGCCCTCGATGGACAGGCCACCCTTGTAGCCGATTTCTTTGACCAGCGAGAAGAAGCGTTTATACTCGGAGTCCTCGGACGCCTCGTGCGGCCAGCGCCGTCCGGTCGGGTTGGCGAAGTGCAAATGCACGATCTCATTGCGCGCCGTGCGGACGATTTCGGCATCTTCGTTTTCCTGGCGCAGATGGTAGTAATCCACGATGATCTTGATGTTCGGGTGGTTGACTTCGCGCGCCAGCTTGAGCGCTTCTCCCGCCGAGTTGATGATGTTGCTTTCCTGCCTGCGCAGAGGCTCGATGCCGATCACCAGATTGTTCTTCTTCGCAATGTCGCCCAGGGTGTGAAGATACTCCTGAATCTGGGCCCAGGCGCGGTCGCGGGAAAACCCCGGAGGTACGTTGCGCGAGCCACCGCTGCCCCAGACCACGACTCGTCCGCCCAGTTGGCTGCAGCGTTCCAGATTTTTTTCGAGGTAGGCTTTCATTTCACTCTGTTGGGCGGCGGCGGTTTCCCCGACTAATTGGAATCTGCGGATGAGACTCCGGTAAGCCCGGCAGCGAATCGGCGAAGCCAGAACTTGCGCCTTCAACGCCGCGAACCGGGCGTCGTCCATGCGGTCGATTTCGGCGACTTCCATTTCGTAGTAGTCGAAGCTATGGCTGACCGCCGCGTCAAAGTGCGCGGCGTCGGCACACACACCGAATTCGACCGTGCCCACGCCGGCCTTTGCCAGCGGGCTGAGCGCGGCGGCGCCTAAGGTTGCGAGGAATTCACGTCTTCGCATAATACGAGACTACGATATCTTTGTAGCCGCCCTTGGAGCGGTCGTAAAACCAGATGCCCGCGAACACGATGAGCAAGAGCGCGGGCAGCACCGCGACGTCGCGGAACGAGGTCTGCGCCGCGATCCCCAAAACGCGGTCCAATTCCGGTCCGGGCTGGAGTGCTTTGAACGCGGCATCCCTACCGGCAACCTGAACCTTTGTGGTGTCGTAAATGTTGCCCATGATCGGCAGAACAAACTGAATGGAAAGCGTGCCCGAGGTACCCATCAGGCCCATCAAGAGCGCGCCGCCGCGCGGGAAGCGTTGCCGGGTTCTTCCTTGAGCGGCTGGATGGAGCCCGTGATGATGCCGAGCTTCACTCCCTTCACGGTGGAAGCCAACTTGGCGCTCCAAGCCGCCGAAGGCAGTGCAGCCAGCGCTGCCGCCGACAGCGCCTGTTTCCCGAATTCACGTCTGCTGGACATCCCCACAATCCGCTACTGGCCTACCATCTTAAATCTTTGCAGCCGGCGGCCTTCATCTTCGGCAACGTAAACGTTACCCTTGGAGTCCACCGCGGCGCGGATGGCATCGAAGATCTGGCCCGGAAAGAAAAGCCCAGGGCCGTGGCCGATGGTGGACACCACCCTGCCCGTCACGCGATCCAGGACGTCGATTTCCCTTTGGTTTTGATTGGCGACGTAGATGAACTTCTGACTTGCGTCGCGGGAAAAATCGACGGAAACCGCCGAAGTGCCGCGGCCGATCTTCTGCACCAGGGTGCAAGGCGGGAACGTGCGCCATACCGTGTGGCAGTACTTGCGCAGCTCTTCATTCTCCGCCGTATAGTTTTTCCAGGGGAGTTCGATATTTCTCTTGAAGTTGCCCATCTTGTCGTAGGCTTGCAGCCGGTTCGCCATGCGGTCGCACACGTACACCTGGCCGTCGCCCGACAGCCTCATGCAGTGGGGCAACACTTCAATATTCTTTTCCGCCTCGGTGTGGTGCAGGGTCCACTGGCGCAGGAATTTTCCGTTCTTATCGAGCACGGCGATGCGCGTGTTCCCGCTCCCATGGCCGTCGGCCACGTAAACGTCGCCGTTCTGCGGATCCACATCGACCGCCGAGGGTCCAAAGAACTGCGCCGCGTTGGAATTGAGAGGCTTGCCCTTTACCGTACCATCGGACGAGTCCACGACGCCCGATTTCCCGATCTGCAGCAGGAGCTTTCCGTCGTGCGAATATTTCTGCACGACTCCGGAACGCGCAGCGGCAATCCACACGTTGCCTTCCTTGTCGACGAAGCAATCGTGCAGGTAGTTGCCCAGAAGCTTGGTGTCTCCCCAGGAGCTGACCACGTTCCCTTGCGCGTCGAACTCGATCACCGAGGGAGCTTTGATGCGGGCCTTGGCTCCACCCTCGATCCGGTCTCTGGCGGCGAGCATCTCCGGCGTCAGGCCTTCCTGACGGTGCAGGACGAAGACGTGGTCGCGGCTGTCCACGCAAGTTCCACCCAATGGCCCGATGACCCAGTTGGCGGGAAGCTTGGCCCAGAACGGGTCCAGCTGGTATTTCGGCGCGCCAGTTTGCGCGTGTGCCGGCCCCAGACACAAGAGCGTCCAGGCTGCCATCCACGCGATACCGGTTCCAGTGATCTTCTTCATATTCGACCTCCTTGGCTGTGAGTTGTGACTCTCGCCACGAGCCAGTATACATTTAGTGAGAGGTGCTACAGTGAAATTTCAAGATCGCGAGCCGGCCATGCCGCCCCCCCACACAAGACGGGAATTGCTGAAATGGTCCATGGGCGCTCCGCTTCTCGCTATGACCACGGAATCCACTGCAGCCACCCTAAACACAGCTATTCTGGCTGATCCGGTTTACCGGCGGCATGAGCCCGGCACGGGGCACCCGGAGCGCCCCGAGCGCTATGACGCCGTGGTGGATGCCTTGACGGCGGCCGGATTGCTGAAATCGCTGGGCCGGATTGAATCCCGTGCCGCCAACGACGATGAAATCGCTCTGTGCCACGGGCGCGCCTACATTCAGAAAGTGAAGCAGGAGATCGGCGCGGGCGCGCATGAACTCAGCACCGGCGATACCAACGTCAGCGCATTTTCTCTAGACGTCGCGCTCAAGGCCACCGGCGGTGTGTTGAATGCCGTGGATGCTGTCATGGGCAGGAAGGCGCAAAATGCCTTCTGCGTGGTGCGCCCTCCCGGGCATCACGCACGGCCCAACCAGGGCATGGGCTTCTGCATCTTTAACAGCGTTGCCATCGCCGCGCGCTACGCGCAGAAGAAACACGGGATCGGCAAAGTGCTCATCGCGGATTGGGACGTGCACCACGGCAACGGCACGCAGGATACGTTTTACGAGGACGGCTCCGTGCTATTCTTCAGCACGCACCAGTCGCCGTGGTATCCGGGTACCGGCGCTGCCGCCGAGACCGGGCAGGGGAAAGGCAACCACTGCACCATTAATTGCCCGCTTCCCGCCGGATCGGGCCGCGCCGAAATTCTGGAGGCGTTCCAGAAACAGCTCGCGCCTGCCGCCGAGCGCTTTAAGCCGGAACTGGTGCTGATTTCCGCGGGCTTCGATTCGCGCATCCATGACCCTCTGGGGCGATTCACGCTCACTGATCAGGATTTCGCGGATCTCACCGCGCTCATGATGGAAATCGCCGATAAGCACGCGGGCGGGCGATTGGTATCGGCGCTCGAAGGCGGATACAGCCTGAGTGGACTCGCTTCCGGCGCCACCGCGCACGTGAAAGCGCTGGCGAATTTGAAGGGCTAGCGGGCTCGGCTACTTCTTGCACTCTTCTTTGGCGTAATGGTCGCAGAACTGAACGTTTTCGGCGGCGGCTACGCCGGCGTCGTCCATCAGCTTGCGAACCGCGGTTTCAGTTCCCGGCGACGGTATGAAATTATCGAAGCGAAAACCCTGCGCGATCGATAAGGGTGTCCACCCCTGCTTGTTCTTGTGATACCAGACCTTGACGTCGGCGCCTTTCTCGGCCAGAAACTGTACCACCGCCGGCGCAGTCTTGTAAGCCGCTCCGTGCATGGCGGTCTCGCCCTTGCTGTCTACCGCGTTGATGTCGCCGCCATGATCCAGAGCCACCTGAACGGCCTCGATCGATTCGCTCTCGGTCCCCGGATCTTCGCCGGGAGCGCGCGTCCCCACTCCGGCGGCCGCCATCAACGGCGTGGTGTTATCGTCATTGGGAATCTTGGGATCCGCGCCAAGTTTCACCAGATAGCGCATGAGTTCCGCGTCGCCGGTTCTGGCCGCCAGCATGTACGCCGTCGCGCCCTTGAGGTTTAACTTGGTCAGGACCGTGTTGACGTTCCGCGTCACCCGCCCATTGATATTGGCTCCGTGGTCAATGAGCTGCTTGACCATCTCCAGGCTGGTCATGCTTCCCGAACCCTCGGGAGCGGGTTGGTTATCGCCCGTGCCGGGTTTGCGGATCCAGGAAATCGCGTGCAGCGCGGTCCAGCCCGGGACCATGGCGTTGGGATTCGCGCCCGCTTCCAGGAGCTTCGTGGCCACTTCGTAATGCGCGTTCACCACCGCGAAAGCCAGCGCGCTGGTTCCGGGCTTGGAAATATCCGCGACGCGGTCGGCGGCGCCGCGCTGCCGCAACCGGAAGCGGGGCATCACAATCTCGTTGGGGTCTTCGCCCGCCTTCAACAGCGCTTCTACCGTCCCCGGCTTGCCCTCGCGCACGGCGAAGAGAAGCGGAGTAAATCCGAAGTTCTCGCGCGCCTTGAATTCCGCGCCGGCCTTCAAGAGCGCCTCCACGGCCTGCGTGTTGCCTTCCGCCGCGGCCCACATCAGCGCGGTCTGCCCCGCGCGGGCTTCTCGCGCGTTGACGTTGGCGCCGTGCGAGATCAGCGACTTCACCATTTCCACGCCGCCGGTGCGCGCCGCCGTCATCAGGACGGTTTCGCCTCCCGGCAGAACCGCGTTGGGATCCGCCCCGGCTTTCAGGAACAGCTCCACCATGGGTGCGTTGCCGGCTTCACAAGCTATGGACAGCGGAGTCACGCCCCAGCGGTTGGTGGCTTTTACGTTCGCGCCCGCGCGCACCAGCAGTCCCGCCGTTTGCAGATCATCGCGATCGGCGGCCCACAGCAGCGCCGTCATGCCGTCCGGCTGGGTGGCGTTGACGTCGGTCCCTTTCTTGAGCAGAGTTTGGATGGCGGTCTTGTCTCCCGCTTCCACGGCGTCGGCAAGCGGCGAGCTCGCCGCCAGCACGCTTACGGCGGAAACGAGCGCGAGCGCAAACAAATTGAGGCGGCGCATGGTCATTTCCTTTAGAGAGCCAGCAGTTCGTCCACGCGGCCCTGGCTATCGCCGAAGCTTTCCTGGTGAATACCGACTTTGTCCAGGATGGTCAGCAGCAGGTTGGCCATCGGCGTCGGCTGCGCGTACTTGATGTGGCGCCCGCCCTTCACCTTGCCGGCTCCGCCGCCCACCACCATGATGGGGAGGTCGGAGTGGCTGTGCACGCTGGGATTGCCCATGCCGCTGCCGGCCAGGAACAGCGAGTGATCCAGCAAGGAACCGTTGCCGTCCTGCGTGTTCTTTAACTTTTCCAGGAAGTAGGCGAACAGCGACATGTGGAACGTGTTGATCTTCGCCAGTTTCTCCAGCTTCTCCGGATCGCCGCCGTGATGCGAAGTCGGGTGGTGCGCTTCCGGAACGCCGACTTCCGTATAGGTCCGCACGCTCTGCTCGCGGGCCATCTGAAAGGTGATCACGCGGGTTACGTCGCCCTGGAAGGCCAGCAATTGCAGATCGAACATCAGCTTGGCGTGATCGGAATACTTGATCGGGACGCCCACGGGGCGCTCCAGATCCGGCAGATGATTCTCAGCGGTGTCGGCTTCGGCCTTCTGAATGCGCCGCTCGACTTCGCGGATGGTATCCAGGTACTCGCTCACGATGGTCTTGTCGCCCGGCCCGAGTTTCCGCTGCAACTTGGCGACGTCCTCGTTGACCCAGTCCAGGATGCTGGACCGCAGCCGCAACGCCTGCAGCCGCGTAGAGGCGCTGCCACCGTCGCCAAACAGGCGTTCGAAGACGATGCGCGGATGCGCTTCGTAAGGCAGCGGCGTCGTCGGCGAGGACCACGACAAATTATTCTGGTACACGCAGGCAAAGCCGTTGTCGCACTGGCCGACGTTAACCAGCAGATCCATGGCCAGTTCGAGCGAGGGCAGCGGCGTGTCCTGCCCCATCTGCTTGGCGGCGACCTGATCGACCGTGGTGGCCAGGCGGTAGTCGCTGCTCTCGGTCATCTTCGCTCTGACCGCGCTCAAGAAGGCGCAATTGGCGGTCGCGTGCGTTCCGGGATAGGCCGTCTGCAGCTCCATGTTGCTCAGCACCGTGACCTGATCCATCACCGGGGTGAACGGGCGCAGGATCGGCGAAAGCTCGGTGAGCGTCCCCACCTGCTTCGGAGTCCACTGCGCCATATTGGCGCCCATGGGGATATACACGAAGCCCAGGCGGCGGACCGGGTTGCCGGGCGTCGCCGCCAGCGCGGTTTGCGCCGGGACCATGGCATCCAGCAAAGGCAGCGCGAGTGCCGCGCCGGCGCCCCGCAGGAAGGTTCTTCGCGGCAGAGCTTTCTTGGTGTTGATCATTGTGCCAATCATTGCGTTCTCCTCATCTGAAACGGTGTGCTGTTGACGATTCCCAGAACCACCGACGAGAAACGGTAGTCCTGGGTCCGCGCATCCGCCACGATCTTGCGCACGGCGGGCGCGTCATAGTATTCCACCCCGCGGCCCAGCGCGTAGGTGAGTAATTTTTCCGTGAATGTCGATACGAACAATTCCGGACGGCTCATCAGGGCCTTCTGCAAGCCGTCCACTCCCTGGAACGTTGTGCCGTCGGGAAGCCCGCCCGCGGAGTCGATCGGTTTCTGTTCCTCTATCGTCCGCCAGCGCCCGACTGCATCGAAGTTTTCCAGCGAAAATCCGACCGGGTCCATTAACCGGTGGCAGCCGGAGCAGGGCATGTTGGCGCGATGCAGAGCGAGCCTCTCGCGGACCGACAGATTCTTCGTCGATCCGCCATTTTCCTTGAGCGGCGGGACGGCGGGTGGCGGAGGAGGCGGCGGCGCTCCCACGATGTTTTCCAATATCCACTTGCCGCGAATCACGGGAGAAGTCCGCGTGGCGTAGGACGTGGCGATCAAAATGCTGCCCTGGCGCAGCAAGCCGCCGCGGCCCTCATATTCGACGCGCCGGAAGCGGCTGCCGTAAATGTTGGGAATTCCGTAGTGCTTGGCCAGGCGCTCATTGACAAACGTGTAATTGGCGCTCAGAAGTTCCGGCACGCCGCGGTCGTTGCGCATGACGCTGTCGAAGAACAGTTCGGTCTCTTCGCGGAAGGCCTGCCGCAAATTGTCGTCAAAGTCGGGGAACAGGCGCATGTCCGGAGTCGTCCCCGCCAGATTCCGCAGGTACAACCATTGCGCGGCAAAGTTGTTCACCAGGGAGCGCGAACGGCCATCGGCCAACATGCGGCGCACTTGCTGTTCCATCCCAACGGGAGTTCTCAGTTTGCCGCTCACCGCGGCGTCCAGAAGTTGATCGTCCGGAATGCTGCTCCACAAGAAGAACGACAGGCGCGAGGCCAGTTCCAGGTCGCTAACGCGATACGCAGTATTCGGCGCCACACCCTCCGGGTCGGCCTCCACGCGGAAGATGAATCCAGGGCTTGTCAGCATGGAGTACAAAGCGGTCTGTACTCCCGTTTCAAATCCCTTTTCCGCCTGCGCGAGCCGGTAGAATTTTAGCGGCGCTTCGAGGTCGGCATCCGTTACCGGCCTGCGATAGGCCCGGCGCATCAGCGTGGAAAGAATTCGCTTGGCGCAGGCCTCTTCCTCGCTCACCCTCGCCGGCTTGCAGACAAAGACCTTGCGGCGGCTGGGAGTGTCGCCAGGGCTCTGCGATCCGTACGGGCCGTTGACCGTCACCGTACCCAGACCCGGCTGCTGGCGGGGATGCCGCTCCATATTGAAATGCGCCTGGTAAGGTGCGTGCTCGGTCGGCAGCAAGGTCCAAGGCTTCTTTACAAACCCCACGCTGACGGTGTGCGGACCGGCTTTCACCGGGATACGGGCGTTAAAATCCAAATCGACTCCGGACTCGTCCTCGCCGATGGGCGGGATCACCTTGAAGGTTTTGACTTCTTCCTTGTCCAGAAAAAGCTGGAGCTCGTGGATGTCGTAGAGCCCCGCCACGCGTTCCCGCGAATCCCGCATCAGGCGCAGTTGGATTTCATACTCGGCGTCGACCGGGAAGTTGTAACTGAACGAAGTCCCGCCGCGCAAGCCCGACGGCAGACCCGCGAAGCGCTGCTCCTGGGTCAGGTCCGGCGCGAGTATGACCGTGTCCCCGCCCGGCGACGAAAGAGCCCCACCCACGGCCAGCCGACTGATTTTTTCGGCCGCCGACAGGTATTTTTCGAGCAGCGTCGGCGTCAGATTGGCGACCGTGATGTTGTCGAAACCGCGGCTGGATTCATCGGCGGGCAGCAGCGGCGTCACGTCCACTTCCACGCCTAACAGGTCGCGGATCGTGTTCTGGTATTCCGTTCTGGTCAATCTCCGGATCGACCCCGCGCGCCCCGGATTCGGCTGGGCGGCCGCGGCGGCGTCCAGTTGCTTCGCCAAGGACGATACCACCGCGCCATAGGTGCGGTCATCCGGACGCGGCGATCCCGGCGGAGGCATGTAGTGGCGGCTGAGCTTGCGCACCACCTTTTCCCACTCTTCCGGATGCTGCGTGACGCTGTCGGCGCCGATCGCGTCCAGCGCCAGTCCGCCGACCTTTAACTTGCTGTTATGACAACTGACGCAGTATTGATTGACGACGGCGGTGTGGGGGGCGGGAGTCTGGGCGTAAGCGCTAATTGAGCCGGCAATCGCCAGCGCGAAAACTGAACTCCGCAACATCGACAAACACCTCCGGTGCGCACACCGCATCGCTTCTGAGACTACCCTACAAAAAAGCGGGAGTCAACGCCCTCTTGGCCGCTCTGTCGCTAGTATGTGATCTGTCCGGTTGAATTCACACATGAACTGTCCGCTTTGAAAAAGCGGCGGGGGAAGCTAGGGGGTGGACACCCCCATAAGCGTTTACTTAAAGAAAGAACCGTTTTCGCCGCCGCTTAGACTCAGCGAGTCG
>SHUD01000064.1 GCA_009697505.1 Bryobacterales bacterium
CAAATCGCTGCGCGATTCCCACATTTCCACCGCGCCGACGATCGCTTCCTCCCTCTCCCCATCCCCCGAAAAACCTCAGAAAGGAGCCCCGCATCGTCCCCGCCTGACTTTACCCTTTCAGGCCCGTTCTTGGATTAGAAAATGCTGAATGCAAACGGCTTCAGGTGACGCCGGCCCAGCCAAGCCCGCGCTTCTCGACCGGGACTTAGGGTGTCCACCGGAGAAAGCGTAAGTAGGCCTGTAGAAATTCACGCCAAAGGCCGATTCATGAAGAGGAAAGCCATGAAAAAAGAAAATCTGGTCAAGTTAGTCGGAGTCGCCCTGGTGGTCGCAATCATCTCCACGGGCATTTTCTATGGCGTGTTCGCCAGTAAGCTCAACAGCGATACCGGCAGCGGCCAGACGCTGGTGGTGGCCGCAAAGGCGCTGAAATCGGGCACGGTACTGGTGGCGGCGGACCTAAAAACCATATCTTGGCCCTCTCCTCAATTACCCAAGGGGGCGTATCAAACTCCGCAAGAATTAGTCGGCAGCACGGTTTTCGACTCGATTGCCGAGGAAGAGCCGGTACTGGCCACCCGGCTGGCCTCGCCGCAATCGGGCGCCGGTGCCGGTGTGCCTGCGGGGATGCGAGCGGTTTCCGTACATGTGAGCGATTCCAGCGGCGTATTGGCGCTGCTGCGCGGCGGCCAGAAAGTGGACGTGCAAGTGGTGGTTGGCCGGGGCGAAAAGCCGGGGAACGTAGAAGTTCGCACCGCGTTGGAAGATATGACGGTTCTCTCCGTGCAACCTCAGGCCGAACAAGGCTCTCAGGGCCAGAGCCTGCCGGTGGTTACACTGCTGGCGAAACCGGCCGAAGTGGATGTGCTGGCGGCGGCCGATTCCGGCGCGCGCGTCCGGCTATCCTTGCGTAATCCGCTCGATAGATCCGCGCGAACCAGCGCTACGCTAACACTCGGGAACGTGATGCGGAGCGGACCACCGGCCGCCGCGAGGCACTGAATTCTCACCAAGAGACTCCCATGATTCTGGTCTCATCACTGGCATTTTTCCTGCTGGTATTCCTGGTGGGCGCGATTGTGGTCGCCGTCCTGTGGATGGCCTTCCTCAAGACGCGCGAGGAGGAATCGAAAGCCGCCGCCAGCGAAAGCGTGGAACCAGCGCGCGAGGGCGCGCCGGATGCGAGCGAGCCGGTCATAGATGCGTCTCCACTATTCCGCCGCGAAACCATGAGCACCATTTCGTTCTGGGATAGCGTGCTTGCGCGTTTCGATTTCGGCGCACTGTTGAAGACCCGCCTGGAGCAGGCCGAGCTGAACTGGTCGGTGGGGCGCTTCACCAGCATGATGCTGTTGCTCGGCGTGGTCGCGCTGGTTGTCGCGCTGCGGTTCGCCCCGTTGTGGGGAGCGGTGGTGGTGGGTGTTTTGGCCGCGCTTACGCCCTACCACTATGTGTTGCGGCTCCGTAACAAGCGCTTTGAGAAATTCAAGGAGCACTTTCCGGACGTGCTCGATTCGCTCGCGCGCGCCCTCCGCGCCGGGTACCCTCTGTCCGCGTCCATGGAATTGATCGCTAATGAAACGCCGCCGCCGGTTTCCGTCGAGATCCGCCGCGCTTCCGCCGAAGCCAACCTGGGATGCGGCTGGCCGCAGGCGCTCGAGAACATGGACAAACGCGTGCCTCTGCTGGAGATCAACATGTTCATCGCTGCCGTGCAACTGCACGCGCGCACCGGCGGAAAATTGAGCGAAGTGCTGGCCGGGTTGGCGGAAAACATGCGCGAAACCCTGGCGCTGCGCGGAGAAGTACGGGCGCTGGCCGCGCATGGTAGACTCACGGGCCTCATCCTGTCGCTTCTTCCCATCGGCATCGCCACCATGATGTTGTTCGTGAGCCCGGATTACATGCAGGGGCTGCTCCATCATCCTTGGGGTAAAAACATGATCGGCGCGGCCGCGGCCTGTCTATTGCTGGCGCACTTTATCATCGGCAAGATCGTGGATATACGGATCTGATTCTAACTTTGACGTTGATTCTAACAATGAGGCGCGCATGACGGCGGGATTACTGTTCGGTCTGTTTCTCCTGATCACGGTGGCCGTCACTGCGGCCGGTTACGTGTTCGTTCTGCGGCCTTCGCGCGTAGACTCAGCGAATTTGCAGCTCCCTGACGCCATCACCACCGATCAGCGTGACCTGCACGCCGCGCAAGCGGCGGTGGTCGACGTGTTCCGCCTGATCGGCGAGGCCATGCCCAACTCCAGCAACCAAGTGGAGTTGCGGCGGCAATTGATGATTGCCGGTTACCGCTGGCCCTCCGCTGTCTCGATTTTCATGGGTATCAAAGTGGCCATGGCGCTGGTGCTGGGCATTGCGCTGGCGTGGGGCGCGATGGTGGGGCGCTCCGATTTCGGCGCGGCAGGCATGGCGGCGCTGTGCGGACTCGGCCTAGGATACTTGATTCCCGACCGTGTGCTCAACAAGATCGCGTCACGCAGAATGACGGAACTGCGCCGCGGCCTGCCCGCGGCTCTGGACCTGATGGTGCTGGGCATTGAGGCCGGCCAGGGACTCGACGCGGCGATTCTCGATACCAGCCGGGGTCTCCGCGTGAGCCAACCCGAACTGGCCTCCGAGTTCACGCAGCTCCATCTGGAGATGCGGACCAGTACATCGCGCGCCGAAGCTCTCCGTAATTTTGGCCTTCGCTGCAAGGATGGCGAGCTCAAGAAATTCGCCAATCTGCTGGTGGATACCGACCGTTTCGGCACCAGCCTTGGACCGGCGCTCAAGACGCACGCGCGCTATCTGCGCATCCGCATCCGCCAGACCACTCAGGAAAAGGCACGCAAGATCGGCGTGAAACTGATCTTTCCGGTGTTCTTTCTGATCTTTCCTTCAGTGCTCCTGGTTACGCTCGGTCCCGCGGTCATCATGCTGATGGGGCAATTGAAGCACCTGATGGATATCTAGAGCGCCGGCTTGGCTCCCCGCAGGTTCGTCCGGCCTGTCAGCGCGGAAACCGCGCCGCATATGACTCCAGATATTTCAGGCCCGAACCCGTGTTGTAGAGCACAATACTCTCTTCCGGTTTGAGGAATCCGTTAGCCAGGAGTTTACGCAGCGCCGGGACGCAGGCCGCGCCCTCCGGCGCCGCGAAAATCCCTTCAAGCGAAGCAAGCTCCATGCCTCCGTCCAGAATCTCTTCGTCGTTCACCGCGATCGCTGTCCCGCCGCTCTCGCGCAGCGCGTTCAGAATCAGAACGTCGCCCAGCGGCTTGGGCACGCGCAGGCCGGCGGCGAGCGTAGCTGCGTCTTGCCAGAACTCGCTGCGCGGCGCGCGCTGTTCGAACGCCCGCACCACCGGCTGGCAGCCTTCAGCTTGCACCGCGATCATCTTCGGACGTTGCGGGCCAATCCAGCCCAGCGCCTCCATTTCTTCGAATGCCTTCCACATGCCGATCAAGCCCACGCCGCCGCCGGTAGGGTAGAAGATCGCGTCGGGCAATTGCCACTTGCACTGCTCGGCGACTTCATAGCCCATCGTTTTCTTGCCCTCTATTCGGTAGGGCTCCTTGAGGGTGCTCATATCGAACCAACCCTCTTGTTCCTTGCGCTCACTGACGATGCGCGCGCAATCGCTGATCAGGCCGTTGACCAGCGTGACGTGCGCGCCGAGAGCTTTGCATTCGATGTAGTTTGCCTGCGGCACGTCGTTCGGCATGAAGATGTGCGTCTCCATCCCGGCGGCCGCGGCGTAGGCTGCGGCGGCACTGGCTGCGTTGCCCGCCGAAGGGATCGCGATCTTGCGAATGCCGAGTTCGCGCGCCATGGTGATGGCGGTAGTCATTCCGCGCGCCTTGAACGATCCGGTGGGATTCAGCCCCTCGTCCTTCACCCACACATTGGATGCGCCCAGCGCCGCGCCCAGCTTTTCCGCGCGCACCAGCGGCGTCATCCCCTCGCCCAATGAGACGATGGACGCCTCCGTGCGTGGCGGCAACACCGGCCAATAGCGCCACAAATCCGGCCGGGCTTGCGCGAGCGCCTCGCGGGACCAGGACCGGCGTACCGCGTCCAGATCGTAGCGCACCAGCAGCGCGCCCCCGCAGGAGCATAGATTGTGAATCCGGTTCGCCTCGAAGCGCTGCGCGCAAAGGCTGCATTCCAGGTGCGTGACATTGGGCATGCTTGTGATGGTAGCGCGCAAGCAGGATAGTCGCGCAACTGCCGAGGGCGTGTTGTTGTATGATTGACGGTGCTGGAGAGAGGCCGTCCAAAGCGGCCACGCCCAGAGGAGGTGGAAGATGACCGGATACTCAAAGGGCCTGCGGGCCGCTGTTGCCGCAGCGTTGCTCATTGCCGCCGCATATTCAATTCAGTTCTTGTCAGCGCAGGCGCCGGCCACCGGCGTTGTGGCACTCACCGGCGCGCGGGTGATTAACGGAACCGGGTCCGCGCCCGTGGAGAAGGCCACCATCGTCATCGCTAACGGGCGCATCGAGGCCGTCGGGCCGAACGTGAAGATCCCCAACGGCGCCACGCGTATCGATATGGCCGGGAAGACGATCATACCCGGAATCATCAACGCTCACGGGCACTTGAACGCGGACAAGTCCGCGCGCCCGGCCCGCGAACGGTTGACCGGACAGCTTCAGCTTTTTGCGGACTATGGCATCACCACGGTGGTCGTGCTCGGGACCGGGCAGGGCGATCTTCCCGACACAGTGAAGCTTCGCGACGAACAGGAGACGGCAACCCTGGATCGCGCCCGCGTGTTTGCCGCTGGTACGAGTATGACCAGCATCAAGACGGCCGAGGAAGCCAGGGCGCGGGTAAACCAGTATGCCGACGCCAGAGCCGATCTGATCAAACTCCACATCACGGGCGCGCCCACCGACACCCAGCCCCCGGTCTACCAGGCGTTGATCGAGGAATCCCACAAGCGAGGCCTGAGAGTGGCCGCGCATGTGTACTATTTGAGAGACGCCAAGGGATTGCTCGATGCCAAAGTCGATGTCCTTGCCCACAGCATTCGCGACCAGGACGTGGATCAGGCGGTCATCGCGGCCATGAAACAGCGTAATGTGGGCTACATCCCGACGTTTACGCGCGATCTGGCCGTTTTTGTGTATGAGTCGACGCCACCGTTCTTCAGCGACCCGTTCTTCCTGCGGCACCAGAACGCGTATCGCGGCGAGATGGCGCAACTGACGGATCCGGCCCGCCAGGAGAAAACGCGCGCCAGCAAGGATGCGCAGGCCATCAAGCAGGCGCTGCAACAGGCCAACAAGAACCTGAAGACCCTGTCCGACGCGGGCGTGCCGATCGCCATGGGAACCGATAGTGGCACGAATCTCGGCCAGTGGGAAGGCTACTTTGAGCACACCGAAATGGAAATGATGGTCAAGGCGGGCCTGACGCCCATGCAGGTCCTGGTGGCGGCCACCGGCGGCGCAGCGCGTGTAATGAAGCTCGATAGCCAACTGGGAACCATCCAGGCCGGAAAGCGCGCCGACCTGCTTGTGCTGAATGCGAATCCGCTCTCCGATATCCGCAACACCCGTGAGATCCACTCCGTGTGGATCGGAGGCAACAAGCTGACGCCCAAACAGGATTAGAGCTCATCGGGCTCACGGACAGCATCATCGGCGCGGTGCCGGACCCGGAGGTCTGGCCGCGCCGCCAATCCGCCGTAGAGTCCGATTAGTTCGCCGGAACCTTAATGGCGAGATACGTCACGGTCTTCCCGGGAGCCAAAAAAAATTGATGCGCCACGCCGCCCGGAACGCGTATGATGTCGCCCGGGGCGACGGGTACCTCTCGTGCTCCGGTGGCTGATTCGGAGCGAAATTCGCCCGGGCCCGTGGTTTTCGGATTCACCTGGGTACCGCCCAATCCCATGGTGGCTTCACCGGCTTCAATGATGATGATGTCGGTCGTGTTCTGGTGTACTTCCACCAGTCCGTCCTTGTCGCGAAAAGTCACGCGCCCGCTGTGCTTGCCGAAATCCTCCAGGGTTGCGGACTTCGTCACGGACTTAAAGTCGCGCCCTTTCCAGATATTAAAGCTTTGCGGATCGGCCGCGAATACGGGAAGCAGGAGCACCAATAGGAAAAGTAGTTTCTTCATGGGCCTCCCATCATAGTGGATGTGTCGTAATTGTGTCGAGCAGGTATGCATGGGTGGCATGGGTGGGTTCTGTTGGATTCGCCCGCGAAGCCGAAGCACAAGCGCGGCCCGAGCCGGAGCGATGGCAAGTCGCAGAAAGGGGCTGACCGCTTCCGCGGTCTTGTGGATAGCTCTGCAAGTCGGGGGTCCATCGCGCCGTAGCAACCGTAGCGCCCCGGTCTGCGGCCGGAGGAAGATGGTCTGCCGCCGCTCCCCGGAGTAGGCGAGTAACCGAAGCGGGCGTGAAGGGTTCGGAAATAAACCCCCGTGCTGCCGGGATAACATGAGCGCCGTACATGAGAGATACAATGAGGCTGAGGCCTTTATGCTCATCCGAAAACCTGCCGATCTCCGTTATTCCGACGTGACGCCGAAAGACACGTACCTGAACCGCCGCCGTTTCATGGCGACCGTCCCGGCGGCGCTTGGAGTGCTCGCGCTGCCCCGCCGCGCGGAAGCCGTGCCGCTGACTTTCAGCAAGAGTTCCTACACCGTGGATGAAAAGCTGACGCCCAAGGACGACGCCACGCACTACAACAATTACTACGAGTTCGGCACCCAAAAAGAGGAGCCGGCACGCTACGCCAATACACTGGTCACGTCGCCGTGGACCGTGGACGTCGGCGGCCTGGTGAACAAACCCCAGAAATACGATCTGGCTTCGGTGATAAAAGTCGCGCCGCTGGAAGAACGCATCTACCGGATGCGCTGCGTGGAAGCCTGGTCCATGGTGATTCCGTGGATCGGTTTCCCATTGAGTGCGCTGCTCAAGCAGGTGGAGCCGAACGCGCGCGCCAAGTACGTCGCATTCCAGACGCTGCACGATCCCAAGCAAATGCCGCGTGGCCGCTATGCCGGCATCGACCTGCCGTACGTCGAGGGCCTGCGCTTAGATGAAGCCATGCACCCGCTGGCGCTGCTGGCCGTGGGCGTCTACGGCGAAACGCTGCCGAACCAGAACGGCGCACCCATCCGGCTGGTGGTGCCGTGGAAATACGGCTTCAAGGGAATCAAGTCGATCGTGAAGATCACCCTGACGGACAAAGAACCGCCCAGCACGTGGAACATCACCAACGCGCGCGAGTACGGGTTCTACTCGAATGTCAATCCGCAGGTGGATCATCCCCGCTGGACCCAGGCCTCCGAGCGCCGTATCGGCGAATTATTCAAGCGCAAGACGCTCCCATTTAACGGCTACGCCGATCAGGTGGCAAGCCTGTACTCGGGCATCGACCTGCGCAAATTCTATTGAAAGGGCGATCCGGAGATCCGTGTGGAAGAAAATCCTCTTTAGCCGCTGGACCAAGGCCGCTCTGTTCGCGGCCTGCCTGATTCCCGCTGCCTTGCTTGTGTGGAGAGGATTCCAGGGCGACCTTACCGCGAACCCGGTCGAGTATATCGAGCACGCCACCGGGGATTGGGTCATCCGGTTCCTGTTGATCACGCTCAGCGTGACGCCGCTGCGCAAGATCTTCAATCAGCCGCTGCTCACGCGCTACCGCCGGATGCTGGGTTTGTTCTCGTTTTTTTATGTTTGCGTGCACCTCCTAATGTATTTGATCTTCGATCAGATGTTCGACCCTTCAGGCATCTGGGCGGATGTGTTGAAGCGGCCCTACATCACCGTGGGAACAGCAGGCTTCCTATTGATGATCCCGCTGGCGGCGACTTCAACCGCAGCCATGGTGCGGCGTCTCGGACCCAAGCGTTGGCAATTACTGCACCGGCTTGTGTACTTCAGCACGCTTGCCGGGATCATTCACTATTACTGGCTGGTGAAATCGGATGTGCGGGAACCGCTGATGTACGGCGCGATTCTGACGTTGCTAATGCTGTTCCGCCTCCGCATGTGGTTGCGGAAGGAACCAAAGAGCGTGGACGCACGGCCGCTTATGGCGGCGCGCACATAAAGCCGCACGGCCGCTTACGGCGGCGCGCAGGCACCGCCGAGCGGTCGACTTACGACAGCGTCGCACATGGGCTGCCGCGCGCGGGTGGCGGCTTCCCCTAGAATAGAAATCGGATGCACCGTTTTCTTCTGCACAACGATCAAGTCCTGGAAGCTTCGGCGCGCACGCTGGCGGCCGGCCAAGTAGGATTGCTAGCCGGCTGGGGCGTTTTCTCCACGCTGCGCGTCTTCGACGGCGTTCCGTTTGAGTGGGAACGCCACTGGGAACGCATGAAGCGCGACGCTGCGCACATTCGCGTCCCGTTTCCGGCCGACCCTGCGTGGCTCGAAACACAATTACACCGGCTGCTCGAAGCCAACCAAGCCTACAACGCCACCTTGCGCGTGTACGTGGTGCGCAACAAGGGCGGATTATACGAGGGGCCCGGGCAAACGCGCGATTTCGACGTCATCGCTTTCACCGTGGATGTGGCTCCGTGGCCGGAATCCGTCAAGCTGGGCGTCGCCCATAATGCGCGCCACGCCGCCAGTGAATTCTCCGGAACCAAGTTCATTTCCTGGGCGGAAAATCTGACGCGCTATGAACGGGCGCGCGAGCAAGGGTTCGATGAAGTCATCCTCATGAATGAGCGCGGCGAAGTTTCCGAATGCACTTCGGCGAATGTTTTCGTCGTCAACGGCAGCCACGTATGGACCCCGCCGCTCGCCGCGGGGTGTCTTCCCGGCGTAACGCGCGCGGTGCTGTTGGAAGAGATCGAAATTCCGGGTCTTGATATAGCCGAGCGTACGCTCACGCTGGACGATCTGGAAATCGCCGACGAAGTCTGCATCACGTCCAGCACGCGGGCGCTGCTGCCGGCCTCGCGGATCGAGGGGGTGCAGATTCCGGGAGGCCGCGCCGTGTGTGACCGTCTACAACGCGCGCTGGCCGAATATGCGGCTGCATACACCGCGGCACGGCGCAAGGCAGCGCCGGTCCGGACATGACAATATAGACCAGAGGAATCGGCTTCGCGCATGCAACTGTCTTGTCCGAAATGCGGTGTTCGGGACGCGCGTATCGCCCATCGCCGGGGAATCGGCGAGGCGCTGCGCGGCCTCGTCGGCTGGTATCCCCTGCGGTGCCGGCGCTGCGACACGCGTTGGGAAACCAGTGCCTGGGCCGAACGCGCCTGGCGCTACGCGCGCTGCCCGCGATGCTACCGGCAGGACCTCACTTACTGGAGCGAAACACACTACAACCCGCCCTTTTCCGTACGGTTCTGGCTGGCACTAGGTGCCACGCATATCCGCTGCGCTGCGTGCCGGTACAACTTTGCCAGCTTCAAGCCGCGTAAGGAGAGGTTTGAGCGGAAGCACCAAGATCGTCCGGTAACCGCCGCGGAGGCCACTGTGGAAGTCGACCGCAAAGACGGTTGAGCGGTTTGGCAGAAAATAGAAGTGGTTCCAAGTGACCTTCCAGACCGCTCGTTCTCCGACCTACATGCGCGGTCAGAACGTGGCATCCGGAATACGGTGACGTAAGCCCTTTACTCCCCGCCGCCGGTGTTGCCCGGCTGCGGATCATAGCGCTGGTGCGCGTCCGCACGTCATTCCGGTAGAAGCCCGCCTCTCGATGCAGCCTTTCACTCTCCGGTCGCGACGGCCTGCCTTTCAGCCTGTCTCCGCTACCGGGTCGACGCTCCTGGCCTACATCTTCGAAACCGCTCTCAAATCTCGCATGGCCCGTTCGGCTTCGCGCTCCCGGCCTCGCCCAGCTTTTTAATTGCCCGGCATGGCTCGATCATTGCACGTCGCCCGTTGCCACGTCCGATTCCAAAGCGCCCCGTCTGTTTCCGGTCTGGCACTCCCCTTCAGGACTTCTCAATCCTTCCGGATTTTAGTACCCTTCCCGGCTCCAGCCAGAGAGACTTGCCATGGCAGGTCGCCCGATTGCCTTCGCTCCCCGCCGCTTCCGAGTAATTGCTTAGCTCTTCCACGACGGATCAATGTTCCAGCTTCGCTACTTCCTGCTTGGCTCGCTGTCCTTCAAACCTCTTGGAACCACGTCTATAATGCGCCAATCGGTGTTTTGGGTCAAGGGGAAATTGAATTTTCCCTAAGATTGTTTTTATCGCGTAATCAATGCGTTACGAGCACGGACCTGTGCACGGTGTGTTGATAAAACATTGCCCAGCGGACTTGTTTTATGTTGCGCGCGGATCGCAGCGTCTCTGGCGTGCCGCGCGAACGCTTGGCAGGCGATCCGCATACGCGCCACTTCGATGCATCAGGGCTTGGTGACGCGGAGTTCCGCCGCCACTTCGGTGTTGCTCTTGTCTTCGGCGCATCGCGGGATCATGCGAACTCGCGCCAGCGCTTGCGCTGACAACCCTCCAGCGCCTCGCGTTCGTGCGCCGCCAGTTTCAGTTCCGCCGTGGGCCGTCCCGTCCGCATCTTTTCGATCCTCCCACCCTAAAGAAGCAAACCAAGACGCAAACCGCCGGCGTGCTATTACAGAGTCGAACCTTAGAAGTCCACACGCAGTGCAAACTGCCACAAACGCGGCGAGTGGCCGGGGAACACAGCCAGGATTCGGCCGGCGCGGCCCGGGCAATCCACGCACGTGTCAGGATTGTTGAGGTTGGTGTGGTTGGCGAAGTTGAACGATTCCGCACGGAACTGGAGTTTGTATTTCTCCGTGATCGAGAAGTTCTTGAACATCGACAAATCCAACTGCTGGAACTGCGGTCCGAACATGAACCAGTTGCGTCCCGAATTGCCAAGCTGTCCCCTCAACGGCCGCTGCCACGCGCCGGAAGTCTGTCCGTTCTGCGTGAACGGAGAGGAAACGGTCTGGAACCACTGGAACTGGGTCTGGTCAGCGACTTTCGAGTCGCCCACGACGTTGGGACGGCAGATACCAACGTCCTGGTCGCCATTGCAGTTCTGATAGCTCGGCGTCAACGGCAGCCCGGAGAACCACTGCCAGATATAGTTGGTCTGCCATCCGCCGAGAATGGTGTCCAGCGGCTTGGACCAATTGGAGCCGAACGTCTTGCCCTTGCCGAAGGGCAGGTCATAGTTGGCGGACAGGAAGAAGGCCTTGGGACGGCTCGCATTCGATAAACCCTGCGCCACGTCGGCATCCCGGGGAAAATACGTGTTGTCGTAGTCAATCGCCTTCGAGTACGTGAAGTGCGAGCTGATCTGCAAGCCATGGGAGAACCGCTTGTCGTACTTGACTTGGAGGGACTGGTAGCGCGTGGTGGCGTCGGAACCGAAGTACCGGAAGTTCTGCGTCCACCCCAGCCGGCCGCCCGGGAAGTTGGCGCGATGCGTGGCATTGGCAAGCGTCGGGTACGTGGCGCAGGGCCGCACGTACCAAGGCTTGCGCTCCGCCTGGCTCAGGCTGCCAAACCCGATGATGCTGGGCTGGTTCATGTCATAGTCGGGGCCGCTGGGAGGGAATGCCCGGTAGATCGTAGAAAGTAGCGACTCTCAAGCTCTGAGCCATTTGATAGGCTCAGAGCAGTTTTTCTGGCAAGAAAAAGGAGAGAGTCGTTATGAAGAAACCATATCAAATTGAATCACAGCGAGCCGTGAAGCGGCTGGAAGAGATGGCCGCTGACGGGAACCCGGCCGTGCAACTGGTGCTGCCGATGGCCGAGATGATGGGCTGGCTGCGGCAAGGCGTGGGCGAACTGATTCGTC
>SHUD01000013.1 GCA_009697505.1 Bryobacterales bacterium
CACATTCCCACCGGAGTTTCCGCTGGCCCATTTGATGTCAATATGGCAAGTACGGCAGCCTGGATGTCTCCCTGGGCGAAGCCCAGACGGCGCTCAAGTGCAAGCGGCCCTCCAAGGTTTTTCGACGATCTGGTCAACAGAGGGAAGCCGGGCCTGCTCGGCCTCGGCGTGACCCCGGTGGAAGGTGGCATCCCGCTCATGGCGGACGGCAAAGTGATCGGCGCAATCGGCGTCAGCGGCGGGACATCTCAGCAGGACGCCCAGGTAGCCCAGGCGGGTGTCGCGGCACTCGAAGGGCTGTCGAAAAAGTAACTTCTGACGGAGAGCGGTTCGCAGTGCGCGGAACACCCTTTGCCACTCCTGTTCATTTGTGGAAGAATAGCTGCAACGTGATTCTGAGAATCATAGCTGTTGGGTCGCTCCTGGCGATCGCCGCCTTCGCCCAGACTGGGGAAAGATCACGTGCTGAAAATGGAGACATGCAGGCGCAATACCATGTCGGGTCCAATTATTGGTTTGGCAAGGGCGTTGCGATCGACCATGCTGAAGCCGCGCGCTGGTTTCGCAAGTCGGCGGACCAGGGCCATGCCATCTCCCAGTACTTCCTCGGGGTAATGTATGAAACTGGCCGCGGTGTTCCGTTGGACCAGGCCGAATCGGTCCGCTGGATCCGCAAGGCGGCCGATCAAGGCGAAGCGGGGGCGCAGTTCAAGCTGGGCATAAAGTACTCGACCGGCAGCGGCGTTCCGTTAGACAAGAAAGAGGCCGTGCGCTGGCTCCGTATGGCCGCCGACCAGGACGAAACCGACGCGCAACTGTTCCTGGCCTGGGTGTATCCCGATAGCCAGCCCACGGCCGGCGATCTTGCCGCGCAAAGAGTAAGCCGTTTGCGCGAAGCGGCGGACCGTGGAACAGCCTCCGCGCAGGCGTCGCTGGGTGAGATCTATGGCGACGGCAAAGGCGTTCCCCAGGACTACGTGCTGGCCCACCTGTGGTTCAATCTGGCGGCATCGCAATCCACCGGAGAGGACCACGAGAAATACTCGGCGGCGCGCGACGACATCGCCGCGAAAATGACGCCGGGCCAGTTCGCGGAAGCGCAGCGGCTGGCCCGGGAGTGGAAACCGGTCACGAAGTAACCGCCGGATCGTTTACTTGGCCGTCAGCACGCCGCCAACGGTGGTGGAGCCGGTGCCGCTGCAACCCGTCGGGCCGTAGCGCAGAAACTTCTGGATACGTTTTCCGGTGTCGACTTCGGCCGTATAGAGATTGCCCTTGGTGTCTAGGCTGACCTGATGCAGGTACTGGAATTCACCCGGCATGCGGCCATGACGGCCCAGGCGCCCTAGCTCCTGAAGGTTGCTCCGGTTCAGAATGTACACCGCCATGTTCGCGTTGTCGCCGATATAGAGGCAGCTCTGCGCCTTGTCGGTGGAAAAGTTCATCGAAACGGCGGTCCCGATGATATTGGTCTTCTCGCTGACGAACTGCTCCGCGACGAATCCGCACTTGCCCGCCTCTCCGGACGGATTGTTGCAGGCCTTGCCGAGATCCGGGCTGTTCTTATCGAAGACCTGGATGCGGTCATTGCCGCGGTCGCAGACATAGATCTTACCGTCGTTGGCAATCTTCACGCAGTGCACCGGATTGCGGAAAAACGCCGGCTTCTTGTTGCCTTTGGTGTAATCATTCATCCACGGACCCGCGGCGCGCGCGGCCGCGTCATCCACCGGATTGTTTCCGTAGGCTCCAAAGTGACCGATGTATTTGCCCGTGTTGGCGTCCACCATCAGAACGCGGCGGTTGCCGTAGCCATCGGCCACGTACAGCCGGTTCGTCGCGGGATCCACCACCATGTCGGCCGGAAGATACAGCAGCGGCGTTCCCTTGTAGCCGCCCGTGGTGTCATTGCTGGCCGGACCGGTGGGCGTTCCACCGATGCGCAGCTTGAAATTGCCGTTCATGTCGAACTTCAAGATCAAGCCGTCCGCGCCGCCCGTATTGGTCATCCAGGGAACATTGCGCGCCACTCCGCGAACCGGACCTCCGGCTGCATTGCCGCCGATATAGACGTTGTCGTTGTGATCGACGTAAATCCCGTGCTCGCCGTTGGGCCAGATGCAGCCGTCTTCTTCCTTGCACTTGCCGCCCATGAAGCCGGGGTCCGCGGGGCCGCCCCAGGAACGCAGCAGCTTGCCGTCGGCGTCAAACTCCAGCACCGAAGGCGCCGCCTTGCAGCAATCGGCCACGGGACCGTACGCCCGTTCCTGGCCGATACCGTTAATCGGCACGCCCTTCTCGTTCTTGGCGCCGGCCACGGGCCCTTCCAAACCTGCTTCGTCATTCGACAGCGTCTTGGGACGGTGGTAAACCCAGATGTGATCGTGATGATCCACGTACATCCCGCCGACCTGGCCGATGATCCAGTTGTTGGGCAGATGCTGCGGCCACGACGGGTCGGGCACAAATCCCGGAGCTTTGCCCGTGGGCGAGACGTTGTACACACCGGCTTTCTTGGAGAGGCGTTCGAGAGCCCCGCTGTTCTTGAGAGCGTTGGCGTCGGGCTCGGCGGCCAGGGCCAGTCCAGCCGAGCACACTAACATAGCGGGCAGCAAGGCCGCCAGTTTTCGGTGAATCATAATTGAGCTTCCCTTTTTTCGGACTACGCGTTTCGAAATCCGCGTTTCCACTACGCCGTGTACTTGGTAAACCAGCCGATGGTGCGCTGCCAGGCCAGGTCCGCGGCGGACCTATTGTAGCGTTCCGGCGTCGCGTCGCAATTGAAGCCATGCACGGCGCTGGGATAAATGTAGCCCTCGCACGGAACACTGGCCGCTTTGAGAGCCGCTTCATAGGCGGGCCACGTCGAGGCCAGGCGCGTGTCGAGTTCTCCGTGGTGCACCATGATCGCCGCTTTGATCTTCGGCACGTCTTCCTTGGCCGGCGGAGCGCCGTAGAACGGAGCGGCGGCAGCCAGGTCGGCGCCCATGCGGACCGCCAGGGAGTTGGAAACACCACCGCCATAACAGAAGCCAGTCACGCAGATTTTGCCCGTGCAATCCGGGCGCGACTTCAGCCACGTCGCGGCCGCGAGCCAATCATCGGCCAACTTCTTCTGATCCATCTTGGAGAACATGACGCCGCCGCGGTAATCGTCACCGGGGAAGCCGCCGACGGAAGTCAGCGCGTCGGGCGCGAAGGCCATGAAGCCCTGCAAGGCAAAGCGGCGCGCCACGTCCTCGATGTGCGGATTCAAGCCGCGGTTCTCGTGAACCACCAGAACACCGGCCAGCTTCGAGGGCTTTTCGCTGCGGGTATCCGCGCCGTCGGGGCGAACCAGATAACCTTTGACGCTGCCGTTACCGCTGGGCGAGGGAACGGTCACATAGGACGCCTTGATGCGGTCGTCGTTCTTGGCCACCTGCTGCGCGGCGGCATACTGGGGCATCAGCAATTCCAGAAGGGTGGCCACGGCCAGGCCGCCCACGGCAAACTTTTGCAGCCCGTCCATGAACGCGCGGCGGCTGATCACGCCGTGGATAAACAGGTTGTAAAGCTCAATTGCTTCGCTCGGCAAATTCGATTTCTTTAGCTCCATTGATTGGCTCCTTTTCAGAGAAGAATACCACGTCTTGCGGGGGAAGGTGAGGGTTCCGCGGACGCCGCGAAAGCCGATGAATCGATGGGGCGTACGGGATACGGCCAAATCCAGCCGCTCAAGATTTTCCCTATGCCGCCGATACATAGGCTACAGTCTCCTGGCTGACCCGCCGAAATAGGAAGAAGAGAAGATTGCCTATGTTGAACCGAAGACTTCATGAACGAGCCTCCGTCGCCTTTCGAGTACGGGTAACATCGGTTTCAAACCCCGAGTTATCCGCAACCGGCGAGGCGCTGGATATTTCCAAGTCCGGGATGGGAGTGAATCTGCCCGTGCAGTTCGCGCCCGGAAGCCTGGTGCAAATGGAGATCGCGGACAGCTCAATGCACGGATTCGTTGCCTATGCGCGCAGGTGGCCTCAACCATCCGAAGAACCTTTCGCCCGCAACAAAGTGTGGGTGGATGCTCCGGATTCCGTTACCGGGAACGCCGCGAATTCGATTGTTTTCCAAACCGGTATTGAGGTTGTCGATGTATTGATCGGGGTCTCCGGCCTATCGCAATTGCTGAGAGCCACACTCGAGGAAACCATGCCGCACCTCCACTTGGCGCACGCCGAGCAGGCCTAACTCACCCGGCGTCCCAGCTTCTCCATCACCAGCGCAGCGGCACCGACCAAGAAAATCCACTCCAGCGGGTAGCGGTACCGCCGGTCTACTTGAATGACGTAGTAGACCAGCGGGTACGCCAACAGGATTAATCCCAATAAGGTTCGCGCATCGCTTGCCGGAACTTTTCGCACTCCGGCAACCCCGAGAATGGTGAACAGCAAGGTGGCCAACATGGTCCCGGTGCGATGACTGGGCCATAGCCAGAAGCGCCAGACCCGTTCCCCGGTCACTTGCAGGAAGCGTAGCGGATCGCGCATCACCTCCAAGAGAGCCGCGCGCCGGAGTTCGTGGTTGTACGCAAGCTCACCTTGCTCGCGCAGCTTCCGCCATTCGGCTTCATTGTGCGCCGGATGAAATTGCGTGAACTCTCCGCGGCTGACGTTGTCCTCCATCAACGGACGCGCGCCCTCGCGATTCGAGAGGCTGAATTCCAGGCCGAAGTTCGTACGCACGGGAACCAAGCCGCCGAGTTGGACCCAATTGCGCGCGATCCAAGGAAGCAACACGAGAACCGAACAGAGCATTGTGACCAGCAGGGCCTCCTTGCGCTTCTGAGGAACACGCGCAAAACGGACTCGCTCCGGCGCCACCAGCCTGCGTGTTCCTGTTCCACTTGGCGCCGCGCCTTCGCGGCCTTTGCGCTTCTGCGAAACATATTCATGGGCGAGTTCATATACCAGTACGACCAGAAATACCGGAAGGAACGTCGGCGACAGCAATATCGCGAGTCCCCAATAAACGCCGCGCATGACGGCGCTGCCTCCGCTTTTCCAATAGCGCGCGGTGTGCACAAACAAAAGTACGCAAACCAACGCAACATACGGCTGTTCCCATGGGGTGTCAACGGTTTCGATGTAACCCTTGTAAGGAATCAGCGCACCCAATAATCCGGCGGCGATGCCAACGGTCCGCCGCAGGCCCAGCGCTTCCGCGGCCGCGGGCAGCAGGGCATACTGTGCGCTGGCAGCCAGCGCTCCCGCAAAACGTTGCGCGATTTGTCCGGCCCCTTCCATGCCGAAAATCGCGTAGAGCGCGGCCAAGAGCAACGGGGCGACCGGCGCCACGTGCGCGCCGGGACCGGTTTCGCGGAGATACGGGTTGCCCAGCGTGCCATGCAGGATCACGGAGCGCGCGGTCAATTCGAGTTCCGACAGATCGCGTCCGAGATGCGGCCGTGAGGCCAGGATTTGCGCGAGACGCAGCGCCGTTCCGGCAATCCAGATCACCCAAAACGCGTGGCGGTCCAGCACTTTCATCCAGGTTTTAACCCACGTCATGCTGCGAGTCACAAGAGTTCTGATAGTACAATAGTTGTAAAGACAGGATCATTTCATGGCATATCACAGCGGTCGTCAATTCCTTCAGATTCCGGGCCCCAGCAACACGCCAGAGCGTGTGCTGAGGGCCATGTCGAGCCCCACCATCGATCATCGCGGACCCGAATTCGGCCGCCTGTCGCTGGAAGTTCTGGAAGGGCTCAAGGGCGTGTTCAAAACCGCCGGACGGGTCGTGATTTTCCCCTGCTCCGGCACCGGCGCATGGGAGTCGGCTCTCGTAAACACTTTGTCGCCGGGCGATAAGGTCCTGATGTTTAACACCGGCCAATTCGCGACGTTGTGGGAAGCACTGGCAGGCAAGCTGGGCATCGTGGCGGAATCCGTCCCGACCGACTGGCGGCGCGGCGCGGATCCCGATGTTATCGAACAGAAACTGGCCGAAGACAAGAGTCATAGCATCAAGGCCGTCTGCGTTGTGCACAACGAGACGTCGACCGGCGTGACCAGCCGGATTGCCGATGTGCGCAAGGCCATGGACCGCGCCAAGCACCCCGCGCTGTTGCTGGTGGACACGATCTCCTCGCTCGCTTCCATTGATTTCCGTCACGATGAATGGGGAGTAGACGTCACCATCGCGGGTTCCCAAAAAGGCCTGATGTTGCCGCCGGGATTGGGTTTCAATGCCATCAGCGATAAGGCGCTGGCGGCGTCGAAGACGGCAAAGCTCCAGAAAGCGTATTGGGAATGGGGACCGATGATCGCGCAGAACGCGAAAGGTTACTATCCTTACACGCCCGCCACGCATTTGCTCTATGGACTGCACGAGGCCCTGAACATGCTCAATGAAGAGGGCCTCGAGAACGTGTTCGCGCGGCACAAACGTCATAGCGAAGCCACGCGCCGCGCCGTGCGTGCCTGGGGTTTGGAAATCGTGGCGGTGGACCCTCGCGAGTACAGCGACTCGGTGACCGCGGTCTTCACGCCCACCGGCTACTCGGCCGACGAACTGCGCCAGGTGGTTCTGGACCGTTTCAATATGCCGCTCGGCACCGGCCTGGGACGCGTGCAGAACAAAGTGTTTCGCATCGGCCACCTCGGCGATTTCAATGACCTGATGCTGGCGGGAACACTCGCGGGCGTGGAGATGGGTCTCGAAATCGCCGGCATTCCGCACAACCAGGGCGGCGTGGCGGCGGCGCTCGATTATATTACCGAGACGCACAAGCAGGCGTTTTCGGCGGTTCGCGCGTAGCGAACATCACCCAAAACTTAATGCACGGCTACGGGCGCCACGGTGGATCCGGTCGCGCCTTTCAGCTTCAGCGGCTCTACCATCAAAGCGAATTCGTAGACTTTCTTCGCCGCGAGTTCGTCCAGTTTAAGATTCTCCAGCAGATGGATGCCGTACACGGCGAGCATCATTTGATGAATCGGCAGACTGATGCTCTTGTCGGGATTGGGACTCACTTCCACAGGCGGCGTATCGGCGCCGATCAGCATCGGATTCTGCTTGACGACCCATTGCCCCGCGGCAACGCCGATCCCGGGATTGCCAGCACCGTAAACGGCGGTGCCTTTATCCCAATTGCGGCCCCAGCCCGTGTGAAAAATAAGAGCGTCGCCCGGTTGGATGGTTACGTTTTCCCGCTTCAACGCGGCTTCGATGTCGGCAACCGTAATCTCGTAGGTCTTGGGCAGAATCGGCACGCCTTTCAGTGCCGCGATATCGATCAGCACTCCACGGGTCATCAGGAAGCCGACGTTTTCGATGCCCAGCTTGGTGAAGCCGGCGCGCGTGGAGACCTCATCCACCTTAAAGCAGTTGTACAAGCTGTTGCCCACGGTCTGATGGCTGAAGCCGTCGAACTGCGTGCCGACCTGGCCCATCTCGGCGACGATCACTTCTTCGTTGCCGCCGCGCTTGTTGGCCCCGGGACCCATATCCGTGCGTTTGGTAATCATTTCGAAGCGGCGCCCGGCTGACAGCGGCATCCCTGCTTCGAGCACCCGACCCAGCTCGATGGTTTCTCCGGTCTTGATCAGCCGTGAAGCGCGCAGCACGGTGTCCGGCTTCATCAGATTGGCGGAGCCGCGCTGATCGCCCGCGCCCCACTTGGAGGGGCAGCGCTGGGAATCCGGAGGAGGCAGCCAGGATTGCGCGCGGAGAACGGTGACGGAAGCGATCGCAAGGATTGTAAGTAGTGTGAGTCGCATGTGTCTGATTCTACTCCGAAACGGAGGAACGCAAAATGTGCCCTTCGTAGCGTGGCAGCGCGAAGCTACTAACCAGCGAGATCGCGCCGCACGCAATCATGACCAGTGCTGGAGCGGTGGGCCAGCCGGTGGCCTTCACTAGGGAGGTCGCGACCAAGGGCGCCATGCCGCTGAAGACCGTAAAACTGATGTTAAAAGACAGCGCAACGCCGGTGAAGCGGATGCGTGTGGGAAACAGGTCGGCCATGATGGAGGCGAAAGTTCCGTTGGCAAAGGCCGCTGCGATGCCCGCGAGTGAAAAAAGCACAATCAGGTTGCCGCCGCGACCGGCCAATACACGGTAAAACGGATACGCACCGATCAAGAGCAGCAGGGCTCCCAAGCGCAGGATGCGGCGCCGCGGAAGACGGTCGCCAAGCCAGCCCGCGCTGATCAAGCCCACCGATTCGATCGCCAGGCAGAGGTTCTGCGCGAAGCTCACCGACCGTGCATTGTAGTGCAGGACCCCGCTCAGATATGCAGGCATATGCGCGATCAGGAGACCGTTGAAGCAGCCGACAACCGCGCTGATCGCGATTCCCGTGAAAACTGGCGCGCGAAATTTGGCCAGCACTTCAGAAACCGGCCGCCGGGAGGCACCCTGTTTCATCCGCGGGAATCCGGGCGATTCTTCGAGGGATTGCTGCAGCCGGAAACTCAAGAGACCGGCTACGCCTCCGAACAGGAAGCCAAGACGCCAGCCCCAGGCTGCCATCTCCTCCGGCAGCAATAGCGAGGTCAATGTCAGATTGGTCATGGTCGCCAGAACCACGCCGCCGTTCGCGAAACAAAAGACCACGCTACAGGCAAAACCCGCGTGCCGCGGCGCGGCCTCCACGGCATAGGTAATCGCCCCCGGCAGTTCGCCGCCCAGACAAAATCCCTGTACTAGGCGCAGTGCGACGAGCGCCAGCGGCGCGAGCAATCCCCACGTCGCGTAGCCCGGCAACAGGCCGATGCAAAACGTGGACGCCGAGATGACCAGCAGCGATCCGATGAACACTTTGCGGCGGCCGTACATGTCGCCGAAATGACTCAGGACGATTCCGCCCGCGGGTCGCGCGAGGTAGCCTACACCAAAGACAGAGAACACCAGAATCAGCGAGACCAGGCGGTTCGTGGTGGGGAAAAAAGCAGCGGCTATGTATTGCGCGAAGACGCCGTAAATGATGAAGTCATAGAACTCGAGCGACCCGCCCAGGCTGGCGAGAATGACGGTCTTCCATTGCGCCGCACTCACGCGGACTTGGGGAATCCGTAGAGTGTCGCGGGATTCGTGACCAGAATACGGTTGCGAGTGGCCTCGTCGGGCGCCCACTTCGCCATGAGGTCGAACAGCATGGCGTCGTCGGGCTTGGTGGTCTCGTTGGGATGCGGCCAGTTGCTGCCCCACACCATGCGCTCCGGCGCGGCTTTCACATAGGCCTGCGCGACTTTAGTGATGTCGGCGTAACCAGGAGGCCCGTCTTTGGTATTGTCATAGGTCACCGACAGCTTGACCCACGTGCGGCCTTTGTCCACCAGCTTGCGGATCACTCCGTAGACCGGATGGCTCAAGCCCACGGGCTGCGGGACGTGCCCCATATGATCGAAGACGATCGCCGACGGAACCTTATTCCAAACATCGGCGAGCGCCACGATCTGATCCGGCGACATGTTGATCTGAATGTGCCAGCCGAGCGCCGCCACGCGCTTCGCCAGCGGCTCGATCATATCAACGGACGTCGCACTCTTGCCGCGGTCTGAGATGGAGAACCGGATGCCGCGGAAGCCCCCCGCATCGAGTTTCTTCAACTCGGCGTCGGTAACGGTGGGGTGAAGCACAGCCACGCCGCGCGAGTTGCGGTTCAACTTCTCGATGGCGTCGAGCGTGACGCGGTTGTCCACCACGTAGGCGGAGGGCGTCACGATGATGCTGCGTGTCGTCCCGATGCGCTTTTGTAGTCTGCGATATTCCTCGAAGCGGGCTTCGGGAATGATGGTTCCGCCCGGCTCCACCGGAGGAAAGCGCACGCCATCGTAAATGTGGTGATGGCAATCGCACGCGCCCAGGGGCGCTTTGAGCTTCGCTGGTTCGCTGCCGGCCGAATTGGGAACCTGCTGGGCGTGGCCGATCTTCGCGGAAGCGGCCGCGGCCAGCGCGACCGCCGACCGCTGAATAAACGCGCGGCGTGCAATCATGAGTTCCGCCTACTTCGTCGCGCGGGTTCCGTCGCCCTTGCAGCATTTCTGGGCCGGCGAATATCCCTTGAACAGGAACCTGTAGGCACCGGCGCCGCCGCTCTTGCCGTCGGCTCCGGTCAGTTCCGCTTGCACGATGTAGACGTTGCCCTTGTG
This sequence comes from Bryobacterales bacterium, assembly GCA_009697505.1. Lineage (GTDB taxonomy): Bacteria > Acidobacteriota > Terriglobia > Bryobacterales > Bryobacteraceae > Palsa-187. The sequence goes on from SHUD01000013.1 coordinate 10,140, forward strand.
ATCGGCGGCAATCTGATGCCCCGGCGGATGTTCCTGCGGCGCACCGGTGGAGAAAGAACCCAACACTTCCAGCGTCCGGCGATTCAGGATATAGACCACCGGCGTGCCACCGACATAGAGCAAGCGCTGATCCGGTGAAAACGCGGTCGAGCGGACCTGCAAGTAATACGAGCTGTCCAGGCCGACGAACTGCTCGGCGACGAACTTGCCCTCCGGGGTGAAAACCTGCACGCGCTTGTTGCCGCGATCGGAAACGTACACGAGCCCATCCTTCGAGATATCTACATCGTGAACCGGAGATCCGAATTGCTGCAAAACTTCGGCGGCGCCCACCCACGGCACTTGGCCTGGCGCCTTGCGCGGCGGGCGCGCCGCCATGTCGAGCGGCTTGTCGCCGTAGGCGCCCCACATGCGCTTGAACTTCCCGGAATCAGCGTCAAACACGATGACGCGGCTGTTGCCATATCCGTCGGAAGCGAAGATCTCATTGGCGGGCGCATAGTAGCGGAGGCCCGTGCCGCCGCGCAACACTTCCGTGGCGTTGGAACCCTTCTGTCCGCTCTTGCCGATGGCCATCACGAACTTGCCGGCCTTGGTGAACTTCAGGATCTGGTTGTCATTGGGCAAATGCGCGGGATTGTTGCGATCGTCATCGGCGTTGCCCATCACCCATACGAAGCCCTTGTCGTCGACCGTGATGCCGTGTTCGTTGGAGGGCCACTGATAGCCGGGGCCGCTTTCCCCGCCCCAACCCTGAATGAAGTTGCCGGCATTGTCGAATTCCATGACCGGCGGCGCGGGCGTGGAGGAAGTGTCCGGCTTGGTCGAGAGTGGATTGGCCAGCGTATGCGGGCGGCTCAGGATCCAGATATGGTCATTCGAATCCACCGCGACCGCGGAGCCGAATCCCATGCGGTACTTCGCGGGCACCTTGGGCCAGTTCATGTCTCTTTCAAACTGCGGCAGTCCGCCTTCCCCGAAATGCGGAGCCTCGGCGGCCGCCGCCTGCACGGGCTCGGGGGGCGAGATGCGCTGCACCAGCCAGGCGGACAGGATTCCGCCAAAAACAAAAGCGAGCAACAATGAGTGTTTCATGGATTCCTCCTACTTGAGAACTCTTATCTCAGCGCGTAGACAAACATGCTACTGCTGGCCGAAAACACAATGTACTGTTTACCATTCACCGAATACGAGATGGGGCCCATCGCGACATCGCCACCGGCGTTGACGCGCCACAGCAGCTTGCCGGTGCGCGCGTCGAGCGCCTGGAAGTACCCTTCGCGCCCGCCGGTGAACAACAAATCGGAGCCGGTGGTCAAGATGCCGCTCTGGGTCGTGTCGTTCATCTTGTATTCCCACTTCTTGTCCCCGGTCACGGGATCCAGGGCGCGGACATAGCCGGTACCATCCGCCTCATTCCGGCTCCCGAGTTGCGGCCCGCGAACTCCGGGACGCGTAGGTGTGTTGACGCCGCCGGTGAAGCGGTTGCCTTCCTGATATTCCACGTCGATTTTCTTGAAGTTGGAATGCACGCCGTCCCACGCGTTGACGTAAAACAGTTGCGTGCGCGGGCTGAAGGACGGCGAAAACCAGTTCGTGCCGCCGGTCGCGCTGGGGTAAATGTCGACGCCTTCAGCCGTGGGGACGACACCGTTGATGCGCATGGGGCGGCCGGCTTCATCCAAACCGCGAGTCCAAGTCACCTTCACGAACGGAGTACCCTTGAGGTACTTTCCATTCACGCGGTCGAGCGCATAAAAGAAACCGTTGCGGTTGCCCCACAACATGACCTTGCGCGGCGTCTTGCGTCCACTGGCATCGGGCCAATCGACATTGGCCAACACCGGCACCTGCGTCGAGTCGTAGTCGTAATCATCGTGCGGCGTGAATTGGAAATACCACTTAAGCTTGCCGGTGTCGGCGTCCAGCGCAACGACGCTATCGGAATACAGGTTGTCGCCGCCGCGCTTGTCGCTGTTGTAGTCCGGGCCCGGATTGCCGGTGCCCCAAAACGTCAGGTTGGTTTCGGGATCATACGTGCCGGTCACCCACACCGACGCTCCGCCGTGCATCCAGGAATCGCCCGCCCAGGTTTCGTTGCCCGGCTCGCCCTTGCCGGGGATCGTATAGAAGCGCCACGCTTCGTTGCCAGTCGCCGAATCGTACGCAGCGATGAAGCCGCGGATGCCGAATTCAGCGCCGGCAACGCCCACAATCACTTTGCCCTTGATGACCAACGGGGCGTGGGTCATGGCATAACCGGATTCGGCTTTGGCGACTTCCTTATCCCACAAAAGTTTGCCGTCACGGGCGTTCACGGCGACCAAGTGCGCGTCGATCGTTGCCATGAAGAGCGTGTTACCAAAGATCGCCACGCCGCGATTGACGCGACCGCAGCACGGCCTCGATTCGCGCGAGGGCGAGTACGAATACATCCACTTGATCTCACCGGTGACCGCGTCTAGCGCGAAGATGTCGTTGGGCGCCTGCGTCAAATACATCGTGCCATCGACGACCAGCGGCGTGGATTCAAACTTCTCCACCGACCGCTGCTGGAACGCCCATTGCAGGTGCAGATCCTTTACATTCGTGGCATTGATCTGGGAGAGCGGGCTGTAGCGCTGGCCTCCGAAATTTCCGCCGTAGGTGAGCCAGTTTTGCGGTTCCTTATCGGCATTCAACAAGCGGTTGTGCGTGACCTGCCCCTGCGCGGCGAGCGCGGCACTCAGCAACAGAGCAACAGAGCGAATCGACATGGCGGAAATCTCCTCCGTTCATGATACGTCAGAGCGAAAGCATCGTGGTCTTACTTCAGCGCGTACACGAACAGGCTGCTGCTCGCCGCGAACGCCAGGTACTGCTTGCCGTTGACGGAATACGTCATGGGGCCGTTGGCGACGTCGCCGCCGACATTCACGCGCCACAGCAGTTTTCCGCTGCGCGCATCGAAGGCCTGGAAGTAACCTTCGCGGCCGCCGGCAAATACCAGATCCGCCGCCGTGCTGAGGATGCCGCTGGCCGACACATCGTTCATGCGGTATTCCCACTTCTTCTCACCCGTGACCGGATCGAGGGCGCGGATATAGCCGGTGCCGTCCTCTTCCTTGCGGCTGCCGACTTGCGGACCGCGCTGGCCCAGGCGGGTGGGCAGCGTCGCGCCACCCGTGAAGCGCTTCCCTTCCTCGTATTCCTGCTCGGTCTTCTTGAATGCCGCGTGCACGCCCTCCCACGCGTTCACATAAAAGAGTCCGGTGCGCGGACTGAATGAGGGATTGAACCAGTTGGTGCCACCGGTCTGGCTCGGGTAGATATCGTTGCCCTCAGCCGTCGGCGCTACGCCGTTAATGCGCATCGGGCGGCCGGCTTCGTCGAGCCCTCGGGTCCAGGTCACTTTCACGAACGGCGTGCCCTTGAGGTACTTTCCATTCACGCGGTCCAGCGCATAAAAGAAACCGTTGCGGTTGCCCCATAGCATGACCTTGCGCGGCGTCTTCTTGCCGCTGGCATCCGGCCAATCCACTGTGGCGAGAACGGGAACCTGTGTCGCGTCGTAGTCGAAATCATCGTGCGGGGTGAATTGGAAGTACCACTTGAGCTTGCCGGTGTCGGCATCCAGCGCGACCACGGAATCGGAATACAGGTTGTCGCCGCCGCGCTTGTCGCTGTTGTAGTCCGGACCCGGATTGCCGGTCCCCCAGAAGGTCAGGTTGGTTTCCGGATCGTACGTGCCCGTCACCCACACCGAAGCGCCGCCGTGCATCCAGGAATCGCCCGCCCAGGATTCGTTGCCCGGTTCGCCCTTGCCGGGGATGGTGTAGAAGCGCCATGCTTCGTTTCCAGTGGCCGCGTCGAATGCCGCGATAAAGCCGCGGATGCCGAACTCGGCGCCCGCCAGGCCGACAATCACTTTCCCTTTCACCACCAGCGGGGCCAGCGTCATTGCGTAGCCGGACTCTGCCTTGGCGACTTCCTTGTCCCACGCGAGTTTGCCGGTCTTGGCGTCGACCGCGATCAGGTGCGCGTCGATCGTCGCCATGAACAGCGTGTTGCCGAAGATCGCCACGCCGCGGTTCACGCGCCCGCAACACGGCCGGGCTTCGCGCGAGGGTGAGTGCGAATACATCCACTTGATTTCACCGGTGGCCGCATCGAGTGCGAAGATGTCGTTGGGCGCCTGGGTCAAGTACATCGTGCCATCCACCACCAGAGGCGTCGCTTCAAACTTCTCGACCGAGCGCTGCTGGAACGCCCACTGCATCGTGAGATCCTTCACGTTGCCCTGGTTGATCTGCGACAGCGTGCTGTAGCGGAGACTCGCGAAATTCCCGCCGTAGGTCAGCCAGTTCTGCGGCTCCTTGTCCGCGTTCAGCAGGCGGTTATGCGTAACCTGCCCCTGAACGGCGAGCGAAATCCCAAGAAAAAGAGCGGCATAACGAATCGGCATGGGCAAAGTCTCCTCTGGTCTATGATAATCCAGCGGGGCGTCCCTCGAAGTGTGACGGGCATCAGCCCATCTGCTATGCTTCCCTCAGGAAGGTCAGGAATACCGACTTTCCGGAATTTACATCGAGTCGCTTATGAACACAATCGCCAGAATTCAACACAAAGGCCAGGTGACCATCCCGACCCGTCTTCGCAACCAAGCCGGCCTCGCCAAGGGTGACCTTGTGGAATTTTCATTGCAGCGCGGCAAGATTGTAATCACGCCCAAGCTCATGATTGACCGTTCCCAGTTCCCCAGCGCGGACTATAAATACACCCCGGCACAACGAAAGATCATCGACGCCCGTCTTGACCTAGCCTTGGAAGAGGTTCGCAAAGGCCACGTCTCGCCTGCTTTTGCGACCGCCGCGGAATTTGCCGCCGCGTTGAAAGCTGAGGCTAAGAAGCGCAACGGCCGCGAAGGCGCGGCGCCAAGTGAAGCAGGAACCCGCGGGCTCGCGGCGCCGGAGCGAGTCCGTTTTGCGCGTGTTCCTCAAGAGCGGAAGGGTAAAGCAAAACCGTCCGCTCGTCGATGAAGATCCGATTCGCCCCCAGCGCCAGCCGGGCGTTTGCCGAGGCTCCGGCGCCAATCCAGAAAGCCTTTCTGAAGCAGGTGGAGTTCTTGGTCGAGAATCTCCGGCATCCATCCCTGCGCGCCAAGAAATACGACGAAGCCAACGGCCGATGGCAAGCGCGCGTCAACCAGGACTGGCGATTTTACTTTGTCATCAGCGACGATACCTACTTGATTCTCGACCTCATCCCGCATCCGAAATAAGACTGACGTGTTTCGCGCTTCTCACAGGCCGGTTATTCTTGTAGCGCTACTTTTTCAACCCGGCCTGCCAGTTGGCCGGGCTTACTTGCCTTCCGCGGGAATCGACGTGGCCGGACCCATGCCGATGATCTGGATGGTCAGGCCGTCTTCCTTGGTGCCGTCATAGTGCGGCTGCATGGCGATGTCGCGGATGAAACCGCCCGCCTTGATCCCCACCGTGTTCTCTTTATCGAGCTTGGCGCCCGTGCCAATCCACATGGTCCCGGCGAGCACGGTGATAAAGCGGTCGTTGGGATGATAGTGCGGCTTGCTCCAGTCATTGGGGCCACGGCGGAGCAGGTACAAATACCAGCCAGGCTTGTCGGGATCGCCCCACAATTTCGCCGAAGCATTCGGCGTGCCCGGGCGTGACTGCCACGGAATCTGGTTTTCCAGCACGTAGTCGCGCGAGCCCTTATCTATGGAAGCCATGGACGCGGCGTACGCCGACGCCAGCCCCAGGATCTCTGGAGGCGGCACCGCGCTCGACGAGTACTTACCGATGTGAATCGAAGGGCCCGACAACATGGCCACGGCTAAAATAGCAGCCGCCGGCAACCGAAGGTTCCACCTGCCAATCTTTGCCAATCTCATAGCGATCTCCTTTTCTCGCGGCCGGAAGCCCACCGAGCTTCGTTCGATATTACCGCACCCGCGCGCCGCGCGCCAGCGAGGGTTTGGCAGCTCCCCGCATTTATCGTGGATTCTTCAATCCGGTTGCCCATGGAAGCCGGGCGGCAGGTCTTGCACCAACTCGCAAACGCGAGCCTTGGCCCGCGACTTTCTCAAACGAAACCGTGTCCCATTCAGGTTCAGTGCCGCGCAAATGTACTCTTTACTTTGGCCTTGCAGATAAAACCGAACCAGAATTTCCCGGTCCAGAGGAGACAGCAAGTCCAACGCCTTCCGCAGAAGCGTCTGAGATTCATTCCATAAGTACTCTTGTTCGGGATCGGCGCGGCGATCCGAAAACTTGCGCTGAAGGTCTGGCAGCATCGCGTGGCGGCGCGTGAGCGTGGCCCGCCGGATGTCCGCAAAAGTCTCGTACCGCACCACCGTACGCACAAAGCCCCTCAGATGACGGGCATCCCGCAGTGCGCTGCCGCGAACCGCTTCCAGCACGATCAGGAACACGTCGTGGATCCTGTCCAGGGAGTCCTGCGCGCCGAACTGCCGGCGGAAGTATCGCTCGGCTGTACTCCGGACCAAGTTGTAAAGGTCCTCTTCGCCTGCCGGCGACCCTTGCCGGACGCGCTCCACCAGCAGAGTCGTGTCCCACTCCTGATCCGGCGGTTGGGGCTCCATCCCTTCCCGTCCTGTTAAACCCATCGCGACTCCTCTTCCTTAGATCGGCCAGATTTGAATGCCAACGGTTTCACTCTAAAAGCGGCAACCGGAGTAAGAACCCACAATCGCCGTGCAGCGGCCCCGTCCGGACCGGCGTGCGTTGCGGCAGAATGCGATAGATATCGATTCTTTTTGATCAAAGCGGCCGCAATTCGTCGCCAATACTCGGAGGAAATATCACAATTACGCCATGGAGTATCTGGCCGGCGTGACTCTGGCGGAACTGGTATCGCTCGAAGGCCCCATTGTCCCCGGCCGCGTGGTCCACATCCTCAAGCAGGTTTGCGGTTCCTTGCGCGAAGCGCATGAGCAGGGGCTTTTGCACCGCGACATTAAGCCGCTCAACATCATGCTGTGCGAGCGCGGCGGCCAGTGCGATTTCGTCAAAGTGCTGGATTTCGGCCTGGTCCGGCAACTGGACGTAGCGGCCACGCTGGAGATCAGCGCACCCGACCGCCTGATCGGCACGCCGCTCTATATGGCGCCCGAGCGCTTTCGCGACCCCACGGCGGCCGACCCTCGTTCCGACATCTATTCGGTGGGCGCGGTCGCGTATTTTCTGCTGACCGGCCGCCCGGTGTTTCAGGCCCTCACCGGACTGGACTTGCAGAATCAGGTGCTGCATGCCCAGCCCGAGCGCCCCTCCGCGCGGGTTCCCCATCCCATCCCGGCGAGCCTCGAGCAGTTGGTGCTGGACTGCCTGTCTAAAAATCCCGCGGACCGGCCGGCCAGCACCGCCGCGCTGCTGGAGGCGTTGGAGACGCTCCCGGATGTGCCCGCATGGACCCCACAACAGGCCCGCGACTGGTGGGCGCGCAACCTCCCCGGGCTATTGAAGTCGTCCGGGGCCGGGCCGTCCGCGCTTTGAGAGGCCGGGATCGCTTTACTTGCCCGCCAGCTCTGGCGGAATTTTCAAAGTCACGTTACCCGTCGCGGCCCACTCGACGCCGCGCGTGAATGTCACCTTAAATACCTGCTCTTGCACGGCGCTGAAGTCGTGGCCGAGAGCGTTGATGTACACGCGGCCCTGCCCATACTGCGTGGTCCACAGCATCGGCTCGTCGACACCGTTGCCGGTCATCGGCTGCTTGGCGCGCGCGTCGGAAGCGCGTTCATCGTAGATCGTGTGATCGTCATACGCGGTGGCCAGAACATGATACGTTCCCTGCGGCTGCCACTTCAGGTTGGCGTACAATTCGTCGTTCATCACGGGCAGCGTGGTCTTCAAGCCCTTAGTGATGGGGTGCTCGGTATCCGTGATCTTCACGGTGTAGTCGTGGCGGACGGAGTGGTGGCCATTGCCCGGCCGCCAGTTACCGGCCGAAATCTTTTCGAATTCGGTCCAGCCGTTAAAGGAGGCCAGCGCGAAGTGATAAACCACCAGACCCTTGCCGGAACGAACGTAATCCAGTAACGCCTTCTCCGCTTGTGCGCCCCAGCGGAGATTGGGCGTGTTGCGGTCCATATAGTGATCGATCACAACATCGTAAGGAGCCAGGGTCTCCGCGGTCGCGCCGCGGAACTCTTCCATTACGCGAACTTCGAAGCGGCCGGTATCTTCGAGGGCCTGCTTCAGATAAGGCGTGGTTGCCTTCCAGTCGTGGCCGTGCTGGCCGGTGATAATCAGAACTTGCAGTTTCGGTGGCCCAGCCGGCGCAGCCGGTGCCTGAGCAAAAACTTGTCCGGCCAGAAGGGACAGGCCGAGTGCGGCATACAAGAAATGTCGAGTAGTCATAACAGCCCATTCTTCTGCGTTATGACGCGGCTGTCAAGTGGCCCCCGGCCTACTGCCCTCGATTGAGCTTGAGGACCAGCTTCCCGTCGGCCTGGTGGACGGCCTCGCCAACCAGGGTATCGGCCCCCTGCTGGACTTCCAAATCCAACGCATTCCACACGGCACCGGCTGGGGTCATGCGCAAGGAGAAACGCCCTTTCACGCGGCGGTATTCGGCGTCGGGGGGAGCGAAAATCGAACGTCCCATAAGGGCGCCCTCGGCTTTGACGCTGGCCGGCAACGCGGCCCCGCTGCCCTCGGCATCGGCTTTGCCGTCGAAATCCAGCCTGCCGCCTTTATAGCGAACGTCTTTCACCGTGCCCGTGTACTGGTAGCGCGGCGCCGCGGCGGAAAGGTCTACGTGCAACTCCCCGGACGCAGTCGCATCGGAAACCTTGGCGTTGGTCGTAGCCAAAGTGACGCCCGTTCCCAACCAGGAAACACGAGCGGTGCCGGCGAAAGAAGCGTCCCCCACCGCCAGCCCGTCGAATACAACCGTTCCCTCGGCTTTACGGTTACTAAGCCAATCGGGAGCCGATGGTGCGCCGCCCAGTCCCAAAGTCCGCGAGAGGACTCCGCCGCTGCGGGTGAGTGTGGGGGCCAACAGGCGCTCTACTTCTTTCAAATCGGACCTGGCCGCCTGAAGCCTGAACCGTTGCGGCTCCGCGGCCTCGGCGTCCCAACGGTAATCGCCGGAGAAAGAGACCGCTCCGGCCTTGGCTCTGATCCGCGTCAAAGCCACGCGCTCGGGTCTGGCGCTTACCGTCGCCGCCTGCACGTCCACGGGAGCCGCAAGCCCGTCCACTTTCACTTGCGCGTTCAATACCTCAAAATCGCCCGACCACGCTCCCGTACCCGAAGGAGGCTGCTGATACTTGAGCGCGCCGCGCCAGGCTCCGCCGGTGATGCGGTCGAGCAAAGGGGCGCTGCCGAGGCCGAACGCGCGAACGTTTGGGATACCCATGTGGCGCGTGCTGACTCTCCACTCCGTACCGCCGCCCTCGCCGCTCTGATAGGTGGCTTGTACCTCCGCCGTGTCCGCCTCGTCAATGTTGACGGTCGCCGGCCCGGCCAGAATCGTGTCCTTCTTCAGGAAAACCGTGGCGGTGGGAATCTTCATCGTACTCACGACAGCATCGCGGATCTCCACATTGCCGGAAAATCCGGCCGCGCTGCTATAGCCCGGATTGCCGGAAACCGTTCCCTGCCCGGCGGGGACCGGCGCGCCCACCTGGCGGGCGATGTTCAACAGGGCATCGAGCGGCATGGAGTTCATGCCGGCTGCAACGTCCCACTGCGGCGTGGACAACAGATTGCCCGCGCTCAGACGGAGATTCGTATGCAAGACCGGCGGCAGAATCGATTCCAGTTCAAGCGTTTGACCGGTCAGGTTGAGCAGGCCCTTATAATCCAGCCGCAACTTGCCGCCATCGCCGAACTGCGCCAGCCCCTTGACGTCAAGGTGCTGCGGAGTTCCGCTGACCTGCGCATCAACCGATGCCACGCCCTTGAGATCGGAAACGCCCGTACTGAGCAGGCGCGCGACGGAATCGAGCGAGCTGGGCTCGAGTTCCACTCGGTAGCTAAGCTGACCCTTGGCGGATGTCCCCCGCACGAAAAAATGCCCGAAGCCTTGCAGGGAACGGTCGGTGCGCGCGGGCGCGCCCGAAAAGCGGAGCTCCACGGCTCCGTTCCCGCGGGAAGAAACATCCAGATCGGTATCGTCAAAAAATACCACCGCTTTGGTATCGCCGAACTTGAAATTGATGCGGCCCCCGCGCATCTTGAGCGACGGCAGGGGGATCCCCGGGCTGGTATCGAGCAGCATCTGAAAGTTCCAGACCTCCTCGTTGGGCTTCACCAGATTGACCGTCGCGTCGTTGAAGTGGAGGCTTGAAAACTCCAGGCTCCCCCCGAGTAGCGCGAGCACGTCCAGCGTGGCGTCGAGCGTGTTGGCGTAGGCGAACGGCTCGATTCCGGCGCGCGGATCTTCGTGGATGGTCACTCCGCTGAGCGAAAAGCCGGGGCCCGAGAACAGGGTGAGCGAAACGCTATCGATTTCTACTTTGCGGCCCAATCCGCGCGACAGCGCCCGCTCCATCGGGCCTTTCATGAAATCGACGGGAGCGAACGGCAGCGCCGCGCCGAAGACGGCGATGGCCACCAGCACGATCAATACCGTGCGCTTCAAGACTGGCTCTCCGTAACCTGACGGTACGCCGCGGGGTCGTCGATGTCCACCAAAATGCCGGGATCGTCCACATCCACGTACACCGTGGCGGGCACGTAGCGATGGACCACATCGCTGGTGCGCGCGGTGGCCGGCAGCGCTAACAACTCTTCGGCGATCGCGCGTGTCGCAAACACCGGGTGACCTCGCTTGCCTTGGAACCGAGGAATCACAAATCGCGTGGCGGAGCCGCGCTTAAGAAACACCTCGCGGAGGCGCTCGACAGTGGCGGGTTCAACGGCCGGTGAATCGACCGGGATGAACGCGAACCCATCGGCATCAGGCGGCAACGCCGCGAGCGCGGTCTGCAATGAACTAAGCTGTCCGCGTTCGGGAGCGGGGTTGATCACCATCCTCGCTACTCCTTCGATAACCGGGCGAATCGCGTCCGCGTGATAACCCAGCGCCACAATCACCGGATCGCACGCCCCCGAAAGCACGCGGACCAAGCGTCCCGCGAACGTTTCCCCGCGATAGTCCAGAAGCGCCTTGGGACTGCCCATGCGGCTGGAGGCGCCGGCCGCCAGAATAATGCCGGCGATCACGTCCGCTCCATTATTTGAGAAGTGCCCGCAGGTTTTCGTGCGCGAAGATAGACTTCGACGCCGCCCGCCACTCGTCACCCGGATCGCGGCGAATCGCAATCATTTCGGCGACGACCGAAATCGCGATCTCCTCCGGTGTTTCGGCGCCGATCTCCAGGCCCATGGGCGCGTAGATCTTCTCGAAGAGCTGGCGCGCGAGACCTTCCTTCTCCAGTTCCTTGACCACGGAGATGGTCTTGCGCTTGCTCCCGATCATGGCGATGTACTTGGCCGGCGTCTCCACCGCCCAACGCAGCACGCGCATGTCATCACGGTGGCCGCGCGTCACGATGACCACGTAGCTGGTGGAGGTGATGGTCAGCTTGGGGAAGACACTTTCGTACTCGTCGGCGTAAACTTCGTCGGCTTCCGGAAAGCGCTCTTTGTTGGCGAAGGCCTCGCGGTCGTCCACGATTACGGTGGCGAAGCCGGCCATGTTGGCCACTTTCGAGATGCTCTTCGACACGTGCCCGCCGCCGAAAATGAACGCGCGCGGCTGGGGAGCAATCGGTTCGATAAAGATGTTCAACTGGCCTCCGCAGATCAAGCCGTTATCGTAAGCGGCATCCTGCCCCAGGCTGAAGTTCAGGTGGCGGGGCTTGTCGGTTTCGATGACTTCGCGGGCGGCGGTCCACACCTCGGCTTCGACACACCCTCCGCCCACGGTGCCCACCATGGAGCCATCCTCGCGGACCAGGAGCTTGGCGCTCTCATAGCTCGGGATGGAGCCGTTCACCTGCACGATCGTCGCCACGGCGCACTTCTGCCCCAACCGCCGCAAGCGCACGATTTCGTCGTAAATGTCCACTGAAGGCTATTATAACTTCCCAAGCGAAAAAGGGCTAAAGCGCGAGGACTTGAAGCCCTGGGATCAGACGGAAGTGGCGGACACTACGGGTTCCAAGAGTATAGCCGTAGTGCGGCGCAGTCGCTCCAATCAACCGATCGGCGGTTGCGATGACGAGTCCGGCCTTCTTTATCTCTGCCTCAACCTTCGCGGCCAGAACGCCCAGTTCACGGGTGAAGGGTTCCACTGGAATGACGGCGAGCACTTCATCGAGATTGCGGCGGCGCTCCTGCGCGACTTCGGGCGTGTTGGCGCGGTGCCAACCGTGCTCCAGTTCCATTACCGTGATGGAGGAGAGCAGAAATGCGGTTTCCGAAAATTCGGCCGAGAGCGAGGCAAGAAGCTGGCTCAGCGGACGCTTCTCCCGTTCCGCGGCGATGAGCACGCTGGAGTCGAGGACTAATCCCATGCGGGTGGATCAAGCGAGTCGCGGCGGGCGTCAATGCCGGATTGCACATCCTTAGCGAAGTCTTCATCGGGGATGGGGACGTAACCGAGCTTGGCCTCGTAAGCCTTTGCCATGGCGATGCACTCGCTCAGCTTACGGCCTGGACGCATGGGTATGGACGGCTTCAGTACGGCAACTGGCCGCTGGTCCTGCTCGATGACCACCTCAACGCCCTGCTGCACCTTGGCCAGCACGGCGTGAAGATCACGCGCCACCTCGGCTTCGCTCATGTGGACGGTTGCCATTAGTTCCATCATAGCTCTGGTCCCCCCCTCGACGTCTCTCTGAGCGATGACGGTCCATCCGACGTGAGTCTGGCCCGAGAATTGACGAGTGTTGTCACATATGACAACATCGGGGTGATGGTTCCAGAACCTTTGCCATGAAAGAGACAAAAGACAAGCTCGAAGTAGTGCGCGGCAGCGGGAATGTGTTTCGCGATCTCGGGCATCCGAGGGCGGACGTAGAGCAATTCAAAGCCATTCTGGCGGCGGAACTCATCAAGGCGCTCGACCGGGAACGGCTGACCGTGCGCGCGGCGCATGATCGCACCGGCTTCGCGGCGGCTGACTTTTCCCGCATCCGCAACGCGGACCTCAAACGCTTCACGGTCGACCGGCTCATGTCCATGCTCAACCGCCTCGGCTCGCGCATCGAAGTGAAAGTGAAGGTGCGACGTGTGGCAACGGTGGCGGAGCGCATACCCGCGTGAGGCAGCCCATGAAGAACCCGCCCCACCCGGGCGACCTGATCAGAACCGAGATCATCGAAGCCCTCGGCCTCAGTGTGTCCAGGGCGGCGGAGGTCTTAAACGTGCGCCGCGCGACTCTCTCGGACCTTCTTCACGGCAAGGCGTCGCTCGCGCCCGAAATGGCCCTGCGCATCGAAAAGGCGTTCGGTCCGGACATGGACCATCTCCTGCGCATGCAACTCGCTTACGACGTAGCGCACACGCGCCAGCACTCTCGCGATATCGCCGTCAAGCGGTATGTACCGGCCTGAACCGATTAGCTACGCTTCGGAACCTTTACTCGGATTCGATTCGCTTTCAGGTCCTTCATGAATAATTCCCACCCCTCGACGGTATTCGGGATTCGATGCAATCTGTGGCGGCGTATGCATCCGGCACACTGGACACATTTCGTAATCAAGGATATAGATCGAGTCCCATCGCAAACGCGAATCCGCATTCCCAAATTGGCCGCGGAGCACACATTCTTGCCCTGTTAGCTGACGGGCACTTGTTTCTAGTCGCATCAGAAAAGTGGCATCGCTTGCATTAGTGGGTCATGCGGGGATGCCAATCTCAAGGGGTCCAGGTGCCGCACCTACCAGGCGTAAACCACAGGATCACAAGTACAAACGGAACTATTTCCGAACTTGCCGGAACATGTGCAGCTTCCCGCCATACGGCACTTCACCGATGATGATGTCGCCCTTGGAATTCACGGCGAGGGCGTGGGGGTCGGTCAGGTCGCCGGCCTGATTTCCGGAGCGGCCGAACTTGCCGAGCATCTCGCCGCTCACGCGGTCCAGAATGTGGATCGTGTTGTCGGCTCCGTTGGCCACGTACATATACTTCTGCTCCCGGTCGGGTGAAAAGCCGATGGCTCCCGCCGTGCCCACCGCATTCTCCGAATTCGTGCGGTGCGCGGTCTTCGTCGTAATGCGGATGTTGCGCTTGAAGTTGCCCATCTTGTCGAAGACCTCGATGCGGTCGCCCATGCGGTCGCACACGTACACCAGGCCGTCGTTGCCGATCACCACGCAGTGTACCGGAGCCAGGAACACGCCGGGCACTCCCGCGTCGGTTTCGGCCTGCGTGGCCTGCCGCCCCCACTGGCGCAGGAAGTTCCCCTGCTTGTCGAACACCACCACGCGCTTGTTGCCGTAGCCGTCGGAAACGTAGATGTCGCCGTTGCCCGGATCGATGGCGACATTAGACGGCTTGAACAGCGACGTGCGGCTGGCGTTCAGCCCGCGCCCCGTCTCGGTGGCGTCCTCGCTATCCATCACGCCCTTCTTGCCGATTTGCAGCAGCAGTTTGCTGCCGTCGTGGGAGTACTTCTGCACCATGCCGTCATTGTTGCCGGCGGTCCAGAAGTTGCCTTCCTTGTCGATGAAGCAGCCGTGCTGGGTCTTGGCCATGATGCTGCGGTCGCCCCAGGAGCGCACGATATTGCCGTCCGCGTCGAACTCGATCACCGGGGGCGCTGCCGTGGCCAGGCCGCGCTCCTTGGGCAGAGTGACGCCGCGTGTGACGACGTAAACGTGATCGCGGGAGTCAACACATACGCTGCCGATGGCGCCCCACACCCAGCCCTCCGGCAGCGGCTTGGGCCAGATCGGGTCGTACTTGAACTGCGGAACGTCGGCGGCAAAGAGTGTGCCCGCCAATGCCAGCAAAATCGCAAAGCGTTTCATACTAGTCACCTCGGCTTCTAGAATCCTAGCAGAGAGTGGAGAAAGAAACTTGGCTCACGGATGGACACCGATCGAATGGAACCACCGGCATCGGGGCAGTGGGACCAACCCAGCGAGTGGAAGGATATGTTTGCGTCCTAACTCGGCCTTCCGGCATGCGATGTGCTTATTGTCGCGTCGCGCATGACCACGAGCAGACCCGGCCATTCCGCTTCCTGGAAGCGCTCCATCGCACGCATTACCGATTCGTGGATTCTCAGGGCATTCGGCTGGCGAAGCCGCACGATCAGAATGCCATAATGCGCCACGCTACGGTATTCCGTGAATCCTTTGTCCGTCGTAATCAGGAGGCGGCCTTCGGCCAGCGCCACGCTCCACACGCCCGGATCACCCAATCCTTGATCGACCGTACCCCGAATATCTTTCACGTCGTGACCGAGCTCACGCAGGCGGTAAACCGTCATGCGCGGAACGTTCTCGTCAACCAAAATGTTCATCCGTCAGAAATTGGCGGCTTGAATTGGCGTGACTTGCTCCTCGGCCAGCTCGGCGGCGTAGTCGAGACATGCCAGGACGTCTTCGCGAGATAGAGAAGGGTACTCGGCAAGCAAGCTCTCCACGGAATCGCCGTTCGCCAGCATTCGGACAATCTGGTGGACCGGAATCCGCGTGCCTTTCACGCAAGCTTGACCATGGCAGACGTTCGGATCGATCAATATCCGGCGGAACGGCATGTTACGAACTCCTTTTATAAGTCTACTCCCGCCAGTGGCCTGGCAGCGCCCGGACCGAACAGGTTCACGGCAGCGGCTTGGTTCTTTCGGGCTCTTGACACCTAGCCAGAGTGCCCTTCATCCTTGAGGGAACCGACACGCAATGGATACGCTCTCCCCGGCTCAACGATCCGAGCGCATGGGCAGGGTCCGGTCGAAGCATACGAGGCCCGAGTTGACGGTGCGCAAGCCCGTCCATTCCCTCGGCTTTCGTTACCGCCTCCACCGGAAAGACCTACCGGGCAATCCCGACCTCGCTTTTCCCGGCCGCCACAAGCTAATATTTGTTCGCGGTTGTTCTCCCAGGAAATGCTCTGGGTAGATCAATGGGTCACTGGCGAGTATTGGGAGCGTCACCAAGTTCCGAGGAAGCAACGCGGGTCACGGCCATCTGGCTTTCAAACTCGCGCAATGAAGGCTTCGCTGTTCGATGCAATACCTTGGGTCACCGTGCGCGATCGACTCAGTGATCTGCCAAATCCGCAGTCGCGAGAAGCCCGCGCCATTCCCAATCAGGTCTTTCAGCCTCGCGCCAGAACGTACGTTGGTCATACAGGTTCGCCTTTCGATGAGCCCGCCAAAACCCTCAAGGCTGGAGATCACGGTGTTCCCGGTGGCGAGAACATGATCGCGTTTCCTACGGGAGAAGTTCGTTATTTCAGTGTGCGAGAAGCCGCGTGGATGCAAACCTTCCCGGATGAGTTTGTTTTCAATAGTTCTTGGACGGAGAACATGCGCCAGCTCGGTAACGCCGTGCCCGTTGAGTTTGGTCGAATCATCGCGGAGGAAATCAAACAAAAACTCGTGTCGCGGCGTCGCCGCAAGGACAACGGTGGCGATGCACATTGAGTCCCCATTCAATCCGCTCGACAAGAAGAACTTGGGAATCAGCGTCGCTGACGCGCTGTTGACGCGACCTCGCAGCCCTCTTCCGCCGCCCGAGAAATTCATCGGCGCTGGTGTCTAGCGATCTACTACGAGGGGAGTTTCGCTCCTTACAAAGCCTTTGGGCACACGCAACCGAGCGAACAACGGAAATGACATTCCAATCTATGTCGGCAAAGCCGTTCCAGCTGGCGCGCGTAAGGGCGGATTTGGCCTCGATGTTAATCCCGGAGCGGTCCTCTGCAATCGGCTGGAGGAACACGCGGAGTCGATCAGCTCGACTCACAACCTTAAACTTTCCGAGTTTTTCTGTCGCTACCTCGCCGTGGATGACATCTGGATACCACTTGGCGAAAACCTTTTAATCGAAATGTTTTCCCCGATCTGGAATCGCGTGATCGACGGATTTGGAAATCACGATCCCGGAAAGGGACGGTATCAAGGTAAGACTCCAGCGTGGGACGTCATCCATCCTGGCCGAGCTTGGGCGAAGAAACTTCAAGCGGGCAAGAGCCTTCAATCCATCGAGGAGTCACTCAAGAAGTTCTTCGCGGAACATCCCCTTCAGTAGAGTCACGGAACGCCCAAATCAAAATATCTCCCATCCCTCCACCACTTCTCGCTCCCACCCGCCCTTTTCCCCATCTCTGCCCGCTATCTTCGAGCCAAGAAGCCGGGTGTTCGTCTTGCAGAGTACCGGCTCACCAAAGTCCCGGCATCCATGGCTCCGCCGGGGCACGGTTAACACCTCCCGGCGGGGAGGAATGAACGATTCAAGTCGCGAGCTGTCGCGAAACCTCAGCCGGACGCCGCCTTCCGTTAGTGGCGGCACACCAAGGGTACCCTTGAAAAAAGAACACACCGAACCGCGACGGTCACGGAGCGGCACGCCACACCACACCAACCACCGACCACCGACTCCCGGCTTCTGACTCCTGGCCCCTGGCTCCCCATAAGGCCCTTGCATTTTCAAACAAAAGCAGTTCTGATGAGAGAGGTTATCTTTATAACCAAAGCGAGGGCACGATGAACACATTGAAGATCGCACGTGTACTGACGGTTGCTACGATTGCTACGGCCATCTCCGCCAATGCGGCCATCACCAGGCTTGAGATCACGTCGCAGGGTCCGGCCTACGGCGGCTACTCGTTCCCCGGCGTCGGCGCCTATGAGAAGATCGCCGGCAAGGCTTACGGCGAGCTCGATCCGAAGGACCGCCGCAACAAGGTCATCGTCGATCTGAGCCTGGCCCCTCGCAACGCAAAAGGAAAGGTCGAGTACGCGTTCGACTTTTACATCCTCAAGCCCACCGACCTCAGCAAAGGCAATCACAAAGTGTTTTACGAGCCGCCGAATCGCGGCCGGAAAACGTTCGGCAATTTCAATCGCTCCAAGGGCGGCAATGATCCCGCGCAGTCCGCGAATCCGGGCGACACGTTCCTGGCTCCGCAGGGTTACACCATGGTGTGGAGCGGCTGGGACGCTTCCGCCGGCACCGACAATTCCAAGTTCAATACGACGATCACGCTGCCGTTGGCCAAGAACCCCGATGGCTCTTCGATCACCGGCCCGGCGTATGAGTACATCGTGACCGGCGGAGCGTCTTACAAACTGACCTACGCTGCCGCGGCCACGGACACCGCCAAGGCCACTCTGACGCATCGCGTGCGTCTGGACGACAAACCGGAAGCGCTCCCCGCCACCGGCTGGGAGTTCACCAATAACGGCAAGGCCATCCGGCTGCTGCCTGAGGGCACCAAGTTCACCGCCAACGATATCTACGAGCTGACCTACACCGCGAAAGACCCCACGGTGAACGGCGTCGGCTTCGCGGCCATCCGCGATTTCAACTCGTTCCTGCGCTATGCCGGCGCCGACAGCGCGGGCGTGAAGAATCCCCTGGTCGGCGATGTGACGCGGATCTTGACCTACACGCAGTCACAGCCCGGGCGTCTTCTGAATGATTTCCGGCAGCTCGGCTTCAACGAGGATGAAAGCGGCAAGATGGTCTTCGACGGCATGCTGAATTGGATCGCCGCGGGCGACGGCATCAACATGAATTACCGCTTCTCGCAGCCGGGCCGCACGCAGCGCAACCGCCAGGATCAGCTGTATCTCGAAGGTCTGTTCCCCTTCGCCAACGCCAAGTCGAAAGATCCCATCACGGGCAAGACCGCGGGCCGCTACGATGCCTGCACCGTGACCAAGACCTGCCCGCTGGGGCTGGAGGTTTACTCGGAGAACGAATTCTGGGTGAAGGCCGGGTCGCTTATGACCACCGACGCGGCAGGCAAGAAGGATCTGCCGGATCATCCGCTGACGCGCCACTACCTGATTTCCAGCCACCAGCACGGCACCGGTAACGGCAAGATGGGTGTCTGCCAGGTGCCCACCAATCCGCTGGATTCGAGCCCCGTGCTGCGCGCGCTGTTCATGGATCTCGACGAATGGTCGACCAAGGGCACGCTGCCGCCAGCGAGCATGGTTCCGCATCTGGCCGACGGCACGCTGGTGCCGCCGATGCCGCAGGAGAAGGTCGGCTTCCCCAAGATCCCGGGCGTGACTTACAACGGTCTGAAGTCCACGCGCTACCTGCTCAACTACGGTCCGGACTTCTATAAGACCGGCATCATGACGGTCAACCCGCCGGTGATGCAGTCGCCGATTTTCGATAACAAGGCCAACGGACCGATCTATCCGAGCTACGTGCCCAAAACGGACGCTGACGGCAATGACATCGCGGGCGTTCGCCTGGTGGACGTGACGGTGCCGCTGGCGACCTACACGGGTTGGGCGCTACGCACCGGTCCGCAGGCCGGCGACGGCTGCGAGGGCTCCGGACAGTACATCGTTTTCCCCAAGACCAAGGCCGAACGGATGAGCTCCGGCGACCCGCGCATGTCCATCGAGGAACGCTATCCCACCTTCGCGGCCTACACGAGCGCCGTGACCAAAGCGGTGGATGAGCTGATTGCCAAGCGCCTGATGCTTCAGCAGGATAGAGAAGCCAACATCAAGCGTCTCTTGGATGCAGGCAAGGCCACCGGCGCCATTAAGATGGATGGCGTCGAGGTTACGGCGTCGGCCCGCTAGAACCGGTGGAGCGCGCTTCAGCGCGCAACGGTGGCTTCAGCCACCGCGAAAACCGGGAATCGCTGACACTGCGGGCTTCCGCCAGCATAGCTCCAGTCTCGTAAACGCAGGCGTGTCGCCGATTCCCGGGCCACCCGCTCTCTCAGATCCCGCTGGCGCGGACCCAGAAGCTCTCCGTCCACTTGGCTCCCGGAGCCACGGTCTGGAGATCCGCGTACTTCCCCTCGTGATTGAGGTTGATGGCGTTGGTGATTCCCGTCATCGGCTCAAAGCAGATGAAGTCGCGGGGCTGGCCGTTCAAGGGCGGCGGCGAATAAATCACGGACACAATGTACTTGGGTCCGAAGATCGCCTCCACTTTCTTGCCGCCCCCTTCGATCGCGAAGTGCGCGCGGCCCTGCGCGTCGCGCTCCAGATCGGTGAATCCGTCGTCCAGATAGTGATCTTTCAAAGGCAGAGGCTTAGGCAGATCGTTGGGTTTGTACTCCCCGGTCGCCACCAGACGGCTATCCGTAACCACGTGCTTGCGCGCCGGAATGCTGGCGATCCATCGGTCGCGCGGGACGTCGGGCACACGATAGTACGGGTGAAAGCCGAGCGAGATCGGCATCGTATCGGTGCTCAAGTTAATCACAGTGATCTGCGTCTCCAGAGTGCCCCCGGCCAGCCGGTAGGTCAGCTCATACTCGTGGGCGAAAGGCCACTGCGCCATCAACCGCGGGTACTTCCAGAAGCGCAGCCGGGACGTCACGTGCGCCGACTTGCCATCGGCCTTCACTTCCACCACTTCCCACAAATCCGAGTTCGTCAGAAGCCCGTGAATGGGAATCGGCCCGCGCACATTACCGAGGGTCATGTTAAACGGATACTTCTTTCCGTTGGCCCAAAACGCTTCTTCATTCAGGCGATTGGCCCACGGCGCGAGCAAAGGCAGCCCGTTCAGCGCCGGAGTCTTTATCAGTTCCGCGAGATCGGTCACGGGGAAGTACAGGATGTTCTTCCCGTGCACCTTCATCTCGCTCACGCGATTGCCGATGGTCGGCAGGATCGACACTTCTACGCCGGCCGCCGCATCGGCAAGCTGGATAACGGGAACGCCATGGTCCGTCGTGGTTCGCGCCGTATAGTTGGCCGCGAACGACGCGACCGAAAATGCCAGAAACAACGTAAGGCCTTTCATTAATCTGGCAGCTTGTAGGCGATCAACTCACCGGGGAAGCCGGGGCCGCCGACGGCGATCACGATGTACTGCTTACCGTTGACCATGTAGGTCATCGGCGATCCGGTCTGCCCGGCGGGCATGAACGCCGCGCCTACTTCCCTGCCAGTCGCCTTGTCATAAGCGCGCAGTCGCGCCGCGTTCCGGCCTTGCTCGTCGGTGTAGGTCCCGCGCTCGCCGGCGATCACCAGCGAACCCGTCGTAAGAACGCCCACCAATCCGCCGCGGCCCGTGCGCGGAATCGTAACGCCCTTCAGTGCCGGATGATTGCGAACGACATCCGGGGTTTCGCCGTGCGGAGTCTTCCAGGCGACCTCGCCCTTCTCTAGATTGATCGCACTGATGGAACCATACGGCGGCTTGAACAAGGGCAGTCCTTGCACGTTCAGCGCATTGCCGCCACCACCCGCGGCCGGAGCAGCATCCGGAGGCCGGGCAATTCCGGCGATGAAATTCATATCCGAGCGGCTGGGGTCGGGCTTGATCAGTCCCAGCGGACTGACATTCGCCCACGTGAACGTGTAGACCATGTGCGTTTCCGGATCATAAGATCCGCCGGGCCAGCCCGTGCCGCCTTGGCAGCATCCGAAAACCAAGGTCGCCAGCGGCCCTTCGAGCTTGCTGACGACTGGCGGCGTGAAGATCGGTCCCATCTTGTAACGCGCCGCGATCTTGATGGCTTCGGCGCGGAGCTCCGGCGTGAAGTCAATCAACTCGTTGACGGATGTATCGGTGCGCCCATAAGCCGGAGGCTTGGCCGGCACCGGCTGCGTGGGGGAGTACTTCTCGCCCGGCACATCACCCACCGGAACCGGTTTTTCCACGATGGGCCAGATCGGCTGGCCCGTCACGCGATCGAACACATATAGGATGGACTGCTTGGTGGGCTGCGCCAGGGCTTTCACGATGCGCCCGTTAAATGGAAAATCCACAAGAATCGGGGCGCAGGGAATATCCCAATCCCAAACACCGTGATGAATCAACTGGTAATGCCACTTGCGCTGCCCAGTCTTGATATCCAACGCGACAATGCTTTCTCCGAACAAACCGTTACCCGGACGATGGCCGCCGTAGTAATCGCCGGTGGGCATTTCGACAGGCAGATACACCATGCCCAGTTCTTCGTCCACGCTGATCTGTCCCCACACACCGGTGTTGCCGGTGTAATCGGCCGAATCGCTCTCCCACGTGTCATAGCCGAATTCGCCGGGCTTGGGAATGGTATGGAAGATCCACAGCCGCTTGCCGGTCTTCACGTCGTAGCCCCGGATGTAGCCTTTCACGTGAATCTTACTCTTGGGAGTGCCGCCGGGAAGATGCGCCGCGCCGACGATGATGGTATCGCCGACCACGGTGGGCGCCGCGTGCAAACCTACTTCGGCATTGACCAGATCCATTTCCTGATCGTCTTCGAGCTTCAGGTCCACCACGCCGTTGTTGCCGAAGTTGTTGACGATCTGACCGGTCTTCGCGTCCAGAGCCTTCAGGCGGTAGCCCGGCGTCACATAAAGAATGCGCTCCTGATTGCCGCTCGACCAATACGCCAGGCCGCGCCCGGAAAGCCGGCGGGGAGCCGCGGAACCGCGTGCGCCCTCGTTTTCCGAGTGCATCCACAGCATCTCGCCAGTGGTTGCGTCGAGCGCCACCACGGCGCGGCGCGAACCCGCCACCGTGTAGACCTTGCCGCCGACCATGAGCGGCGTAGCTTCGTAGTTGAATTCCGGTTGCGGTCCCAGGTTCGCGGTATTGAAGCGCCAGGCCACCTGAAGCTGGCTGAAATTCGACGCGTCGATCTGCTTGAGCGGCGAGTACCGGGTGTTGCCGGCGTCGGCGCCATACGACCGCCATTCGCCGTTTTGGGCGCCTTTTTGCGCGTTCAACCATCCGGCTGAGCACAGCAGCGAGGCTACAACAAATCTAAAGAATCTGGACATGAAACTGGCCTCCATTCAGGCCCGCGACTACATCGGAGGCCAATCATCTACTTTAACTCGACTCCGGCGCATTCGCTAGAATGGATCTACTCATGCCCGCGCAACCGCCCAAAGAGCCCGCCAAACCCGAGGCGCCCGCCAGCTTCGAGACCGGCCTCGAAGAACTCGAAAAAATCGTCAAGGACATGGAAAGCGGTAACTTGCCGCTGGAGCGGGCGCTGGAACTTTTCGAGCGCGGCATGAAGTTGAGCGACACGTGCCGCAAGCAGCTCGAAGAGGCCGAGACGCGCGTGGAGATACTGATGAAGCGCGCCGGTGAAGTGCAGCCCCAGCCATTCAAAACCTAATAATGACACTGAAAGAGTACATGGCGGCCCGGCAGAAGGCCGTTGACGCCGCTCTCGACCGCTGGGTTCCCGCCGAAGGCAGCGATCCCGCCAACATCCATCAGTCCATGCGCTACAGCTTGTTTGCGGGAGGCAAACGTATCCGGCCGCTGTTGGCGATTGCCACAGCGGAAACCGTTTCTGACTCATCTATCGGCATCGAGTCCTGCGCCGGTTCGCTGGAACTGATCCACACCTATTCCCTGATTCATGACGACCTGCCCGCGCTCGATAACGACGATCTGCGGCGCGGCCGCCCCACCTGTCACAAAGTATTCGGCGAGGCCATGGCTATCCTGGCGGGCGATGCACTCCTGACGTTGGCGTTTGAAGTCTTGTCAAAGCTGGAAGGCGTGGACGCGTCGCGGAAGATTGAACTGGTGCGCGAGCTGGCGACAGCCTCCGGAACGGTCGGAGGAATGATCGGCGGACAGGTGAATGACATCGAGGGTGAAGGCAAGCATCCGACGGCGCACTTGCTCGAATCCATTCATCGCGCCAAGACCGGTGCGCTGCTGCGGGCCAGTGTCCGCATGGGAGCGATTTACGCGGGCGCCGGCGAGAGCCAGCTTGCCGCGCTCACCAGTTTCGGCGAACACGTGGGCCTGGCGTTCCAAATCGTCGACGACATTCTAGATGTGGAGCAGTCCTCGGAGGCGCTGGGAAAAACGGCTGGCAAGGACGCCGCGCAGAAAAAGATCACGTTCCCGGCGGTGTACGGCATCGAAGCGTCGCGCAAGATGGCGGAAGAAGAGCGCCTGGCCGCGCACCTGGCTCTGCAACCTTTCAACGACCGCGCGCGGCGGTTGAAAGAACTCGCGGATCTGGTGGTTCAGCGGAGTGCATGAGCCCCGCCGCATGAGCCCCGCCGCATGAGCAAAGCCGCGATGGAATCGGCCACCAAAATCCGCATCGATCAGTTGCTGGTTGAGCGCGGCTTGGCCGAATCCCGCGAGAAAGCGCAAGCCCTGATCCTGGCCGGACAGGTGACGGTCAACGGACAGAAAGCGGCCAAGCCCGGCCACAGCGTCCGGCGCGACTCCGGCATCACAGTCGCGGAGCGCATGCCCTACGTCAGCCGCGGCGGATACAAACTCGCGGGAGCGCTGGATCATTGGACAATCGACGCGAGTGGACGCACGTGCCTGGATGTCGGCTCCTCCACCGGCGGCTTCACCGATTGCCTGCTCCAACGTGGAGCGGCACGTGTCTGGGCCATCGACGTTGGACACAACCAATTGGATTGGAAACTGCGCAATGATTCGCGCGTCGAGTCCCGCGAAGGCGTCAACGCCCGCTTTTTGCGTCCGGATGATTTTCCGGCGCCGTTCGATATCGCCGTGTGCGACGCCAGCTTTATTTCGCTCACGCTGCTGATCCCCGCAATGGTTCCCCTGCTGGCGCCCCATGGAGCCATGATCCTGCTGGTCAAGCCGCAGTTTGAAGTAGAACGCGGGCAAGTCGGCAAAGGCGGCATCGTGCGCGAACCCGAGCTGCATCAGGCCGCCTGCGGCCGCGTGCGCGCCGCCGTGGAACTTCACGGCTTCCAGACTGATATCATCGAGAGTCCGATCCTCGGAGCCGAGGGCAACCGGGAATTCCTGCTCTATGCCAGGCGCAGCGCCACCGATTAAAATCACTAACGTCGGCATCGTCTCCAAGCCGCGCAACGCGCCCGCCGTCCGTGTCGTCCCGGAGTTGGTCAAGTGGCTTGCGGCGCGGGGTGTGGGCGTCCAGGTGGATCCCGAGACCGCCACGTATTTGGGCGGCGACATGCCGGTCCACATGCTTCCCCGCGAGAAAGTGGCCGAGGGGACGCAGTTGCTGATCGTGCTGGGTGGGGACGGCACGTTGCTTTCCGCGGCGCGCGCCGTGGGCGGCCGCGACATTCCCCTGTTCGCGGTGAACCTCGGCAACCTCGGCTTCCTGACTGCGATCACCGTCGATGAATTGTATCCGCAGCTTGAGCGCGCCCTGCAAGGCGATTTCCAGGTCAGCACACGCCAGATGCTGCACACCGAGCTATGGCGCAAGGGCGCGATCGCCCGCACGTATGAGGCGTTGAATGACACGGCTCTGGCCAAGGCCGACATCGCCCGCATCATCGATCTCGAAGTTCACGTTGACGATCAACTGATGTGCCACTACAAAGCGGATGGACTCATTGTCTCCACGCCGACTGGCTCCACCGCGTATTCATTGTCGGCGGGCGGTCCGATCATGGTTCCCGATGTCGCGGCGATTTGCATCACGCCAATCTGCCCGCACATGCTCACCAACCGGCCCGTCATCGTGCCCGGCGACGCCGTGATCCAACTGACACTGTGCAGTGACAGCCCCACCTTCCTGACCATCGACGGCCAGGAGGGCCAACAGTTGGAGCAGGATGATCGCGTCATTTGCCGCCGTTCCGAGCACACCGTCAACCTGATCCGCCCGCACGGCGCCAATTTCTTCGATGTCCTGCGCGAAAAATTGAAGTGGGGCGGCCGGTGAAACAGGAATCGCGCGCGACTTCGCTCACGGCGTGGATCCTGGTGGGATTGGTCGCGGGCGCCATCTTCGGCGCTACTTATCCCGAACCCGCAAAGCAAATGGCCCTGCTGGGCGCTGTGTTTCTACGGCTGATCAAGTCCATCATCGCGCCGCTCTTGTTTGCGACTCTGGTCTCTGGCATCGCGTCCACCGGCAGCCTGAAAGTCATCGGCCGCATTGGCGGCAAGGCGATGATCTATTTCGAAGTTCTGACGACCATCGCGCTGTTCGTGGGACTCGCGGCCGTCAATCTGGTGCAACCGGGAGCCGGCGTCGCTTTACCTTCTAGCGCGGCGCCGCAGCCGGTCACCAACCCGAGTCTTTCACAGATCCTGGAACACACTTTCCCGGCCAGCATCATCGACGCGATGGCGCGCGGCGAAGTCCTGCAAATCGTCGTATTCGCACTGATCTTTGGCGCGGCGTGCGCAACTATTGGCGAGAAAGCCCGCCCGGTTTTGAATCTGTGCGACTCGATTTCCGCCGTCATGTTCCGCTTCACGCATTACGTGATGTGGTTCGCGCCGTTCGGCGTCTTCGGAGCCATCGCCGCGACCGTAGGCGAGCGCGGCATAGGAGTGCTGCTGAATCTCGGCAAATTGGTCGCGACACTGTGGGCCGCGGAAATCTTTTTCGTGGTGGTGGTGATGGGCGCGGTAATCGCGCTTTTCCGGATTCCGCTGAAGCGCTTTGTAGCGGCGGCGCGCGGCCCGTTCCTGATCGCTTTTTCGACGACTTCAAGCGAGGCCGCGCTGCCCATGGCGCTGGAAAATCTGGAGCGTTTCGGCGTGCCCAAGCATATTGCGGCTTTCGTGCTACCGGCGGGCTACAGCTTCAATCTGGATGGCTCGACTCTATATCTTTCGCTCACTTCAGTCTTCGTCGCGCAGGCCGCGGGTATTCACCTTTCGTTCGGAACGCAGTTGTTAATGATGTTGACGCTGATGCTCACGAGCAAAGGCGTGGCCAGTGTGCCGCGCGCCGCGCTGGTGATTCTCGCGGCCACCGTCGCTTCGTTCAATCTGCCAGCCGAAGGCGTGGCGCTGGTGTTAGGCGTCGATACCTTGATGGATATGGCGCGGACGTCGGTCAACATCCTCGGCAACTGCCTGGCCGCCGCGGTGGTGGCCAAATGGGAGGGCGTGGATCTTAACGCCCACGTGGCTAAACCCTAAGCGTTATTTCCCCGGCGGCGGCGCGAGAACCGCCAACACTACCAGCCGCGTGTTTCCGCAATTGCGAACCGAGTGCATCACCCCGGAGGCGGCGAAGGCCCCGCCCCCGGCGCCGATTACCTGCATTTGCTCGCCGACCGTAATCTCCGCCTCGCCTTCCAGCACCACGTAGAGTTTGTCCTGTCCGGCATGAGCGTGCGCGGCATGCTCCTGGCCGGGTTCGAAACAATTCAACCCGGCGAACATGAATTCACCGCGCGCGAGATTGGTCTTCGCCATCTTTTCCGAAGAGAAGACGGCCGTGCCGGCGAGGCTTGAGAAGAACATGAATCTAAGCGGCGATGCCCAGCTTCTTATACCAGGGCGCCGCGCCCTGGAGCGCGGCGTTCACGGCGTTGATGTTTTCGACGCCTTTGGCCGACAGGAAATCTTCCAACGCCCGCAGGCCCTTGGTGGCGTAGATCGGCATGCCGTCTTTCCAGGTCGCGCGGCCGCACAGCACACCTGAATAATCCGTGCCCGCTTCCGTCGCCATGCGCAGGCTCTCCACAAACTGTGCGTTGCCCACACCGGCGCTTAGGTAGATGAACGGCTTGCTCGCCACCGACGCGGCCTTGCGGAACAGATCCAGAGCCTCCGTCATCGATTGCGCCTTCTGGCCTTTATAAACGGAACTGCCTTCCACGAATTCGGCATTGATCGGCACTTCCACTTTCAGCACGTCCACCTTGTACTGGGGTTTGGAGAACTCCTGCATGCTGCCGATGACCACTTGCGGCTTGATCTTGGCATATTCCACGCCCTTTTCGTCACCGCCCTTGGGATCGTAGCCGACAAATTCGAGAAAGAACGGGATCTCATTATCCGCGCACTCCGAACCGATGCGCTCGACGAACGCGTGTTTGATATCGTTCACCTGCGCGTCGTCGAAGGGGCTGTAGTAGATCAGGATCTTGACCGCGTCCGCGCCCCAATCCGCGATACGCTTGGCGGAAACGTGGGGCAGCAGATCGGGCAGGCGGCCCGGCTTGGTGTTGTCGTAACCGGATTCTTCGTAAGCCAGCAGCAGGCCGGCATTGGACGAGCGCGCCTTGGCGGCGTCCAAACCAAATTCGGGATCCAGCAGGATCGCCGACGCATGCGGAGTCAGAATCCGCGTCACGGCGGTCTTGAACTCCGACATCATATCCCACGTAATGTCTTTCTGTGCCACGCCCTTGGCGCTGGCCAGCGATTTCTGCAAGCTGCCCCGCTGATCCATCGCGGCGGCCGCAATAATGCCGTCCTGATTGGACAGCTTCTTCATGTGCCGGAGTTTTCCAGGAGAGGTCACCATATTTATCTTATCGTTATCTACAGAGCGGATTTTAGCCGCAAATGCACTCGCCGGAAATACGCCTGCGCGCGCACCACATCGTGTAGAATCTGCGCTTTGAGCTCTTCCGGCGATGCGAACTTGCGCTCCTCGCGCACGCGCCGCAGGAATTCGACGCGAATGCGGGAGGGTGCGGGCGGATCGAACGGGTCCAGCAAGAAGGTCTCCAGGCTGAGTTCCCGCCCGTCGAACGTCGGGCGATAGCCGAGATTGGTGATCGACTTCCACTGGCGCGCCGATTCCAAGTCGCGCGTGCGAGTAATGTAGACGCCGTTCAGCGGCAGCACCTGTGCGTGCGTCTGCAAATTCAACGTGGGAACCGTCTGTTTGGCGCCAACGCCATGCCCGGGCACCACCGCGCCTTCCACGCCGTAAGGTCTACCTAGCAGCCGGCCCGCGAGCGACACGTTGCCCGCTTCCACCGCCCGCCGGATTTCGCTCGACGACACCACGCGCCCGCGCCATTGAAAGGGCGGCACCACGCGGGTCTCGAATCCGCAGCGCGCGCCGAGCCGGGCCAGCAGGTTCACATCACCGGCCTGATTGTGCCCGAAGCGGAAATTGTCTCCGACTACCACCACGCCCGCGCGCAGCGCTTTCACCAGCACACGTTCCACAAACTGCTCGGGTGTCCAATTCGCCAGTTCACGCGTGAAGGGCAGAACCAGCACGTACTCGATCCCTTCTCGCGCCAGTACCGAGCACCGCTCCGCCTGCGTGGTCAGCAGGCGCGAGGCGCGCCGCGGCGCCACAATCGAAGCCGGATGCGGATCGAACGTCAACACCGCCGGTTGCAAGCCTTTCTGAGCGGCGGCCTGTTTGACCTGATGCAGCAGTTGTTGGTGGCCGGCGTGAACGCCGTCGAAGTTGCCGATGGTCACCGCCACCGGTTCAAATTGGGCGGCTTCCTCCAACGAACGGGCGACCCGCATCTATTGCGAAACCTCTGGGCGCGATACCTCTGGGAGCGCAACCTCTATTTGGAGCCCGTCATAGGCCAGGCGCACGTTTTCCGGGAATGCCGCTTCCGTTTGGGCATGCGGCAGGTCGTGGCAGATATGCGTGAAAAACGCCCGCCGCGGCTGCAACTCGCGAGCCAATTCCAGGCTCTGCGCCACGGTCGAGTGCGTCGGATGCGGGCGGTGCCGCAGGGCGTCCAGGAACAACACATCCAAACCGCGCAGCCTGGGCTTGGAGGCCTCGGGGATTTCGCTGTGATCGGTCAGGTAGGCGGCGTCTCCGAAGCGGAATCCCAAGGTCACGCCGTTGCCGTGCATCAGCAGGATCGGCACCACCTGCAAACCAAAAAGCTCAAATGGTTCGTCCGTGATGTCGCGCAGTTCCACCTTCGGCGCCGAGGACTGCGATGGCTCCGGGTTGAAGGCATACTGAAACACGCGCCGCACGACCGCGAAAGTTTCCGCGGTGCCGTACACCGGAATCGACATCTTCTGGTGATAATTCAGCGGCCGCACGTCGTCCAGGCCCAGGATGTGGTCGGCATGCGCGTGGGTCAGCAGGATCGCATCCACGCGCCGTATCTCGGCCCGTAGGGCCTGCGTCCGGAAATCCGGCGTGGCGTCGATCAACACGTTCTTGCCGCCGTATTGAACCAGCACCGAGGGGCGCAGGCGGTTATCGCGCGGATCGGTGGAGGCGCAAGTGGCGCAGCCGCAGCCAATGGTGGGAACCCCGGAACTGGTGCCCGAGCCCAGCACCGTAATGCGGATCGTGTCCTTGCCCGGCGTGTTCATCAGGACTGTGCCGGCTGCTCCGCGGTATCGCCCGGTTTCTTCTGTTCCGATGCCTGCACAAAGCGGAAGCGCAGCTCGGTAAGCGCATTTTCCATCAGGCGCTGCTCTTCGAGCGCCAGATTCCCCCGCGTTTTCTCCGCGATCATGGCCAGCAGGTCGATGGCGTGGCGCGCCGCCGGCAGGTTCGGCGCCTCCGGCTTATCCTCGCCGAAGTTCAGCAACCCAAGCTGCATCTCGGCCTGCATCTTCAGAGAAAACACTAGGAATTCGAAGGTGGGAGGAGGTAATGGGAAACCGGAATCGCTCATGCGTGCCTCCTAACTAGTGTAGTTTGGAATGGAATGACTTCGCCGGAAGACGGACCCGAAGAGGGGCCGGAGCAGGTGCCGGAACAAGAACGCTGGGCCGCGATTGAGGACCGTCTTGCGCGCATCGAAGCCGCGTTGAGCTTGTCCGGCAAACTCGCCGAGCCGCCTCTTCCGCCCGCGATTCCGCCCCCAACACTTCGCGAATCCGCGCGCGCGCCCGAGCCGCCGCCATTACCGGTTCCGGAATCCGGGCCCGTCCCGGAAGCTGGAATCGAAACGCGTTTCGGCCTCGGGTACCTCAACCGGATCGCGGTGATCACGCTGCTGTTCGGCGTCGCGTTTTTCTTCAAGTACGCGGTGGACAGCCAGTGGATTGGCCCCGGCATGCGAGTCGCCCTGGGCATGACGGCTGCGACCTTCTCCCTGTTCCTGGGCGAGTGGCTGTGGCTGCGCGGCCAGCGGGTCTTCGCGCCAGGCTTGACCGGACTCGGCCTCGCGCTGCTGTATCTGTCGTTCTATGCGAGCTTCGGCTTCTACCAACTATTGCCGCAGAGCGTCGCGTTTCTGCTGATGTGTTTGACCACTCTCTCGGCGGCCGCGCTGGCGCTGCATTACCGTTCGCGAGTGGTGGCCGTGCTGGGACTTGTAGGCGGATTCTTGACGCCGGCCTTGCTCTCCACCGGTGAAAACCGCATGTGGACTCTGGCGGCGTACACGTTGCTCCTCAGCGCCGGAGCCGTGAGCGTCGCCCGCTTGCAGGGCTGGCCCGCGCTGCGATCTCTGGCGTGGGCCGGCACGTGGATGCTGTACAGCGGGTGGACCGGCCAATGGCTCAGCGGAGACACCAGCCTCGGCGCCTTCGCATGGCTTTCGATCAGCTTCGCGGTATTCTTCTTCGCCAGCTTCCAGAGCGCGAGCCCGCGGCTGCTGGTGCTCAATACAGGCGCCTATTTTGCGGGTTCCTACGCCGCGCTCGAATCGCCTTATGGCGGCTGGCTCGGCGCGTTCGCCGTGGCGCTGGCGGTGCTGCACGCGGGGCTGGCCAAGACCATGTGGACTCGCGAAAGGCGCTTCGCGCTGTTCAGCGCCGTTGCCGCCGCCGTCTTAGTGACGCTGGCCATCCCCGTCCAGTTCACCGGATACCGCGTGACCATGCTGTGGGCGCTGGAGGCGGCCGCTATCGCCTGGACCGGAGCGCGCCTGAGTCAGGCGAGGATCCAGGTGCCCGCGTGGTTCCTGTTTGCGCTGGTGTTCTTGCGGCTATTCACTAGCGAAGCCTGGCTCTACCAGTCCGGCTTCTGGAACACACGTCTGCTTACCTTCGCCGTCTGCGCCGCCAGCATGTGGATGGCCTCGCGCCGCGCTTGGTCGGGGGAAGCGAAAGCCGTCACTTACGGAGGCGGCCATGTATTTCTGTTATGGGCCCTGGCCCTGGAAGTTTCGGCGTGGGCGCAAAGAACGGCGGAACCAGAAGATGTTTCCAGCGTCTCCTCCGCCGGCGTTTCGATTCTGATGGCCGTCTACGCTGTTGCTTTGGTGATCGCCGGCACCGCGCTGCGCTCGGCGGTGAATCGCATTCTGGGGCTCGGCCTGCTGGCGCTGGTGGTCGCCAAGCTTTACTTGCTGGATGTCTGGAGCCTCAGCCGCGGCTTCCGCATCACGGCGTTTCTGGCGCTCGGTGGGCTGCTGTTGCTGGTATCGTATCTGTATTCCCGGTTCCGGCCCGCCCTGGAAAAATTGTGGCGCGGCACGCCGGAGCCGCCACCCCTCTAAACCATGCCCCGCTACTTTACGTTGGCCGAAGCCCAACAGCTGCTTCCGGAAGTCGACAAAGCGTTGCGCGACGCCTTGTTCCATAAGTCCGAATACCAGGCGGCCGAAGCAGCTCTGAGGAGCACCACGCAGCGCGTCCGCGTGTCCGGCGGTGCGCGCGTGGACCCGTCGGCGTTCCTGGCCACCCGCGCCCGCCGCGACACCAGCGCCGCCGCGCTCAAAGACATTTTCGAGCGGATCGAGGAAATCGGCGTGCTGGTCAAAGACCTGGAGATCGGCCTGATCGACTTCATGACTCTCTATAAGGGCCGCGAAGTCTGCCTGTGCTGGAAACTCGGCGAGGAAGGCATCCATTTCTGGCACGGCCTGGAAGAAGGCTTCCGCGGACGCAAGGCGATCGACGAGGAGTTTCTGGAGAATCACGGGACTGGCGGGGCGGCGGATGATGGGGCGCCAAATTGACGGGGCGCGATTACCGCCAAAGTTGCCCCAACTAAGGCGTTTCACTTAGGTTTATCCGCTCGTGGCTAGAGTTCCTTACTTATTGCCCTCGGGGATCCACCCTACTCCTTTTGACTCATGAGTTTCATTGAAGT
The DNA here is from genome assembly GCA_009697505.1 of Bryobacterales bacterium. GTDB lineage: Bacteria > Acidobacteriota > Terriglobia > Bryobacterales > Bryobacteraceae > Palsa-187. Next base: position 42,899 of record SHUD01000013.1, read on the forward strand.
TACCGATAGCTGGCCGTATGCTTCTTGCAGTGGGTGATTTCAATATGCCTATTCACACCAGATCCGCCGGACGAGTAGTCGCGTTGCTGGTCGCTATCCTGGGCTGCGCCTACATTGGCAAAGCCATCTTGTCGTGGCCTCCCCGTGACCCCATCATTTTTTTCCTTTACACCTTGACGGCGGTTGCGGCCGCAAGTGTGATGCGGCGGATTGAATCCGGCATGATAGGGTTTTCCGTTAACTTATTTCTGGTGCCTCTCGGCATCGTGGAGCTCACACTGCCGGAAACCATCCTGCTCGCGGTCACGGGCGCGGCGGTCTCCACGGTAGCCTCGAAGAAATCCTTGTGGACGCGGCATTCGGTAGTCCAACTTGCCAATGAAGCGACGGCCGTAGCAGCCGCGAGTTTCGCTTACCACTCTCTGATACCCGGTGGGGGCCGCTACGTGGCGATCCGTCTGTTTCTGGGGAGCGCCGCTTACTTCGTAACGCGGACATTTCCCACGGCTGTCCAGGTGGCAACCAGTCAGGGCCGGCGGATCGGAAAGGCCTGGCGCGATGATCATTTCTGGTCGTTTCCGTATTACTTGGTGGGTGCCAGCTCAGCCGGCTTCAAGAGTGTTCGCAACGCATATGTGCATTGGGAGGCATGCCTTCTAACGGTTCCGGTGTTGTATGTGCTCTACCGGGCTCACCTGACGCGGGAAGCCAATATTGCTTTACTGCACCAGCGCGCGCAGGAATTGGAAAAGGCCAGGACTGAGGCCGAGGCCGCTGTTGAAGTGAAGAGCCAGTTTCTAGCGAATATCAGCCATGAACTCCGGACGCCGATGAACGGGATTGTGGGGATGACCGCCGTCGCGCTGGAAAGTGACATGCCGCCCGAACTTCGGGATTATCTGGAGACGGTACAGGAAAGCGCCGACTCCCTTCTCCGGCTTCTGAACGAGCTGCTGGACTTTGCAAAGATCGACGCCGGCAAAATCGAACTGGAGCATGCACCGTTTGACTTGCGACAGCAATTGGCGGTCACCTGCCGCCCATTTACGGCCATCGCGGCGAATAAGGGATTAGGACTGCACTGGGAGGTGCGGCAGGATGTCCCGGAAACGGTGGTGGGAGACTCATGGCGGCTGGGGCAGGTCATCATCAACCTGTTGGGTAACGCTCTGAAATTCACGCGCGAAGGCGAAGTCAAGCTGACGGTGTCCATGCCGGATTGGACGCCCGAAGCGGTGGCGCTCGAATTCGTCATCCAGGACACGGGCATTGGCATTCCGGCGGATAAGCAGCGCATTATCTTCGAAGCGTTCACCCAGGCAGACGGATCCATGATTCGCAATTACGGAGGCACCGGCCTGGGGCTGGCGATCTGTTCCCGGCTGGTGGAGAAAATGGGCGGGCGTATCTGGGTCGAAAGCGAGCCGGGCGCGGGAAGTGCGTTTCATTTCACGTGCCGCCTGGCTTTACAGCAATCTCCGGTTTCGGCTTCTGCCACGTCGCCTCAAAACGTGGAAATCCTCCAAGCCTGACCTTCAACCTGCAATCGCGCCACGAGAGTTGACCCAGCTCCGGGAGAGCGCCCCGAATTGACTCCACTCACACGCGGCCTTTATCCTGAAATTGCACGGTGAACGGAGAGGGATGCTGCTCGCACGCGAATTTGTCAACTACATATCACGGCAGACCATTAGAAAACTGAGTCCGCAATGGCTGGAGACCACCGGCCTCCAGGTGGCCGCCGACTTCATGGCCAGCATCATCGAAGAAGACCTGGCCATCGAGGACCAGTTGAACGACGAAGTGCGCGACCTGCTGAGCCAGTACAGCGACTACATGCGCAAAGAGGGCGTCAGCTATCAGGAGATGTTCCGCCGCATCAAGAACACCCTGATCACGCAACGCAAGGTGATCCGCGCCGCCGGCCGCGATTCCGGCGATCAGATGAAGCTCTCCCGCGACAAGATCAATGACCTTTCGCACAAGGTCGTCGCCGCCATCCGCAAGAGCCGCGACTTCCGCCTGAAGCGCGACCCCAACGACGTGCGCCTGGAACTGGTCAAGATCATCACCGAGCTGCTGCTCACCGACGACAAGGTGGACCGCGCCGCCCGCACCAAGATCCGCACGCAAAAGCGCGAGATTTCCGAGGGCACCGAAGAGTGGGACCTGCTCCACCGGCGCTACTACGCCGAAGAGCTCAAGAAGCTGGGGATTGACTTGGCGTCGCGGGAAAATTAGGTGTTGTATGGATATTTCCGTCACTCCTGAGATGGAAGCGCTTCGCTTGTTGGAAGAGCACGAAAAAGAGCGCGCCGCGCGCCGGGCGGAATTTAACAACGAGCTAGGCCGCCGGCTGGCATCGCTCGAGCGGGGAGAATACGTCGACCCGGTGGAAGCCCGCGCCCAGCCGCGACGGAAATCCAAGGAGCGCCGCCAAGGGGCGTGAGCCTCTTTATCCTCGGTGCTGCTGCAACGCCCTCTTGCAGCCTGCGCAAGAATGCATCCAGAGCATGGCTCGCGGATAGATGCGGATGCACGCCGATGAAGACCCTCGCTCCGCGGAGTTCCTATCGGCGCTTATCTGTGTCCATCCGTGGCACAAAACGAATCGGTTGAATTGCGCTTACGGCGCCGCGCACACGAAGTTCGCGGCATCGTCGGTGCCGCCGGTTCCCTTGTACTTGGCTTCCTGCGGATAAGCACACAGCGGACGCGTGCGGTCGAACTGGCCGTTGCCATTGGGGTGTCCAGCAGTGATCTGATCGGGAGCCTTGTTCTGCTCCACCCATTGCTCCAGCGCCGTCAGCGCGTCGAAGCGGAAGGTACCAGGGCCGTTGGTGCAGTGCTGCATGCCCGGCACCATGAACAGGCGGTAGAACTCCTTGGTGTCTTTCAGGGCCGCCGTGTTGCCGCGTCCGGAAGTGCGCACCACGCTCTCGTAGTAGTTGATGCTGTTGGCCGACGGAATATCGGGGTCGGACCATCCGTGATACTGGATCAGCTTGCCGCCGTGCGCGCGGAACGGCCGCAGGTCCGGGTCAATGGCGTTAAAGATGCGCCCGACTTTGTCGTCGACGTACTCGACGTCGCTTTCCAGACCCGGCGCCGGAGGGTCGAAGCGCAGCTTGCGGTAGTCCCAATCCGGATTCTCGTACACGACAAACTTCATGAACGGCAAGCCCAGGCCGCTATGTCCGCCACGGCCGGGAGCGTTGCCCGTGATCCACTGCGCCCAGCCGCCGGGGCCAGCCTCGCCACCGGGCTCGATGCCGGGATATAACTGCTGGCCTTCGGCGTCGCGCGCGCCTTGCCAGATCCTGCGCACGGCTTCGACCTGCGCGGCCGTCAAGCAAGTGGAAGGATCACCGTTCTTGCACTGCAACGATGCGGGATCGAAGTGGCAGCGGCGCGGGTCATTGAGAACGCCATCCTTGACGCCGTCGAGCGCATCGCAGGCCGCGTTCACCGCGTCCGCCAGAAGTTGGACTTTATTAGGAGGCAGCCAGCCGTCGTCGTCAATCGCCTGCGCCACCCAAATGTGGCCGCCCGTGTAGTGCCGCGTAAACCAGTTGGCCGGATCGCCGGCGATGACGCCGTCGAAATCCGCGGGATACTTCTGCACTTCCGTCAACGCCTGCTTACCGCCAAACGAACAGCCCTGAAAATAGGAGTGCACGGGCCAAGCGCCGTAATACGCCTTGACGATCGCCTTGCTGGCCAGCGCCATCTCGTGGACGCCGCGTTGGCCCAGGTTGATCACGCGGTCCATGTGGCCCAGAGCCCAGGCGCCGTCGTTGGTGCTGGCGGAAACGTGGCCGGTGTCGGTGCTGCTTACGGCGTAGCCACGATTCACGGGATCGAACATGGCGGCGTGAACGATGTTTCCCGCGAGTCCGCCATTGCCCACGCCAATGTATTTGTGATTCCACTGCGCCGGCAGCCATATTTCGAAACCCAGCTCGGGCAGCACCGTCGCCACCACGCGGCAGAACGCGGGAACCGGGCGCGCCGGAATCGTCCCCGGAGTGAACATCCCAGGCGCAACCGGAGCGGCGGACTTGATCACGATGCCGGGCAGCGATAGGTGATTTAGATCTTCACAATGCTGATTTTGACCCAAGAGAGGAAGGGTGGCGAACGCCACCACAGAGAATAGGAGGCGGCTTGACATGCGAGAGGATTTTCGCACGCAGTCGGCCCGTGTGTCAATTGATGTCATGCAAATATGCCCTGCCACCGGCGGATTCCGCTTACTTGTAGTCCACGTCACATGCTAACTTATGAAAATTCGTACGCGAATATTGGAGGGTGTCGCGCACGAAAGTCGCCATACTTGCGTGCCTGACGGCACTTTCCGCTTTTGGCACAATCGTTCATAACAACGGCACGCCAAACAACCTGGGCGCAAACGCAATGAGTGATTTCATCCAGGGGGACAATTTTGTGCTCGCGTTTACCACCAATCTAACCGCTGTGCGGTTCTGGGATATGGAACTGAGCGCAGCCGACTACAGCGGGTCGATTTTTTGGGAGATCCGCAATAACGCCGCGTCTGTTCCGGGCGGGACGGTGCTCGGAACCGGAACGGCTACGCCGACCCGCACGGCAGCCGGATCGGCATTGGGTCTCAATATTTTTCAGAACGACTTCGCTATCACGGTGAACAACGTCGCGGCCGGCACCTATTGGCTGGTGCTCCACAACGGACCATTGGCCAGCACAACATTTTCCGACTATTATTGGGCCTGGACCGCCGTCGGCGGCGCCAACGCCGCGACCGACCGCGGAGTGGAGAAGTCGCTCAATCCTTTAGCTGTGAATTGGAGCACCAATGGCCAGGAGCATGCCTTCCTGATCTCCGGCGATGCTGTGGGAATTCCCGAGCCGGGCACATTGGTTTTTATCTCCACGGGAATTGCCGCAATGGGATGGGCGCGCCGGCAGTCGCGGGAGGGCCGTAAATCATGAGGCTACTCATTCGCACTCCAGTGCTTGCCGTTTTCGCAGCCCTGCTGGCGCACAGCCAGTCGGGTCCCATTGTTTCCCATCCGGCGCATCAGGATGTATCCCGGGATTTGTTCAGCATCGCGCTGGAAGCTAAAGAAGAGGATCACGGGAACTCCCAGAAACAGATTCACAGACACGGGAAGGTGAAGGACGATCGGTTACGAGAACGGAATGCCTCACGGATGGCGACTTACACTGCTCCTCTGTCCCCGACCACGGTTCAGACTAGCACTGCCGATTCGCCATATTTCTCCGCGACGCCCGGGGCAAACTTTGAGGGTCTCGGAACCGGGTTTGCCGGATATACGATCACCGGCGCGCCGCCCGACACGACCATGGCCGTTGGTCCGACCCGCATTATCCAGTGGGTAAACTCGCATTACGCCGTGTTCGACAAAGCGGGTAACGCATTGCTACCTCCCCACGGTTTCATCGCCGGCAACAGCCTGTGGTCAGGCTTTGGCGGCGTTTGTCAAACCACGAACCGGGGAGATCCCGTGGTGCAATACGATCACTTGGCGGACCGCTGGGTGTTCAGCCAGTTTGCTTTCAACGTAAATGGAGCAGGAGACCCGATCGCACCGTTCACCCAGTGTTTCGCGGTTTCGACCACTAACAATCCGCTGGGCACATACAACCGCTACTCTTACGTGTTCGCCAATTTCAACGACTATGGCAAGCTGGGCGTCTGGCCTGACGCTTACTACATGTCATACAACATGTTCAGCGAACCCAGCGGTACGAACACCGGCGTCGCGCCGTGCGCTTATGACCGCGCCGCCATGCTCACGGGCGCGGCCGCCACGTCGGTCTGCATGGCGACTAATTTCTACGGCGGCGGTGGTAGCTTGCTTCCCAGCGATTGGGATGGAACTACTCCTCCCGCGGCGGGCGCGCCGAACATCTTCGTGCGGCAGGGGACAGGCGCACCGGCCGGCTTACGCATGCTTAAGTTCCATGTAGACTTCGTCACGCCAGCAAATAGCACCTTCAACGACGGTTTGGGGGGCGCACTAGGTACTCTCATCAATCTTCCCGTCACGCTGACCCGCGCTTGCAACGGCACCGGGGGAACCTGCATACCGCAGCCCGGCGGAGGCGAACTGCTGGATACACTAGGCGATCGCCTGATGTACCGTCTCCAGTACCGCAAGCGTGGAACCACGGAAAGCCTGGTGGTCACCCAATCGGAAGACCCGGATGGAGCCGGCGCGGTTGGCGCCGCGTTGCGCTGGTACGAAATTCGAGATCCCTTCGGCGCAACGCCCAGCCTGTTCCAGAACGCCACCTTCGTACCGGATTCTGTGAACCGCTGGATGGGCAGCGTCGCGATGGACAAGGTCGGCAACATGCTTATCGGCTACAGCGCATCGGACGCGACAGCGGTATTTCCATCCATCCGGATCACGGGCCGCCAGCGCAGCGAAATTCGCAACCAGTTGCAAGTGGAGTCGACGATCGTGGCCGGCACGGGTGCGCAACTCAGCACCTTCAATCGCTGGGGCGACTATTCCACCATGCAGGTGGATCCATCCGATGACTGTACGTTCTGGTATACGACGGAGTACTACGCTGCCAGCGCAGCCTTCAACTGGCGTACGAGAATTGCGAGTTTCAAGTTTCCTAATTGCCAGTAAACATCACTGCCAATAAACGCCGGCCGCCGCACACGCGCCTGAAGACGTGCATTAGACCTTGACTTCGACGTCCACGCGCCCCCGTGTTTCCGACGTGGCAAACAAGAAAACCGGAAAGTTCAGCATTCCTGATGGAGTTACAGCCGGCAGGTCCCCTCAACTTTGGCAAGGCCGCGGTCGAAAGTACCCAGCGGAAGTTGCCCGGCTTTCCGGGCAACTTGCAGCATCAGGCAGTCGGAGAAGCCTAGCGACGCCCGCGAGCGGAACAGTTCGAGCGCCGCCGCGACGACGCCGGAATCCTGCAGAGTAAGATCCTTGTGATTCAGCAGCATCTCGATGGCGATGGCCAGTTCCGCCGGCTTGCGCTGGTAGACGGCCTCCAGGACCCATATGGTCTCCGTGAGCGCGAGAACCGAGACCCACGCTCCTTTGGCGACGAACGCGTCGGCAGCCGCGGCCTGGCGGGGGTCGTCGCGGGTAATCAGCCGGATCAGGACGTTAGTGTCAATGGCGGGCATAGCGTTCTTGGGCATAGCGGCCCCGAGCACGCCGCCGGATGCCCTCTTTCAGCTCCGCCAAGCTTCGAGCTGCCGGCGCCTGCTTGGGGAACAACGCGCGATGGATGTCTTCCGACGAAAACCGCGCCGAGCGCCGCACGACGATCTTGCCGTCCTGTTCCTCCCAATCCAGAATGGAACCTGGACCGATACCCAGCTTGCGCCGGACATCCGCGGGAACGGAAATCTGCCCCTGCGCGGTGACTTTGGAATGCGCCAGTGCCATGCCTTTATATTACCAGGGTAATGCAAGGAGCGATTCGCTTCAACAAGTGGGGCGTGATGCCGACTTATCGGGACTGATCGGTAAACACTACACCGTTGATCGTGAGCGGCGCGTCCAAGAGCCACTATCCAGAGGCCCGGCACTAGTAGCCGGAGAACTCTTCGCTGCGAATGTCGTTTGCATCGGCACCGACTTGGCCCAAGGTCTGGCACATCGCCTGGACCATCCCAGGAGGCCCGACGACGTAGAAAATTGGCTTAGGGAGGTCACCGACGACTTCCTTCACCAAGTTCGCCGTGATCATTCCAGTCTGATTGGGCCAGGTCCGACTGGACAAGTGCATTGCTGTCATCGTCGCAACCAGCCGGAAATTCGGGTT
>SHUD01000065.1 GCA_009697505.1 Bryobacterales bacterium
GCCGCATGCTCCAGCATCGTCCCTCCACCGGCGAAAACGCCCCAAAACCGTCAGCGGAAGTTGAAATCGAAAAAAGTCAAAATACCATTCATCCCACTGAGCAAACAGGACTTACCCAAGGGTCAAAATGCGATAGCCGGACAGCAGTGGGATGTTCCAATACTGCCCGGGCAACATGGTGGAATCCACGCTCGCACCGGCAAGTGCAAAGATTGCCGCCATTCCCAGCACCGCCAGCATGCTGCGCCGCCCAAACGCCGATAACGCCGGATGCCCAATGAGGGCAACGCGATAGAGCATCTGGACCACGAGGATAGACAGCCCCAGGTTTACGACTTGGGCGGTATAGTACACGTTGGCATAGAACCTGGATTGCATCGGAATCTGAAATAGGATGATGTCCACCACCTGACTCAACCAATACAGAAATAATGCCGGATAAGTTCGCTGTAGCTTGCAGTAAAGAATTCGCGCGAGCAGCGCCAGCGTGACCAAAAAATTCAGGTACCACAAGAGTTTTTCGGCGCGCGCCATTCCGAGGCTAGAAAGAGTGTATCACGGAGCATCGCACCGGAAGCCGAGGCGGGGAACGTCGCAGGCGAGACTCACGCGGCACATCCTGCGCCGGCGGGCCGACGGCCGCGTGAGTATCCCAAGGTTAGAAAATTCAGATTTCGGTTCTAGTTGCCGGAGCCGCCACAGGGGTCGCAGGGAGGAAAGGGATACTGGTTCGTCCCGGACGCCGCAGTCGCGGTCGACACGAGACCAATCGCCATCATCGCCAAAAGCATCATTTTTTGAACATTTGTAAGGTCTCCAAACCCGTCAGAAGAGTGAATACTACGAGAGGAAGTGTAAGGGGTATAACCTTCGCGGCTTTGGACATATGCTGACGTTTTCTGAAAACGGAACAAAGGGCAGCGCCATGGCGTACAATGTGGCATCAGGGATCTGTAATGCCTCGACTCAAGCCCTCAGGCACGCTGGAGCGGAATGCCCTGGCCGATCTCTGGAAACACACTCTTTCCGGTATTTCCAGTACCTACGGAAAGCTCATGTGTTTAGCCGGTTTGCGCGACGCGAACTCCGGCCACTACCGTCACTATGGGCTGAGCGCGGCTTTCGGGCGCGAGGAGAGCGCCTTGGCCTTGCGGCAGAGCCATGAACAGGTGTTCAAAGAATGGCTGAAGCTGCCCGTGCCGGAGAAAAGCTCGGACCTGGAACAGTACCTGGCCGGCGTTGAGGACGTGCCCGAAACGGTTGCCGGCAACTGGTTACGAAGCGGGTATTTGGAAACACTGGTCCCGGATCGGGCCACGCGGGCTCAACGGGCCCAGTTCAGCCAGGAACTGGCGATGCTTTTCGAACTTATCCGGAACGCGGTCGCCGCTGAGAAGCCTTTTCCAGGCTCATCGCGACCCGCGTAACCTGGCCGATCACTTCAATCTCTTCCGGATAGAGATACACCGCGGGACTGCATGGAGACGCCGGATGCGGTTGCACGATCAAGTTCCCATCTTTCGCGGAGCACCAACCGCACGCGTATCCGTTGCGGTGCTCCAGAAAATAGATGGGCCGGTCAAACTCGTCAGTCCATCCGGAGGGCGCAATCCTGCGCTTGGAGTCGTCAATCACCACCAGGGACCCCGGCGGAATTACCGGGAACATGAACCAGTCTTCGGTCCCGATAAAGCCAAAGCGGTAATTCCGTAGGTCGATGTTTTGCAGCAGCAGGAGCGGCACCGTTCCCCAGCGCTGGATCATCCGGCTCAGGAACACGGTGCGGCTGAGATCGATTCCAGGATCGAGCGCGATGGGAACTTGCACATTTCCCTCCTCGGGCCGGAACCCGACCAGATGCGTGTGTTCGTACTCTTCCGCCGCTGCTTCGCCTGGCAGTGCGGAAAGGGAGATGCCGTACCAGGCAAGCACGTCGTGCATATCCAGGCGGTAGATCGCGCACAGCGAGTATAGCCGGAAAATGGACGGTATGGTTCCTTTGTTTTCAATGTCGGCCAGCCGGCTTAGCGCCACGAAAAACTCGTCGTTTTTCCGCCGCGAGGCAATTCGCGCGCTGGCTTCTTCCACATCCCGGAAGCGCAGGCCGAGGCGTTCGCGAACCCGCTTGAGTTTCTGTCCCGGTTCCTCGATGATAGAGGCTTGACTCGTAGTCATTCAGTACTAGAGCACGTCCTTGTGCTCCTGCGGCTTCGTGGCGCAATGCTGAATTATAGCGGCCGGATAAGGCCATGGCAAGTGTTTTGTTCTGAATTCAGAACAAGATTTTCCACAGTAGCGGAATATGGGAAATTCGGCTCTACCGGCGCTAACAATATTTGAGAAGGCAGACATCGGTTGCGGATTATCATTGGAGTCACCGGAGCGAGCGGCAGCGTTTATGGCTGGCGCCTGCTGGAAAAGTTACGAGCGCAGCAGCCCCAGGTGGAGACCCACCTCATTCTCTCCCGTTCCGGTGAGCGCACGGCGCATTTGGAAATGGGGAAGACCGCCGCTGAGTTTAAGGCCCTGGCTCACCACTCCTATCCGGTGGAAGACATCAGTTGCCGGCTGGCCAGCGGATCTTACCCGGTGGACGCCATGGTCATCGCTCCGTGTTCCATCCACACCATGTCGGCGATCGCCCACGGCATCAGTTCCAATCTGATCATCCGCTGCGCCGACGTTGCATTGAAGGAGCGCCGGCGCCTGGTGCTGATGGTCCGCGAATCCCCGCTCCACGCCGGCCATTTGCGCTCCCTGACGGCTTTGGCGGAAATGGGCGCCATCATTGCGCCCCCCATGCCCGCCTTCTACCACCAGCCGAAATCGGTCGCCGAGATCGTGGAGGACAGCGTGGATCGCTTGCTGGCATTGGCGGGATCTCCTGCCGCCGATGCGCGGCAGTGGGAAGGAAGAAAATGACGGGGAAGAAGCCCATGAAAGTAGCGTTCCAGGGAGAGTTGGGAGCCTTCAGCCAGCAGGCGATCCAGCAGCTTCTGGGCACGCGGGCGCAGCCTGTTCCCCACCAGAGGTTCGACCAGGCTTTTGCGGCACTCAAAGCCGGCAAAGTGGACTCCGCTGTCATCCCTCTGGAAAACACCTTGGCCGGTTCCGTCCACGAAAACTACGACTTGCTCCTCAAGTATCCCTTTACGATTACCGCCGAAACCAGTGTACGCGTGATCCATAACCTGATCGCGCCGCCCGGTGTCACGTTTCGGTCGCTGCAGACCGTCTACTCCCATCCGGTGGCCTTGAATCAGTGTCTGGACTTCTTCGCGAAGTATCCGCGGATCCAACGGGTCCCCTTTTACGACACGGCCGGCAGCGTAAAGATGGTGATGGAGGACCGTCCCGCTGGAGCCGCCGCCATCGCGTCCGAACTCGCCGCCAAAACCTACAATGCAAGCATCCTTAAGCGCGGCATTGAGGACGACCGCCAGAATTTTACGCGTTTTTGCCTATTGGAGACGGAAGGCGCCAAGCCGCACGCCGTCCCTGGTGCTTCCAAACGCCCTTGGAAGACTTCGCTCGTGTTTTCAACCAAGAACGTCCCCGGGGCGCTATTTCGTTCGCTGAGCGCCCTGGCGTTGCGCGACGTTAACCTGATCAAGATCGAATCCCGGCCCTTGCGCGGTAAGCCCTGGGAATATTTGTTCTACTTGGATCTGATTGGCCGCCAGGATGATCCGGCGGTCCACAACGCTTTGCATCACCTTGCGGAGTTGGCCGACTTTCTGAGAATATTGGGCAGTTACCGTTCCGCGTAACTTTTTCCGGCTGCCGCGAGTCTAGGGGTTAATGGCGATCTCCCATCTATTGACGCTCCTGTTTCTCGCCGCCGCGCCGCCTTGGAACGCGGATATGCGCAAGGCCCGCGACGCGCAGGACCGCGCGCAGTTGGAACGCATCGCCACGCAAGCTTCCTCACTGGCTGAGAAACAGTCCGGCGACGCGGAACTACAATACGGAGCGGCGCTGGCCAACTCCACGCTGGCCGAGGTAGCCGAGGAAGTCCGCGACAAGGGGCAGGCTCGCGCGGCCTCGGAAGCCGGCATGAAATACGCCGGGCGCTCCATCGCGCTCCAGGCCGATGTTGCCGAATACCACCGTCTTCTCGGCACCTTATGCGGCCAGGCGGCCGGGGCGGTGGGCGGATTTGGAGCGCTCAAGTTCGGCCGCTGCGCCTTGGACGAAGTCAATAAGGCCGTGAGTCTGGATGCCAAAGCGCCCATCAACTACCTGAGCCGCGGCATTGGCAATTACTATCTGCCGGCGATGCTGGGAGGCGGTGTGGAGCTGGCCATCCGGGATTTTCAAAAAGCCGTCGAATTGGACGCGCGCATGGCCGAGGCGCACATGTGGCTGGGAATCGCGCTGCGGAAAGCCAACCGGAACGCGGAAGCCCGCAAGGCGTTTGAAAAGGCCGTCGCGCTCAACCCCGCGCGCGTGTGGGCCAAGCAGCAGTTGGAGAAAACACCGGCGCAGTAAGCGGGGACTACTTCTTCTGGCCTTCGCCGACAATTCCGTTGACAAAGTAGTTGATCACTTTGGCGTCATTGCGGGCCATTTCATAGTAAGCCGCCTTGAGCAGCTGGTCCTTGCGGTTGATCAGCGTCTCGCGGATGGTCTGCTGCACTTTGGGGTCGGAGAGCTCGCGTTGCCCAGCCGGCTCGCGGGTAATCACCTTTAGGACGCGATAGCCTTCCGCCGTCCGGATGGGCGCGCTGGTTTCGCCCGGGCGCAGAGACAGCACGATCCTGCGCAGCTCCACGTTGGCCTTTTCGAGCGAGGATTCCGGAATAAAGCCCAGGTCGCCGCCGTTCTGCGAGGACGCCGCGTCTTCGGAATAGTTCTGCGCCAGCATTCCGAACTCCTCGCCGCGGCGGAGCCGCGCATCGATGCTTTGAATCTTCTTGCGGGCCTGCTCTTCATCTTGCGCCTTGTCGTTCTTCAGGTTGCGGACATTGGGGTCCGGCGCCGGCGTCACCAGGATCTGCGCCATGTGGATCTGCGGTTCCGCGATATTGAAGCTGGCCCGGTTGGTATTGTAAAACTCCGCGATGTCCTTATCGCTGATGCTGATCCGCGAGGTGATCTCTTTATTGAACAACTTTTGCACGCTGAGATCGCGCCGCAATTGCGCCTTCAGTTCGTCCATCGACATCTTGCGGGCGTTCAGCTGCTTCGCGAATTCTTCCTGCGTATAGGGGGACTTCAGCTCGGTATACTTGGCGTCGACGTCGGCATCCGCGGCCATCAAACCCAGCCTCTCGGCGCGCTGCAGCATGATTTCGTTGTCCACCATGGTGCGCAGCACCTCCAGCTTCTGGATCTGCGCCTGATCGCCGCTGGAACGCTCGCCAGCCGGTCCGCCAAATTGCGCTTCGAATTGTTTTTCCAGCTCGGCGTAAGTGATGGCGCGCCCGTTCACCGTCGCCCCGACGTTGGCCGGAGCCGGGCGGCTGCAACCGGAGAGCAGAACCGTCAGAAGCAGGAAACCGGTGAAAGAATGCTTCATGGAAGGTTGAATCTCAATTCTACTTCAGACTCCGCTCGAAGAAATCGAGCATGGTGGCCTCCAAGTGCCGCGCCGCGGCGCCGCTGACCGCGTGAGCCTTCTGCGGATACAACGCCAGTTCGAATTGTTTGCCGGCGGCTTCGAGCGCGCTGATCATTTGCAGCGTGTTCTGAAACAGCACGTTGTCATCTTCGATGTTGTGCGCGATCAGCAGGCGCCCGCGCAGCTTGCCCGCCTGCCCCGGCAATGCCGCCGCCGCGTAGCCCTCTTGGTTGTCCGCGGGCAAACCCATGTAGCGTTCCGTATAGATGCTGTCGTAATTGCGCCAGTCCGTGACCGGAGCCCCGGCGAAACCCGCGCGCACCAGATCGTTCGCGTTCAGAAGCAGGTTGAGCGTCATGAAGCCGCCGTAGCTCCAGCCATTGACGCCTATGCGCGCCGGGTCCACGAAGCCCATCGAAATCAGATATTCGATGCCTTCCCGTTGATCCGCCGCTTCTATCGCCCCCAACTTGTGGAACACGGGGATTTCAAACCCATGTCCGCGCCCTGCGGTGCCGCGATTGTCCATCTGCCACACCACATACCCTTTGTGCGCGTAGACCTGGTCGATCCCGAATCCCGGCCAGGCATTGCGCACCGCTTGCGCGTGCGGCCCGCCATAAACATTCACCAACGCCGGATATTTCTTCGCGGGATCAAAACCCGCGGGCTTGATCAGCGTGGCGTAAAACGTGACTCCGGACTTGCCCTTGAACTCGACGATCTCCGTGGGCCGTACCTCGAACTGTTCCCGCGCGCGCCGGTCCGCCGGCCGGTACACCGCAATCGCGTCGCCGGAGGAAGTGCGAAGCGTGGCTTCCGGCGGGGAAGCAAAGTTCGAATAGACATCGAGAAACACCGCACAGTTGGGCGCCATGGACACGCGATGCGTGCCCGCGCCCTGGGTCACGCGTTTCTTATCCGTGCCGTCCAGCTTCACGCTGTACAACTGGCGTTCCAGTGGTGAGCCTTCCGTCGACCGGAAATAAATCCGCCCCGACGGTTCATCCACGCCGGCAACATCGGCCACCTGCCAGGCGCCCTTGGTCAACTGCCGCGCCGCGCGGCCGTCAGTGAAATACAAGTACAGATGCCGGAACCCGTCGCGCTCACTGGTCCACACAAACCGCTGGCCATCTTTCAGAAAAACCGGATCGCCTTCCACGTTGATCCAGTACGGGTCGCTTTCTTGATACACGACGCGCCCCGCGGTCGAAGCATCACCGAACAGCAGAATCTCCAATTGGTTCTGCACGCGGTTGGTGCGGACCGCGTAAACATGCGTGGCATCCGCCCATCCCACACGCGCGATCAGCGCTGCCCGCACCGTATCGCCCAGGTCCAGCCAGCGCGTTACGCCGCCTGTTTCTGGAACCACGCCGAGGCGCACTTGCGGATTGTTCTCGCCCGCTTTCGGATAACGCTGCGGCTCGGAAACGGGCCGCGGCCCGCGTAAGTCTTGATGCGGATAAAGCGGCTCCTGGCTCACGTCGAACTGCAGATAGGCGATCGCTTTCGAATCCGGCGACCACCAGTACGCGGTCCCCAGGCTCAGCTCTTCCGGATACACCCAGTCCACCCCGCCGTTGCGCAGCGTATCGGAGCCGTTGGCCGTCAGCCGCGTCTCCGCGCCGTCGGCGATATTCAAAACATAGAGATCCCAGTTGCGCCGGAACGAAATCCGCCTGCCGTCGGGGGAAAATTTGGGATCGCGCTCGGCGATTGCCGTCTTGGTAAGCTGCTTCCACTGGCCGTCGGCGGCGTCGATCAGAAAAATGTCGCCGTCGCTGAAGTACAACACCTGCTTGCCCGCTGCGTCCCATTGCAGAGGCGGCTCATCCACGCGCCGGTTCTCCCATTCATGGCGCTCCGCGGTAGGGGGGCTGACAGCGGCGGCATCCAGCGGCGCCAAATCCACCAGATCCCGCGCCTGCTTTTTCGCCAGGTCGTAGAGCCGCAGTTGCGTGCGCTGACGGAAGACGAAGGTCTTGCCATCCGGCGCCCACACGGGATCTCCCGGAACGCCACGCGGCGTGCTGCCCCGGTAGTCGTTGAGCGCGTCGAGCGTGACTGGTTTCTTCTGCCCGAACGCCTGCAGCGCGAGGAACCCGATGAACAGCAGCTTCCGCATCGTATATTTGGCCCGGTTGTATATATTTGAATTGTATTCCAAACATGAAACTTACCTTTTGGGGCGCGGCCAAGACCGTCACCGGTTCCATGCATGAAGTGGAGACCGGAGGAAAAAGATATCTGCTCGATTGCGGTCTGTTTCAGGGCCGCCGTCAGGAAGCCTTCGAACGCAATAGCCGCTTCCCGTTCCCGGCTTCAGGCGTCGCGGCGGTGATGCTGTCACACGCGCACATCGACCACAGCGGCAATCTGCCCAACCTGGTCAAGAACGGCTTTCACGGGCCGATCCACACCACTCCCGCCACCGTGGACTTGTGCCTGGCCATGCTGACCGATTCCGCCTTCCTCCAGCAGAAAGACGCCGAGTTCGTCAACCGCCGCCGCCAATACCGCAAGGCCCTGGGGCGCGATGATCGTGAGGTAATGCCGCTGTACACTCCGGAAGACGCCGAGCGGACCTTCCCCCTGTTTGCGCCAGTCGCGCTGGGTGAACCGAAGCAGATCGCTCCCGATCTCACTTACAGAACTTTCGACGCTGGCCACATGCTGGGATCGACGGCGATGATTCTCGAAGCGCACGGGCTCCGTCTCGCTTTTTCCGGCGACGTCGGCCGGCGCGGGCTCCCCATCATCCGCGATCCCCAGCCGCTCGACCCGGTCGACTACCTCATCATGGAAAGCACCTACGGAGACCGCTTCCACAAGCCCATCGCGCATGCCGCCGACACGCTGGCCGACATCGTGAACCGGACCGCGGGCCGTGGCGGCAAGGTCATTGTTCCGGCGTTCGCCGTCGGCCGCACGCAGCAGTTGGTGTTGCTGCTGCACCAGCTCATGGATGCCAGCCGTATTCCGTCGCTACCGATTTTCGTGGACAGCCCGCTTGCGGTTAACGCCACCGAGGTATTCCGCAAGCACCCGGAATGTTACGACGAGGAAGCCCGTAAATTCCTCACCGAGGGCGACGACCCCTTCGGCTTCCATCGCCTGACCTACATCCGCGACGCCGCCGAATCCAAAAAGCTGAACGACCTGCGCGGCCCCTGCCTGATTCTGTCGGCTTCCGGCATGTGCGAGGCGGGCCGCATCCTGCACCACCTGCGCAACAACATCGAGAACCCGCGCAACACGGTTCTGATCACGGGCTTCCAGGCCGAACACACACTGGGCCGCAGGATTGTCGAGAAGCTGCCGGAGGTTCCCATCTTCGGCGAGCCCCTGCGCCTGCGCGCCGAGGTGTGCGTGCTCGAAGAACTCAGTGGCCACGCCGACCAGGGCGAACTGATCGAGTGGATGCGTCCCATCGCCAAGGGCTTGAAGAAAGTCTTTCTGGTGCACGGGGAACCGGCGCAAGGAGCCGCGCTGGCCGAAGTCATCCGCCGCGAATTCGGAGTGGAAGCGGTGCAGCCCTCGCGCGGCGACAGCTTCGTGCTGTGACGCACGCCTCTGTTAAAGTAGAAGTTTGACTCCCCAGGCTTCATCCGTCCGTCCCCGCGTGTGCGCAGTCAGCTACCTCAACACCGTTCCCCTGGTGTGGGGCCTACTCCACAACACGACGCGCGACCCCGCGCAGCGGGACACTTTCGACTTGCGCTTCGCCGTGCCCTCGGCCTGCGCCGACCAGTTGGCGTCGGGCGAAGCCGACATCGGCATCGTGCCGCTGATCGAAACCGCGCGCCAGAAGCTGGATTACTTCCCCACCTGCGGCATCGCCTCGCACGGCCCGGTGCGCAGCATCCTGCTGGTTTCCAAGGTTCCCTATCGTGAAATCAAGACGCTGGCCACCGATTCCGGCTCGCGCACGTCGGTGATGCTCGCGCGCATTATCCTCGCCGAAAAGTTCGGCTGCGAGCCGCGCGTCGTTTCTCATCCGCCCGATCTCGCGGCCATGCTGGGACTGGCCGACGCGGCTTTGCTCATCGGCGACGCGGCGCTGCGTGTTGATCCCGCCGCACTGCCCTTCGAAAGCCTGGATCTGGGCGAGCAGTGGACCGATCTCACCGGCCTCCCCATGGTGTTCGCCGTGTGGGCCGGGCGCCCCGAATTCATTCGCGAACCTTTTGGGGACGCGCTCGCCGCATCCTGCCGTTACGGCCTCGCGCGGATCGAAGACATCGTGCGCGAAGAGGCTCCGCGGCGCGGCATGCCGGAGACTCTGGTGCGCGACTACCTGACCCGCAATATCCAATTCGAGTTTTCCACGCCGCATCAGACGGCCATTGATACTTATCTGGATCGTGCGGCCGCACTCGAACGCACAATGGTAACGGGAATGTCCCTATGATCACCCGTACGGAAGCCACGGACATGTTCCGCAGTGACGATCTGGTCGGCATCGGCATGGCCGCCGATCAAGTGCGCCGCAAGCTGCATCCGGACGGCATCGTCAGCTACATCATCGACCGCAACATCAACTACACCAACTTCTGCACCGAGTATTGTTCCTTCTGCGCGTTTTACCGCCCGCCGGGGCATGAGGAAGGCTACCTGCATTCCCACGAAGTCATCTTCGACAAGATCCGCGAGACGCTCGCGCTCGGCGGCACCGGCATTCTGATGCAGGGCGGCCTGCACCCGGACCTCAAGATCGAGTGGTACGAAGACCTGCTGCGCGAAATCAAGAAGCGTTTCGCTATCTGGTGCCATTGCTTCTCGGCCCCGGAGATCGTCAATATCGCCGAAGTCAGCGGGCTGTCGTTGCACGATACGCTATGCCGGCTGCGCGATGCCGGCCTCGATTCCGTCCCTGGCGGCGGCGCGGAGATTCTCGACGACGACGTCCGCCGGCGCATCAGCCGCCTGAAGTGCTCCACGCAGGAATGGGTCGACGTGCACCGCACCTGCCACGCCGTGGGACTGCGCACCACCGCCACCATGATGTTCGGCACCGGCGAGACCATCGAGCAGCGCATGAACCATCTGGATCTGGTCCGCCAGATTCAGGAGGACACTGGCGGATTCACGGCGTTTATCCCGTGGGCGTTTCAGCGCGAGAACACTTCGCTGGGCAATTTCGTCAAGCACGAAGCCACCGCGGTCGAGTATCTGAAGATGCTGGCCCTGTCGCGCGTCTATCTGGAAAACATCCTGAACATCCAGTCTTCCTGGGTCACGCCGGGGCTCAAGACCTGCCAGCTCGGCCTGCGCTTCGGCGGGAACGACGTGGGAAGCATTATGATTGAAGAAAACGTGGTCAGCGCCGCCGGAGCCCACCACCAGGCTTCCGAGGAGGAACTCAGGCGCCTGATCCGCGACGCGGGGTTCATTCCCAAACAGCGCGACAGCTTATACCGGACTTACTTTTTGAATTAGAGGCCAGACTTTTGAAACCAGAGGCACGGGAGAGAACGTCGAACAACTTTATGCGTGGAATCTGCCTTCTCGTGCTGTGCGCGAGCGCTTTCGCGGCGCCGCCGGCCCAACTGCTGCCCAAAGCGCCGGTCCGCTTCGAGCCCAACCAGGGCCAGGCCAACCCGTCGTTGTTGTGGTCGGCCCGTGGACCGGGTTATTCGATCGGGTTCACGCGCGACGCCACGCTGCTCCGCGTGGGCGAACGGACCGTGGCCATGCGCTTTTCCGGCCAGAACACCGCGGCCTCCTATGCAGCCGCGAATCCGTATTCGGTTCCCACCAACTACCTCACTTCCGGCTTCCAGGGCAGCGTACCGGCCTACGGCCGCCTGCGCCGTCATGATGTTTACCCGGGCGTCGACGTCGTTTACTACGGCAACGGCGAC
>SHUD01000014.1 GCA_009697505.1 Bryobacterales bacterium
CTCCCAGTATATGCGAACTGGTCAGATGACCAGTTGGCGGGCGTTTACCACAACCGGCATTGTTCGGCCGGCGGCCGCACCATCGGATCGCCCAGTTTGCAATTGAATGCCTGGTGGAACTCAGGCATGTTCTGCAGCGTGGCGTTGGTGCGGTATTTGGCCAGCGGATGCGGGTCGGTCGCCAGTTGCCGCCGCACGGCTTCGGGCTTCTGAGCAGCCGCCCACACGCGTGCATACGCCAGGAAGAAGCGCTGCTCGCCCGTGAAGCCGTCGAGCGCGGGCGCTTCGCCTCCGTTGAGCGATCTTCGATAAGCTTTGTAGGCCAGCGTCGCTCCGCCCAAGTCGCCCATCGCTTCACCGGTGACCAGCTTACCGGTGTGGTGCATCCCCTCGCCCACGTCGATGGCATCGAACTGCTTGACGATGCAGGCGGCCCGGGCGTCAAACTCAGTACGGTCCTTGTCCGTCCACCAGTTCTTCAAATTGCCGTCGGCATCGAATTTCGAACCCTGGTCATCGAAGCCGTGGCCCATCTCATGTCCGATCACCACGCCGATGGCCCCGTAGTTCACGGCATCGTCGGCATCCATATCGAAGAACGGCGGCTGCAATATACCCGCCGGAAAGGTGATTGAGTTGCGCGCCGACGTGTAATACGCATTCACGGTCGGCGGCGTCATGCTCCATTCCGCGCGATCCAGTCTCTTGCCGATCTTGGCGGCGTCATATTTGCGGTCTTCGACGATCGCCGCTTCCCTGCTCGCCAGATAGTTTCCGCGCGCGACCTGCACTGCCGAATAGTCACGCCACTTGACGGGAAACCCGATGCGCGGATCGAAGGTCGCGAGTTTGCGCAGTGCGTTGGCGCGCGTTTCCGGCGTCAGCCATTCCGCCGCTTTCAGCTCTTCACCCAAGGCCGCGCGCAGGTTCTCCACCAACTGCTGCATGCGGCGGCGGGCCTCGGCGGGAAAATGCTTTTCGACATAGAGCCGGCCCAGCGCCTCACCGAGCGTACCGTCCGCCGAGGCGACGCACACCTTCCACCGCTCCGATTGCCGGCTGACGCCGGACAGCACGGCGCGCTCAAAATGGAACCATTCGTCGTAAAAGGCCTTGGGCAGGTATTGCGCCCGCGCGCGCGCCGCGCGCCAGCGCAGCCAGGCTTTCCAAGTCTCCAACGGAGCGTTCTGCAGCTCGCGGTTGAACGCCTTGAGAAATTCCGGCTCGGACACATTGACCGCCACGGAACGGGGAACTTTCAGCAAGTCGAAAGCGGCCGTCCAATCGTAGGCCGGCGTGAGCAACGCGAGCCCGGCGAAGTCGGTCTTGTGAATGCGGTTGTAGGGGTCGCGGCGCGCGACATTGGAAAGCGTGGCGTTGGCCAGCGCGGTTTCAAATTCCATGACGTTCTTGGCGGCCAAGCCCGCCTGCTCCGCCGGGTCCCCCAGCAGTTCGAGCAATTTCTGAACGTGCTGAACGAACTCATCGCGGATCGCTTTGGACCGCGCGTCGTCACGGAAATAGTAATCGCGGTCCGGTAAGGATAAGCCACCCGCGGTGACACCGGCAATCACCTGATCGGCATTTTGCGGATCGGAAACATTCACGATGCGCGCCGGAGCCAAGCCGTCTTCAAGTTCGAGGCTGACCAGCAAGGCGACGAGATCCGGGCGTGTGCGAATAGCCGCGATGCGGTCGAGCATCGGCTGCAGTGGTTTGACTCCGGCGGCTTCGATCGCGGCAGTATCCATGCAACTCGCGTAATAGTCGCCGACGCGCCTCCGGTCGCCGGTGGCATTCCGGTCGTTTACCGCCGCTTCCAGGATGATGCGCAAGCGCTCTAAATTCGCCTCGGCGAGTTCATCGAACTTACCCCAGCGCGGACGGTCCGCGGGGATCGGGTGCTGATCCACCCAGGCGCCTGTGGCGTAACGCCAGAAGTCGTCGCAAGGCTTACAAGAGGTATCCAACATCGAACGGTCAATGCCGCTGCGAGTGCCGGACTGCGCCAGGCACAGAACGGTAACCAGGCTGAATGCCGCAAGCTTCCTCATGCTTCGGAGCTTATCACTGTAAATCGGCGGATGCGGCAAGCGCGCTCCGTCCGTAAGAGCGGCCGTTGCGTACCGCTGATTCACATTCGCGGCTCCGAACCACGTGGACCGAGCCGCGAGAGCGATCGAGCGGTGGCACCATTAGGTGCGCGCTGAAACCCGGCTTCCGCCCGGCTTCACCAGCTACTCCCCCGCAGTCCACCAATCGTTACGGACCGATTACGGTTCTCACTCACCAGGACCGCTTCTGCGCGGAGCACTTGACTCGGCGTCGCGCGCGCGGTACAACACAGTAACTCCCCCAAGGATTGTAGATCATGAGTTCCGCTGCCGGAGTGCAGACCACGGCGGATCAAGCGCACGACTTTTCCTCGCACGCAGTGGCCTTGCAGACCATTGCGCACGAGTTGCGCCAGCCGCTCAGCGCCATCGAATCGATCGCCTATTACCTGAATCTGGTCTTGCCGAAGGAACATCATCGGGCGCGCGAGGAAGCCTCCCGCTTGCAGCATCTGATCCAGCAATCCAACTGGATCCTGACTTGCGGATTGCAGTTGGTCAACACGGCGCCTCTTGCGCCGCAACCCGTCGACCTGGAAGAACTCATCACCCAGACTGCGGCAACCCGCTCTTGTCACCACGGCCCGCGCCTCGATTTACAGCTTGCCGGGAGCCTCCCTCCGGTGAGACTCGATCCCGGCCGCGGCCGCGCGCTCATGGAAAACCTGGTGAGCCTGTTCGAGTGCCTGTCTCCGGACCGGCCGTTCCGTCTGGCCACGTCGCAAACTCCGGAAGGCGTGTGTTTGACCTTCGCCGCGGCGGTCCCCGGCTACCGCTCGGAAACTTCCCTGGGACCGGGCTGCGACTTGAGCCTCGCATCCGCGCGGCAAGTGGTGGAAACGCATGGCGGAACGTGTGACCTGAAAGTGGATCCCGCAAGTGGGATCGTTCTCACGGTGGTCTTACCATGAGTGGTTTTATGATGAGTGGTGCTACCATGAGATTTCCCCCTCATGGCAGTGGCGGTCCCAGATATCCTCGCTAAAATTGTCGATCGGAAACGCTCGACGCTGGAACACCTTGCCGCCATGCGGCCTGAGTTGGAACGGCGCGCCCGCCAGCGTTCCGCCGCCAGGGATTTCACAGCTGCGTTGACCGCAAATCCACCCGCGATCATTGCGGAAATCAAGAAGGCATCGCCCAGCAAGGGAGTCTTTACCGGCGATTTTCATCCGGAGAAGATCGCCGCAATATACGCGGCAGGGGGCGCGGCGGCGCTCAGCGTTCTGACCGACCAGGAGTTTTTCCAAGGTACGCTCGCCCACCTGGAAGCCGCGCGCGCGGCGGTTCCGATTCCGGTCTTGCGCAAGGATTTCGCCATCGACGAATTGCACGTGATCGAAGCCGCGGCGCACGGCGCCGACGCCATCCTGCTGATCGCCGCGATTCTCGATGCCCCGCGGATGCGGCGGTTTCGCGAACTCGCCCGCGAGTACGGAATGGCGGCGTTGGTGGAAGTTCACAATGCTGCCGAACTGGACTCCGCGTTGGCCTCGGGAGCCGGGATTATCGGCGTCAACAATCGCAACCTGCATACGTTTGAAGTCGCCCTGGAAACGTCGCTGCGCCTGGCGGAGAAAATGCCCAGTGGCGTCGTCAAAGTCGCCGAGAGCGGGATCCATTCGCGCAACCACGTGCATACGCTGCGCGCCGCGGGCTTTGACGCGTTCTTGGTGGGAGAGCACCTGATGAAATCCGCCGATCCAGCGGCCGCGCTCAAGGAATTGCGGTCATGATGGTCAAAGTCTGCGGCATCACGCGTCGGGAAGACGCCGTCACGGCTGCCGAGGCCGGCGCATCCGCGATCGGTCTCATCTTCTACCCAAAGAGCCCGCGTTATGTCACGCCGGAGCGCGCGGCGGAATTGGGCGAGGGTCTGGACCTCTGGAAAGTGGGGATTTTCGTCGACGAAAAACCCGCCGGCATAGAAGCCGTGATGCGCGCAGCGCGTCTGGACGTGGCCCAGATCTACGGCGGCGAAGCCCCGCCGGGCGCGCGCATCTGGAAAGCGTTTCGCGTAACAGGAACTTTCGACGTTTCCCTGACGAAAGACGCCGAGGCGATCCTGCTGGATGGCACGAGCAACGGAACTTCATTCGATTGGTCCGCGGCCCGAGGCGTGAAGGGAAAAGTGATCGTCGCGGGCGGGCTCGATGCGTCCAACGTGGCCGAAGCCATTCGCGTGGCGCGGCCCTGGGGCGTCGACGCCAGTTCCCGGCTGGAGACCGCGCCGGGCATTAAAGACCACCATAAGATTCGCGCTTTCGTAAGAGCAGCATTGAGAACAGACGGAGAGGCAGCATGATTACTTCGCAGCCCGACGCCAGCGGACACTTCGGACCCTACGGCGGCCGCTTCGTACCGGAAGCGCTCATGGCTCCGCTCGAAGAACTCGAGCGCGCGTATCAGGAGGCATCCGCTGATCCGGTATTTCAGGCGGAACTCGCCGACCTGTTGCACAACTACGCGGGGCGTCCGACGCCGCTCTCCTACGCCAAGCGGCTCAGCGAAACGCTGGGTGGCGCGAAAATTTATCTGAAGCGCGAAGACCTGCTGCACACCGGCGCGCACAAAATTAATAACTGCCTGGGCCAAGCTCTGCTATGCCGCCGCATGGGCAAGCAGCGCGTCATTGCGGAAACGGGCGCGGGCCAGCACGGCGTGGCCACGGCGACCGTGTGCGCGCTGTTCGGCCTGGACTGCACGGTCTACATGGGCGAGGAAGACATGCGGCGGCAGCGCCTCAATGTCTTCCGCATGCGTTTGCTGGGCGCGAAGGTCGTGGGCGTCTCCGCGGGGAGCCGCACGCTCAAAGACGCCATCAGCGAAGCCATGCGCGACTGGGTCACCAACGTGAATGACACCTATTATCTGCTCGGCTCCGCGTTGGGCGCGCATCCCTATCCGGTCATGGTGCGCGATTTTCATCGCGTGATCGGCCTCGAGGCGCGCGCCGAAATTCTGCAGCGCGAAGGACGCCTGCCCGACGCCGCCATCGCCTGCGTGGGCGGCGGCAGCAACGCCATCGGTTTATTCCACGCCTTCATCGGCGATGAAAACGTCCGGCTGATCGGCGTCGAAGCCGGCGGGCGCGGCGCCGAACTCGGCCAGCATGCCGCGCGTTTTTCCGGCGGCTCACCGGGTGTATTACACGGAACACACAGCTATCTCTTACAAGATGCCGATGGACAGGTGACGCTGACGCATTCCATTTCGGCGGGATTAGACTACCCTACCGTAGGCCCCGAACATGCCTGGCTGCATGACCGGCGCCGCGCCGAATACACGTCCGTGAGTGACGCCGAGGCGCTGGCCGGCGCCCTGCGTCTGGCGCGCACGGAAGGCATTATCCCGGCGCTCGAATCCGCGCACGCTGTCGCCGAAGTCATCCAGCGCGCCCCTGCCGCCAAAGGTCAGATTTTTATCGTTAACCTCTCCGGCCGCGGCGACAAAGACACTGACATTTACCGCGAGAATCTCCCGGAACTCGATGCCGACACGAATTGAGCAGCTTTTTCCCAAGCTGAAGGACCAGAAGCGCGCCGCATTGATCGCGTATGTGACAGCGGGAGATCCTTCACCGGAGCGCACGCCCGGCATCGTCGCCGCGCTGGAGCGGGGCGGCGTGGACTTGATCGAACTCGGTGTTCCCTTCTCCGATCCCATTGCGGATGGTCCGGTCATTCAGGCGGGAGCCGAGCGGGCTCTGAAGGCCGGCACCACGCTGCGCAAAGTCCTGGAGATGGCGCGCACGATTCGCAAGACGTCGGAAATTCCGATGTTGTTGTTTACGTACCTCAATCCCGCCATGCGCTACGGGTTTGAGAACCTGGGCCGCGACGCCAAGGCCGCCGGAATTGACGGCTGCCTGCTCACGGACCTGAGCGTGGAGGAAGCCGCGCCCTACGTAGCGTCAATGCGCGCAAGCGGACTCGACACCGTGTTTCTCGCGGCGCCGACCAGCACTCCGCGACGCCTCGAACTCGTGGCCCAATACTCGACGGGCTTCGTCTATTTGGTATCGCGAACCGGAGTCACCGGGGAACGCACGGCGTTGTCCAGTACACTCGAGCCGTTGCTTGCAGCCATGCGAACCGTTACTAAATTGCCGCTTGCGGCGGGCTTCGGCATCTCCACGCCGGAACAGGCCGGCGCGGTGGCCCGCATCGCCGACGGCGTGGTGGTGGGCAGCGCGTTGGTCCGCCTGATTGGGGAAAACGCTTCCGACGCGCAGTTAGAATCATTCGCGCGGTCTTTGCGGGAGGGAATGGGGCGGGAATAGGATGAGGCGGGAAAGGACAAATCGATGACCCGCGCGGAAGCCGAGTCGCTGCTCGCCGAGTGCCGGCGCAAGATCGACAACATTGACAGCCAGTTGCGCGACCTGCTCAACCAGCGCGCTGCCATTGTCGATGACGTGGTGCGCGCCAAAGAAGCCCTCCGCATCCCGATTCATGAGCCCAAGCGCGAAGAGGAAGTGATCCACAGGGCCACCAACGGCAATCCCGGCCCGCTCGGCGACGATGCTTTCCGCGCCATTTTCGAAGCCATCATGCGCGAGATGCGCCACATCCAGCAGGTGTATCTGGAGCGGCAACAGGAAAAGCCCAAGTGAATCGCGAATGGCGCGTCGTCACCGTAGCCGGTGTAGGGTTGATCGGCGGGTCTTTCGCGCTGGCTCTCCGCAAGGCCGGCTTCGACGGCAGGATTATCGGCGTCAGTTCGCCTGCCACGACGCAAGCGGCCATCCAGCGCGGAGTCATTGACCAGGCTCTGCCCCTCGCCGCCGCCGCCGCGCAGTCCGACTTTATCTACCTGGCGCAGCCCATTGAGCGGATCCTCGAAACGCTCAACGTCATCGACAGCGCCGTGCGTCCGGGCACTCTGATCACCGACGCGGGGAGCACCAAGCAAGCCATCGTCGAACGCGCCCGGCAGACCATCCGAAACGGACGCTTCGTAGGCGGACATCCGATGGCGGGCAAGGAAGCGCGCGGCGTGGACGCCGCCGACGCGGAACTGTTTCGCGGGCGGCCCTATGTTCTGACGGGGGATAACGCGGAACTGGAACGTTGGATCATAAAGATCGGGGCGCGCCTGGTGAAGCTGGCTCCCGCCGAGCATGACCGGCTGGTCGCGCTGGTCTCGCACTTGCCCCAGTTGCTTTCGACCGCACTCGCTTCGCTCATCGCCGAATGCCCCGGCGCGGCCAACGTCGCCGGTCCGGCGGCGGCGGATCTGACGCGGCTCGCGCTCAGCCCTTACGACATCTGGCGCGATATTTTTTCCACGAACACCTCTGAGATCGATGGGGTCCTGCAAACGGCGATCGCGCGCCTGGAGACACTGCGTGACCAGCTGAAATCCCAAAAAGATATGGCAGCTACCTTCGCGCGCGCCGCCCAGGCCGCGTCAGAGTTACGTAAGTCCTGATATGCTGAGAGTGCAAAGGAGCGAGAGATATGGACGAAGATAGCAAACTGTCATTCTTTTTCTTGGGATTGGGCCTGGGAGTTGCCGCGGGCGTGTTATTTGCGCCAAAGTCGGGAGCCGAGACCCGCGATTTTCTGCTGTCGAAGGCGGCCGAAAGCGCCGATCTCGCCAAGAGCCGCGCCCAGGAGCTCCGCGAACAGGCCAACGAAACCATCGTGCGCGGCAAGTCGACCGTGCAACGGCACAAAGAGAGCCTGTCGGCCGCCGTGGACGCGGGCCGGCAAGCCTATCGCGATACCGTTAGCCAGCCGATTCCGGAATAACCAGCGGAAATCGGCATGGACCAGCAAACTCTGCTCACCGTGATGACGGTGTTCGTGTGCGTCGCGGCGGCTGCCTTGCTGATCCAGGCCGGATTCCTGTTTGGTATCTACAAGGCCGCGCGTGGTATGCAGCAGAACACGCAGCGGCTGATGCCCAAGATCGAGAGCTTACTGGAAACTTCCCGCCAGACCATCGAGGACAGCCGCAAACAGATCGCCGACATCACGTCCAAGACCAGCGAGATTCTGGAAACCACGCGCAAGCAGGTGAATCGGGTGGATGCGTTGCTCGAAGACGCCGCCGCGCGCGCACGCGTGCAGTTGGATCGCGCGGAGATGGTGCTCGATGACGCCATGATCCGGGCGCAGCGTACCATGGCCATGGTCGAAGGCGGTGTCGTGAAGCCGCTCCTGCAGATTCAGGGCGTGGCGGCCGGAATCAAGACGGCGCTCACTTTCCTGCTGCGCGGCCGCCCCGACCCCGCCCAAGCTCACGCCGACGAAGAAATGTTCATTTAACGGGCCGCGTTGGCTCCCACGCGGTTGGTATTAAACTGGTGTTGTGCTTCGTTTCTTGCTGGCACTCATCGCGCTCACCCCGGTTTGGGCCTATCAGCCGCCGGCCCCTAACGCGGCGGAGCTGGCGCGGCAGATTCGCGAAGCCGGTCTCGACCCAACCGAGTGCTACCGCGTCCGCGATTTTAACTTCACCAAAGACGACGTCCGCCTGTATCTGAACGACGGCTACCTGATTTTTTCCAAGCCCGTGCAGGGACAGTGGCTATCGGCATTGTTCACCACCGACGTCGAAGGCGGCGACGGCGAGGTAATCGTCATTCCTCCCACGCGCGCCGAACGGCAGTCGCTGGCCTCCTTCACCCAATCGCCAAACCTGGACGAGCACGTCCGTGTCGCGCTGATGGTTTTCACCGACGGCTCCGGCGCCCGCCTGCGCGAAAGCCTGCTGGCGGGAGAGAACGCGGGTAAGAAGTCCGCGGAGATGGGCGCGGTGCTGGCGGGACAGTGGACGCCGGTCATCTCCAACATCACGCAGCCGCTGCAGGTGCGGATGATCGGCGACCTGCTGGCTGCCCGTCCCGCTGAAACCGGATTCGCACTGGTGGCCGTCAGCGGCAAGACCTTGGGAACTTTTGATATCGTCATGGACGCCCGCTCCGGGCATCACATCGTGGTGCGGCAACGCGGAGAATTCAACGGCAAGCCGGCCGACCGCAACGGATTTAACGTATGGACCGACTTTCTGCCGCGCGCGGTGGCGCGGGCCAATCCGGCGGGGAAACCCGTTGCCGTCACCCGCGACTTCACGTTGTCGAATTACCGGATTCAAGCGGAAATCGGCCTGCAACCCGGCGGTGGACTCGGCGTGCGGGCAGTCACCCGCGTTACCGTTCGCGTGGGTCCGAATCCCGCCCGCTCCTTTCCTTTCGAGATCACACAGGCGATGCAGATTCGCGCCGCGCGCATTGACGGGGCACCGGCGGAAATCCTGCGCGACGATGCTTCCGGAGCCCGCGTCGCCGTAAACCGGCAAGACGGCGAATTTCTCGCCGTCGCGCCCGCCACGCTGGCGGCCGGCAGCGAGCACGAATTTGAATTTGAACATCAAGGCGATGTGATTACCACGCGCGGTGACGGGGTCTTTTTCGTCAGCGCCCGCGGCACCTGGTATCCCCACGTGAGCACCGAATTCGCCACCTATGACCTCACCTTCCGTTATCCCCGGAGGCTGACGCTGGTCACGGCGGGTGATTCCGTCGAGGACCGCATCGAAGGAGATTGGCGCGTCACCCACCGGCGTGTATCCGTCCCGATCGGGGCCGCCGGGTTCAACCTGGGCGCGTATGAGAAGATTTCCGGCACCGCCGCCGGCATCAGTTTTGAGGTCTACGGGAATCGTAATCTCGAAGACGCTCTGCGGCCGAAAGTGGTTATGTTGTCACCGGTCCCTCCCTCTCCCGTGAATCCGCGCCGTTCGCGCGACATGCCGCGCCTGCTCGATCAAATGCCGGGGCCGCTGCCGGAGCCGGATCCCCGTGGCCGTCTGCGCGCCGTGTCCGAGGATCTTTCGGCGTCTCTGGAGTTCTTTACGGGCCTGTTTGGGCCTCCGGTGATGAAGACGCTTACGGTGGCACCTATCCCAGGAACGTTTGGACAGGGCTTCCCTGGCCTGGTGTATCTTTCCACCTTCGCTTACATCGAGGCTTCCGCGCGTCCCACGGCATTGCGCAATGCCCGGGAACAGACCTTCTACTCCGATCTGATGGTGCCGCACGAAGTGGCCCACCAGTGGTGGGGCAGTCTGGTGGCGCCCGCCAGCCAGAAAGATGACTGGCTCATCGAAGCGCTCTCCAGCTATTCGTCGCTGCTGTTTCTGGAGAAAAAACGCGGCGTCAAGGAAATGGAGAAAGTGTTGAGCGGGTACCGCGACGAACTTTTGAGCAAAGATGAGACCGGTGCGGTTTTTGAAACGGCGGGACCGATCGTTTGGGGAGACCGGCTGCCGACCGCGTCCAGCGCCGCCTGGCGCGTCATCACTTACGACAAGGGCACCTGGATCCTGCACATGCTGCGCCGCAGGATGGGAGACACGGCGTTTCTCAAGCTGCTCGCGGAACTGCGCCGGCGCTATGAGATGAAAGCCGTGACCACGGAGGATTTTCGCGCGATGGTTCGCGAGTTCCGGCCTCAGACTTTTTCCGCCGATGCCATTGATCTGTTTTTCGAACACTGGGTTTATTCGACCGGCGTCCCTTCCTGGAAATTGCAATACACCGTAAAAGGCGTGGCGCCCGCGGTGACCGTGTCTGGAACCATAATTCAGAGCGGCGTCGACGAGGACTTCACGGCGGACGCGCCGGTAGAGGTGCAATTCGGTAGAGGCCCCTCGCAAACCATATGGGTTCGTACGTCCGGCGAATCCCGGACGTTTACCGCGAATCTGCGGCAGGTGCCCACGCGAGTGGCCATCCCCGAAGACGTGTTAATGAGGAAGTAAGCGGCAGCGCTTCCTCATCCCGCAATATGCCGGTCGCACTCGGCAATGGCGTCCTGCGCCTGTTTCAAGCGCCGCGCCGTGTCGTCCGTCTGCGGTTGCCAGTATTTCCAGCGCGCCTGGTTCTTCTGGAACAGCAGGCGGGCATAGCCATAGTGCCGGTTGGAGAGCAGCATCCGCCCATACAGATCGTCCAGGTCAGAGGCCGCCTCGGCAGCAGCCAGCGTCGGATGCGGAACGGAAATTACCCATTTTGCCAGCGGCTCGGCTTTTTCGATGAGGACTGCTGCGTCGTCCGGCTTGTGATTGGCGAAAGCGGCGTCGGCATCGCGCACCAACGGCGCCAGTTGCCCGAGGGTCTTGCCGTACCAGGCTTCCTTGACGGGATCGCGCGGGGCCTCGGGAACCGAGGAGCAACCCGTGAGGAACACCATAACCAGAATGACCAGCGGACGCACTGCTTTGAGGATACCCCCTCCACTTTACCGGCCGCGGGAAACGCTGGTCGGCGGCTCGGAACCGCCGCAAGGACGTGTCGGCATCTCGGACAAGTGCCGGAAACGGCGACGCGAGATTACTCCTGTGAAGTCGCCGTCACGTCAGCCCTACCCGTAGAAGTGGCCGCCGGTCTTACGCCGACGACCAGACCACCTGGGCCTTATGGATCACCTGGGCATACCACTGGTTGACCATAAATAGTCACACGCCGTCACTTCCGAGATGACGGCGGCGGGAGACGTTTGAAACCGGTTTCATTTCCGCGGGGCGAGCAGTTGGCCCGGCGATCAGAGAGCGGCTCCGCAAGGCGGGTTCAATAGAGGACGCCATCCAGCGATCCTACGCCCCCCGTCAAGCGGCCGTTTGAATCATCGGCGGCTGGAAACGCACGGCGACCAACGCACAGCAGGTTCGTTCGCGTTGTGCGCTGCCAAGAATGGATGGCGAAGCCCCGGCCGCCCGCAACGCCGAATTCTTCTAAGGCCGACCTACGCCTCCCGGTATGATCGATTCGTAGAAAGGCCAGAGGCGGCGGCAGCGATAACTTCTAGCTTCTTCTCTACTCAGAACGCCACGGAAACACCATGACTGCGAAGCAACCCTAGCCCGCATTTCTCACACAGTTTCGTCGCGAGGCGCGTGAGAAGGCCGTGGATAGGAGGCGCGCGAAACTCAGCGCGCGCAAGCATACTTGAACAGTATGTTGAGCACGGTGAGCGAGCGCAACGAAGTAGACGCGGCCTTATCGCGCGCCGCAGCAGAAAGTGTGTGAGAAATGCGGGCTAGCGCGCCGCGGCATTCACTGCCTTGGCCGGTTGCACTTCGCGCATCTGAAACGGAGCGCTTTTTACCACGCCCAAAACCAGTGACGCAAACGTGTAGTGATTGCGGGCGCTCTCTCTGACGATCGCGCGGACCAGCGGCTGATCGAAATATTGCACGTTGCGGCCAATGCCATACATCAACAGCTTCTCCGCGATGGTCGCGACGAACTGGTCCGGACGCTGCAGCAAAGCCGCCTTCAGTCCGGCCATCCCTTCGAATTTTGCTCCGCCTGGAAACACTCCCGACGCATCAATCGGATTTCCGCTGTCGTGATCCCGCCAGCGGCCCACGCCGTCGAAATTCTCCATCGCGAATCCAATCGGGTCCATGCGCGCATGGCAACTGGCGCAAACCGGATCGGCGCGGTGCCGGATCATCGCCTCGCGCATCGTCAGAGGTTTGCCCGTGTCGCCGGCCTCCGTCTTCAGCGCCGGAACATTCGGCGGCGGCGGAGGCGGCGGAGTCGCCAGCAAGTTCTCCAACACCCACTTGCCGCGATTCACCGGCGAAGTCCGGTTGGCGTAGGAGGTGATGGTCAGAATACTGCCCTGCCCCAGCAAACCGCCTCGCGGGCTGCCCGCGGGCAACGTCACGCGGCGAAATTCGCTGCCGTGGATCTCGGGAATCCCGTAGTGCTGGGCCAGCCGCTCATTGACGAACGTGTAGTTGGCGGACAGCAACTCCAGCACGCTGCCGTTGCCGCGCAGCACGCTATCCACGAAGAGGTCCGTCTCTTTGCGGAACGCCGCGCGTAGCGTTTCATCGAAATCGGCAAACAGGATTTCATTGGGACGCTTGGCTTCGATGTCGCGCAGGTACAGCCACTGCTCGGCAAAGTTCGTCGTCAGCGAAGACGACCGCGCATCCGCCAACATGCGGCGAACCTGCTGCTCCAGCACGCCGGGAGCGCGCAGCTTCTTCTGCACGGCCAGATCCAACAGTTGGTCATCGGGGATGCTGCCCCAGATAAAGAACGAAAGCCGCGACGCCAGTTCCAAATCGCTCACCGGATGCACGCTCCCCGCAGCCGCCCCCATGGGATCGCGCTCGATCCGGAATAAGAACTGCGGACTCACCAGCAGCCGCTGCACCGCCCGCTGGACGCCCATGTCGAAGCCGCCTTCCGCCTTGCCCGTCGTGAAAAAAGGCATCAACGTCTGAACGTCGGACGCGGCAACAGGCCTACGATAGGCTCTCCGTTCCAAAGCCGAAATAATCTTCCGCGCGCAGGGTTCTTCCTCCGCCGCCGTCGCCGGCCGGCACACAAAGATCCGTTTCCGCGACGGCGTGTCCCCCGCTCCTTTGGCGTTGTACGGTCCGCTAATGGTCACCGTATCGATAGCGAGCTGCGGCCCGTAACCGCGCATCCGCGGACGCAGCACTTCGTCATCCCGAATTTCATTGCGCTCAATGAAACTCACGCCGATGAGCCGCGGTCCGGCTTTAATATTCACGCTGACTTCAAACGGCCCCTTGCCCCCAGGCCCCACGCGCCCCCGGCCATCTGGATCTTCGCGGCCCCGCCCCGAGGACACGGTCGCGAGGTGCACGCGCTCGCCATCCACCGTGATCTCAAGCTTCTCGTCTACTTTCGATCCCCCCGCGAACGCCACCTTGAAACGGTACTCGCCATCGAGCGGGAAATGGCTGCGCACCGCCAGGCCACCCCGCGTGCCGACGGGCAGCTCTTCCACGCGCGCGCCCTGCGGCTGCTCATCCGGCATGCGGTAGATGTTGACCATCTCCGGAGCGGTGGGATCGCCGATCGCCAGACGGCTCAGTTTCTCGGCCGCTCCCAGGTAACTCTCCATCGCCGTGGGAGAGATAAAGAGCAGATCCGCGATGTTATCGAAGCCGCTGCTGGAATTGTCCTGCGGCAGGAGCAGCGAGTAATCCATTTCCTTGGGCAGCGCTTCCAGCGCCAGCAAATCGCGCACGGCGTTCTTATATTCGGCCCCGGTCAGACGGTGAAACAGCGGGAGCTTACCGGGATTCGGCTTCGCCGCCGCGGTCCGGTCAAGTTCTGTTTCCAAATACGTGGTCAGCGCGTCGTAAGTAACCGCATCCGGCCGGGGCGCGCCCGGGGGCGGCATCGTTCCACCGCGCAGCTTGCGAACCACTTTCTCCCAGCGCTCGGCGTCCGCGGGAACACTATTCAACGCAGCCGGATTGAGGACCATGCCGGCCGTATGCAGTTGCGCGCTGTGGCAGGTAGCGCAATACCTTCCGACCGTGGCGCTGGCTTGCTGCGCAGTCGTCGTCTGCGCGGAGAGCGGCAACGAAGCGGAAACCGCCAAGACAATGAACGCGATGGGCAAACGGAGAGTGGCCATGACCGACTTCAATTATATCGTCGTTACATTATGTGTAATATACTTATCTCCAGACAGAGGCATGAGCATGAAATTGTTGAAGATCAGCTCCGTAATGGTAGTCCTCGCGCTGGCGGCGACCGCCGCCCCCGGCGACCTGCGCCTGATCGAAGCCGCGAGGAACGGCGACGTCAAGTCCGCGCGCGCGTTATTGCAGCAGCGCGTCCCCGTCAGTGCCACCGCCGCCGACGGGTCTACATCTCTGCATGAAGCCGTGCGCCACGACAATCTGGAAATCGCGCAGTTGCTCATCGCAGCAGGAGCCGACGTCAAGGCGGCCACCCGTTACAACATCACTCCCCTGTCGTTCGCCTGCTCCAACGGTAACGCCGCCATGATTGAGCGCCTGCTCAACGCCGGAGCCGACCCCAATAGCACTTCCGAAGAGGGCCAGACCGCGCTGATGACCGCCTCGCTTACCGGCAAGGCGGACGCCGTGAAGCTCCTGATCTCGCGCGGCGCGAATGTAAACGCCGCCGAACCCAACCAGGGACAGACCGCGCTCATGTGGGCGGCTTCTGATGGCAGGACTCGATCTACTGAAATGCTGCTCGAATTCAACGCCGATATCAAAACCAAGTCCAAGGGCGGCTTCACGCCGCTGCTCTACGCGGTCCGCAACGGACACGAAGATACTGTAAAGACCCTGCTCGCGCACGGCGCTGACGCCAATGACGTCGCGCCGGATGGAACCAGCGCGCTGAATATGGCCGTGGTGAACGCCTATTACGACCTAGCGGCGATTCTGCTCGATCACGGCGCGAATCCCAATGCTCCCGACCCGCGCGGCTCGGCGCTGCATACGCTCGCCTGGCTCCGCAAGCCGGGCTCGGATGGCGGCAACGGTTTGGGACGCCGGTCCTACGCTCCGCCGCTTCCCAATGGAAACCTGACGGCCTTGGATCTTGCCAAGAAACTGCTGGACAAAGGCGCCAACCCCAACACCCGCATCGTCTGGCAGGAACAAAAATTTGGCCAGGAAGGCGGCACCATGCGCAATCCGCCGTTGATCCGCTTGGGGCGGCACTATCTCACCTACATGGGCGCCACGCCGTTCTATCTGGCCGCGCACAACGGCGACGCAGAGTACATGCGCCTGCTCGCCGATCGTGGCGCCGATCCGAAGATACCCAGCGTCCTGGGCGTGACGCCGCTCATCACTGCCGCCGGGCTGGATTATTGGGAAGGCGAAGCGCCCGGTCCTTTCACCGGTGTGAGCGAAGCCGAGCGGCTCGACGCGGTGAAATTGGCGATCGAACTCGGCAACGACATCAACACCCCCGCCATCTTCGGCGATTACGAAATGCAGGGCGATCCCGAGTACATGTTGCTCTACTATCCGCTCAACCTGAAGGACCTGGTAGGCAAGGTTCCCGGCGATCCGCGTTGGAGCGGCAGTACCGCGCTGCACGGGGCGGTGGTCTCCAACCAGCCCACCATCGTCCAGTATCTGGTGGACCGCGGCGCCAAGCTCGACGCCAAGACCAAGACCGGCTGGACCCCGCTGATGATGGCTGGCGGCGTGTTCTTCGCCAACGCCAAGAAGGAATACCCGGCCGCGGCCGAGATCCTTAAGAAAGCCATGGCCGAAAAAGGTCTCACGGCGGACGCGTCGGCACGTTGATTGCGGCGGGGCTCGTGGCGATGCGCGGCCACTTTGCGTCATGTGCTATCATGGCAACTGGAATAAACGATTAAGGATAGACGAGGAGTATCGATTCTCGAATGGCACTGGCTGGCGAAGCAAAGACAAATGTAATTACGAAGTTCCGGGTCCACAAAACGGATACCGGGTCGCCAGAGGTGCAGGTTGCAATCCTGAGCCGGCGCATCTCCGAATTGACGGAGCATTTCAAGTCGCATAAGAAGGATCACCACTCGCGCAGGGGTCTGCTGCAGATGGTGGCGCGCCGCCGCCGGTTGTTGGATTACTTGCGTAGCCGCAGCCCGGAACGCTACAAGGTTCTCATTACGAGCCTTGGTATCCGCCGCTAACGGTTTCAGGATCATTCGAAAACACGATTCTAGAGAGCCGGCCTGGTACCGGCCATCCCGCGGAAACCCTCCAGTCTCCTCTTAGTCAAAGCAGGCCGACGGACGCGCAGAGACGCAGTCCGGGCTGGTCTTGATGATTAAAGGATAATTTCAAAAATGTTGCATTCCGTTGAAGTCGATCTCGGCAATGGCCGGATCGTCAGTATTGAATCAGGGAAGATGGCCAAACAGGCCAATGGATCGGTGATCGTCCGTTCCGGAGAGTCGGTGGTCCTGGTGACCGCCTGTACGGCGCCTGAGCCCAAGCCCAACGCCAACTTTTTCCCCCTCACCGTGGATTACCGCGAGTACACCTACTCCGCGGGCCGCTTCCCGGGAGGATTCATCAAACGCGAAGGACGGCCGACCGAGAAAGAAGTTCTCACCTGCCGCCTGATCGACCGGCCCATCCGGCCGCTGTTCCCCGCAGGATATTCGCATGAGACGCAAGTGATCGGCATGGTGCTGTCCGCCGATCCCACGCGCGATCCCTCCACGCTGGCCATTGTCGGCGCGGGCGCGTCGCTGGCCATCTCCGACATTCCGTTCCACCATGTGCTCGCCGCCGTGCGCGTGGGCCAGGTGGATGGCAAACTGGTCGCCAATCCGACTTACGAAGAGACCAAGGCGTCTAAGGTCAATATCGTGGTCGCCGGAACCGACGAAGGCATCGTCATGGTGGAATCCGGCGCGCAGCAGGTCAGCGAAGAGGACGTGCTGGCGGCGATCGAATTCGGTCACGAGTGCTGCAAGAAGATCGCGGCGGGCATTCGCCAGTTGGCCAAGAAGTGCGGCAAGACCAAAAAGGAATTCACCGCCCCGGCCATCAATCAGGCCCTGTACGATCAGATCGCGGCCTCGGTCCGCGCCGAATTAAAAGACGCGATGGACACCCAGAAGTACGAAAAGCTGGAAAGCTACGCCCGGGTGGACGCCGCCAAGAAGAAGACCGTCGAAGCGCTGCCGGAAGAGCAGCAGGCCGAAGGCAAGAAACTGTTCAGCGCGCTCAAGGAGCGCATCTTCCGCGACGAGATGCTCAAGGAGCGCCGCCGTCCGGACGGCCGCAAGTTCGACCAGGTCCGCAAGATCGAATGCGAAGTGGGCGTACTGCCCCGCACGCATGGCTCGGCTTTGTTTACGCGCGGCGAAACCCAGGCGCTGGTCACGGCCACGCTCGGCACCAAGGACGACGAACAGCGCATTGAGTTGCTGGACGCTTCCGAATCCTCCAAACGCTTCATGCTGCACTACAACTTCCCGCCGTTCAGCGTCGGCGAAGTGGGCTTCATGCGCGGAGCCGGACGCCGGGAAATCGGACACGGCGCGCTGGCCGAACGCGCGGTCGGGGCGGTAGTGCCCGATGACGCGGCGTTCCCCTACACCATGCGCCTGGTCAGCGACATTCTGGAATCCAACGGTTCCAGCTCGATGGCTTCGGTGTGCGGTGGCACGCTGGCTCTGATGGACGCGGGCGTACCGATCGCGGCTCCGGTCGCTGGCATCGCCATGGGCCTGGTGATGGAAGGCAAGGATTACGCCGTGCTGACCGACATCGCCGGCGCCGAAGACCACTACGGCGACATGGACTTCAAGGTCGCCGGCACCAAGGCCGGCATCACGGCCTTGCAGATGGATATCAAAGTGCCGAACGTGACCCACGCGATCCTCAAGGAAGCGCTGGAACAGGCGCGCAAGGCCCGTTTGCACATTCTGGAAATCATGGTCGCCACCATCGACAAGCCGCGCGAAACCATGTCTCCGTACGCGCCGCGCATCTTCACCATGAAGATTCCGACCGATAAGATCCGCGAGCTGATCGGACCGGGCGGCAAGATGATCCGCAGCATTGTCGAACAGACCGGCTGCAAGATCGACGTCGAAGACGACGGCAGCGTGAAGATCTTCTCTTCCGACGGCACCGCCGCCGACCGCTGCATCCAGATGATCACCGATATCTGCGCGGTGGCCGAAATAGGCAAGACCTATTTGGGCAAAGTGGTCCGCATCGTGGATTTCGGCGCTTTCGTCGAGATCTTCCCCGGCACCGACGGCCTGCTGCACATCTCCGAGATCGCGGAAACACGCATCAAGGAAGTGCGCGATGAGCTGAACGAAGGCGACCAGATCCTGGTCAAGGTCCTGGGCCTGGAAGGCAACAAGATCAAGCTCAGCCGCCGCGCGATCCTCAAAGAGCAGCGCGAGAAGCTGAAGGCCGAAGCCAAAGCATAAACGGTCCGGCCATGGCAGAATAGAAATGAGCTGCCATGGCTAACGATCAACACGCTGGCAACAACCCCGGTAACGGACAAGGCAGGCTGGATCGCCTGGAGGGGCTCATGGCCCTCCTGATTGACGACCACGTCCAGTTCCAGCAGGAGCACAAGCAGTTGCTGACCGCTCAGGTCGTACTCACCGACCGTCTGGACCGGCTGGCACAAACCGTCAAGGACATTGCTGAAGCGTAAGCCAAGGTGCGCCCGGACCAAGTCGAGGCGGGAAAGAGCATCGATGATCGCCTTAACGCCTTGATCAATATCGTTGACGATCTCATCCGGAAGCGGCCGCCGCAGTTGCCTTCTTAGAGTTTTTCAAGGCGCACCGCAGTGCCGTAACACAGCACCTCGGTGACACCTTGCATCACTTCGGTCGCGTCATAGCGCGCGCCGATCACCGCGTCCGCACCCATCATGATGGCGTGCTGGACCATCTTTTCAAATGCCTGCTCACGGGTCTTTTCGCAAAGCTCGGAAAGCAGCGTGATGTTCCCCCCCACAATGGTTTGCAGGCTCGCGCCGATGGTTCCAAAAATCGATCGCGAACGGACGACGATGCCGCGCACCAATCCCAGGTTGTGCGTGATGCGATAGCCGTCCAGAGTGAAGGCGGTGGTCACGAAGTCGTGGGTCATGATGTGATGATTTGGGCTCACTATTGCGCGGCCGGCAGGCGGAAGGGCACGTTACTTTCCGCGTTGAGCTGCCTGGAAAAATCGCGATCGATCAGTGAAACGCTGACGTGGTTTTGCGCGCCTTGTAGCGTGATGTAATTCAGAGTGTCGCCTTGCACCCAGTAGGCTACGGCGGGCAGGATGGTGTGATCGCGCAAGGCAATCAGGAACATTATGGGCTGATCGTCTATTGCCGTTGCTTGGGCAGGAGCGGCTTGCGCAGCCGGGGAAGACGGCGGCGCGATCGTCACTCCGGGCTCCGGCAGTTGCACATTGGAATAGTCGCGGAACTGCGGGCGCACGGGATCGGTTTGAAAGTTTTGATTAATAACGACCATCGGAGTCGGTGCCGGCGCAGGGGTATCGTCATAGACTTGAACCGGAGCGTAAGCCGGTGGCGTGTAGCCTCCGAAGATCGGATCGTAGTATCCGGGACGCGGATTGTGAACCGTGTAGCCGGGAGCACCCCCGCCAAAGGCGCCGCCCACGGGGACCGGGATGAATACGGCGCCGCCGCCAAAGCCTGCCGAGGCTCCCCTTCCAAACTGGCCCCCGCCCTGAGGCCGGCGACCTGGACCGGGTCCAGGCGCCGCTGACGGACCCCACAGCGGAATGCCCGGGCGCAATATGTTTCCAGTCCCTCCCATGGGGTTCAGGTCGCGCTGCTGCGCAAACCCGTTGGAACCTACCACCAGTAACGCGACGACGGCCAGGCGCATAAGGTCACTTCCTGCTCAATTATAGACGCAGACGGAGCCGGAACTGGTACACCTTACGCCGACTTCGCGAATCCGTAGAGCGTTTCCGGGTTGCGCACCAGGATGCGATTGCGCACCGCTTCGTTGGGCGCCCACACCGCAAGCAGGTCGAACAGCAGCGCGTCGTCCGGTTTGCGGTCGTCGGGGAGGCTGGGGTGCGGCCAGTCGCTGCCCCATACGAGACGCTCCGGCGCGGCCTGGACGAAATCGCGCGCGATGGCGGTGGCCTCCGGGTACGACGGAGGGCCCACCTTGGTATTGCTGTAGGCGCCCGAGAGTTTCACCCAGGCGCGGCGCTTGTCGAGCAGTTCGCGCACGATCCCGTGCGAGGCATGATCGACGCCGGCCGGCAGCGGCGGGTTGGCCAGATGATCGAATACCATCTGCGTAGGCAGGCGGCGCAGCACGTCGGCGAGTTCCACGACCTGTTGCCCGCTCATATTGAACTGAATGTGCCAGCCGAGATCGGCCACGCGCTTAGCCAGGGGCTCAATCATCGCGGGAGTGGTTACCGCTACGGCCGGGTCGGCGATACTGAAGCGAATCCCGCGAATGCCGCCTTCGTTGAGCTTCTTCAGCTCCGCGCCGGTGATGGTGGGATGCACCACGGCAACGCCCCGGGCGTTGGCGATTCCAAGCTGCGCGATGGCATCAACCGTGACGCGGTTGTCCACCACATAATTGCGGGGCGTCACGATGACCACGCGCGACGTTCCGTTGCGCTTTTGCAGCAGCCGGTATTGGGCGACGGTGGCGCGCGAAGGAGCTCTGGTGGTTCCCGAAAACGGAAAGCGCGCCGGGTCATAGATGTGCATGTGGCAATCGCAGGCTTGCGCCGGAGCCTTCGTCTTCGGCTGGTTCGTGCCCACCGAATTCGGCACTTCCTGGGCACTCACTGGCGGCGCACTGGCTTGCAGAGCGGCCAGCGCCATCGCTCCCTGAATAAATTCGCGGCGTCGGATCATAGTTCCTCCCGAGGGTTAGCTGACGTTCAACTGGCTAACATTATACGGCGGAAGCCGGCGCGCAACAGGCGGCGCTGTGATATCCTACCCGGGAGAGGCTCCTATGAAAAAACATTCTCTTTTTGCTTGCGCACTGTTCACCTTGGCTTCGTCGATGGCGTTCGGCCAAGCGAAGCAAGCACCCCAACCCATGAGTTTCTTTGTAACCAGTTCGGGCTCCGGCAAAGGAGCCGATCTGGGAGGCGTCGCCGGAGCGGATCAGCGCTGCCAAACTTTAGCCGCGGCCGCCGGCAGCACCTTCACCTGGCATGCCTATCTCAGCACGCAGGCCAAGGGCGGCCAGCCCGCCGTGAATGCCCGCGATCGCATTGGCCAGGGTCCCTGGTATAACGCCAAAAGCGGGCGTGTCGCGCAAGGCCTGGCGGATCTGCACGGCGACACTCTGGAACTGGCACGCGCCGGAAACACGGTGAGCAAAGTGACCGCAATCACGGAAAAGGGCGAATCGGTGAAGGGCGCCGGCGATACTCCTAACCAACATGACATCCTGACCGGCTCCATGCCCGACGGCCGCGGCTTCACCGACAACGCGGACCACACCTGCAATAACTGGACCAGCAGCGGAGAAGGCACGGCCATGCTGGGCCATTTCGACCGCACCGGTGGGCCGAATTCATCGTGGAACTCGACGCATCCCAGCCGTGGCTGCAGCCAGGAAAACCTGGTCTCCACCGGCGGCGCGGGCCTGCTCTATTGCTTCGCGATTAACTCCCCAAAACCGTAACCCGGCGCCTGTGAGGGGGCCTTCATTGGCCTCCCAATTCCTCCGGTGTCTGGAAGACGTGGGAGTTTGCATAGCCGACGATGGCCAGCCGCGTGGCCATTCCTTCGCCCGCGAAGCGCACGCGATGCCACGCCTTCGCCGGCGCGTAAACGATATCACCCTGGTCGGCGACGAAAGCCGGCAGCGCGCCAATCTTGAACTCCATTTGCCCCTCTAGGATGAACCAGAACTCGGGGCCGGTTATGTGTAGATGCCCCTTGTCGCTGTCTTTGGCGGGAGGCTGCTTCTTGGGATCGCCCCGGATGATGTTGGCGATGCCGTGGGAGTCGCCGGTAAACTGATCCTGATTTTGCTTCGGTACCGGATGCCCCGCGATGGTCTGGTTGAAGTCGATGAAAGGCACGTTCGCTTTGTCGTATGCCCCCTTCACCGTGGCAACGCGCGTTTTTACATACTGCGTGCCGGGAACGGCGAGGGGCGTTTCATCGATGGGATACATAATGTCGGCATGGGCGGGAGTGACTTCCAGCCGCAGCGACGGTTTGTCGCCGACGGTTTCCAGGCTGTAGACCAGGCGATGCGGCACCTGCACCATGAAACCCTTCGCAGCGATGAACGGCTCCTGGCCCTCGATGGTGAAGCGGATCTGCCCGTCCTGCACAACCCACCACGCGCGATTGTCCTGATGGAACCGCCGCGGAGTCTTCCCTCCCGGCGCCATGGAGATGTAATCGGCGTGGAACAAGTTGTCGCTGACGACGGTTTCCGTCCAGCTCGGCTCGCTCGCGTGCTTGGCGCGGAGATCGGACAGCTTGATCATGGGCTGGTTCGGCGCGATCCATGGGTTCGGCTGCACCGGCACCGGCGCCCACACTGTCATTCGGTTCTGCCCACTTAGTACCGGCAACAACGCCGCGCCCGCGACGAGCAAGGTAACTGCATTCAGTAATCGCATTTCGACTCCCCTTCAGGCCCGTCTTGTATTGGATAAGAGAGCTACGTGGGCATTCTATCGCGAACCGGCTATCACGAACGAGTATGATGAGTTCGATGCCCTCTCACAGCACCCTTCTGTTCGCGATTCTGATTTGGCTACCGGTTTCCGCGTTCGCACAAGCGCCCGGCGATTCACCCGTGCCCACCCCAGGAGTGCATAGGGCGAGTCTGCCCCGCGCGGGCGAACCCGCGATCCACTATGTGATCTCTATCCCGCGCAGCTACTCGCCGTCCGCGCCCGTTCCGCTCGTGCTGGCGTTGCACTTCGGAGTCAGAGGCGGAGACGCCACCGGAGCCGGTGGGGACGTGCTCCAGGCCCTTATTGGTCCGGCGCTGGCGGAACTGGGAGCGATCATGGTCGCCCCGGACTCCGTGCGTGGCGACTGGAGCAGTCCTGAAAACGAGAAGGCGGTGAGCGCGCTGCTCGACGAGATCGCAGGCCGCTACGCGATCGACAAGAAAAAGATCGTGGTCACGGGCTACAGCATGGGCGGCACAGGCTCCTGGCATATTGCGGAAAAGTATCCGGAGCGTTTCAGCGCCGCGATCCCGGTGGCCAGCAGGCCTCCGGCATCCGCCGCGGGTTGGACACTTCCGGTCCTGGCGATTCACTCCCGCGACGACCAGGTCGCGCCGATCGGCCCAGCGGAGGCGCGCATCGCGGAACTCCAAAAATCCGGCGTCAACGCCAAGCTCATCCCGCTGACCGGCATCACTCACTACGAGACTTCCCGATTTAGGGACGCGTTAAGACAGGCGGTGCCGTGGTTGAGGGAGGTTTGGAAGTAGGACTATCGCCGCACGCGGGCTGGTTCGGCGGCGGCCGGCGCGCCGCGCAGGAGGCCTTCCGTACTTAAATCTTCGTCAATGTCCGGCCAGTGAATTCCGTATCCCGCTCCGCTGATCTCCCAGTGAGAACGCTGTTCGGTGGTTGCATCGAGAAGCCTGGGATACCACGCCAAGGGAACGATGATGGTGCGGCCATCGGAGAGATCCACTGCCAGCGCGTCCTCGGTGAAGTGCACGTCCCGCACGCGTTCTCCGGGATTAGGATGGGAAGCGTTCATTCCATTTCTCCAAAATGAGGCTCCGATTCTCGTCCACTAACCGATGGATGCGCCGCAGCTCTGCCGGACTAAAACCGGGGCTTCTGGCCAGCGCGACAGGCTCCGGCCCCGCCGTCAGTACGGTCGGCACGAATTCAGTATCTCATTCTCGCAACGCAGAGGGTCATAGCCGCAAAGCGACCGCCATCGAACACGAAGTTAGAACTGATACAGCATCAAATACACGACCACTCCCGTCACGCTGACGTAGAGCCAGATGGGCAGCGCCCAGCGGGCGATGGCTTTGTGGCGGATGAAGTTGCCTTTGAGTCCGCGGCGCAAAGTCACGACGGCCAAGACGGGGACGCTGGCCGCCAGGATGGTGTGCGTCACCAGGATAGACAAGTACACGGTGCGGATGAAGCCGGTGTGCGGATAATGCACCGAGCCCACTTGCGCGTGGTAGATCAGGTAGGAAATCAGGAACAGGCTCGACACCGCAAACGCCGCCAGCATCACTCGCTTGTGGGCTTCGCGGCGGCCCTGCCGGATCAGCACAAACGCAACGACGAGCAGCACTGCGGCGGTGCCGTTAAGAGTCGCGTTCAGAGCCGGCAGATCGTGAACGTCAATCAGAGAGACTCCTTGAGCAAGCGCTTGGCGTCGGCAATCAGATTCGGGATGGCATCGGCTTCCGGGCTTTGATAGTAGCCGCGAATCCGCGCCAGACGGTCGATCAGCGCGAAACGCGTGGAGTGCTCCAGGCTGCCGTCCACGTCGCCGAGCATGAACACGCCGCGGCTCATGCGGTTGAGATCGGGCGCGGCGCCGGTGAGGAAGAACCACTTTCCCGGAGTGGCTTCAAAGTGCCGCGCATAGGCGGCAAGCACCGGCGGCGTGTCGCGCGCGGGGTCCACTGTGAAAGAGACGAAGCGCGCATCTTTTTCTTCTGCGAGCGCGGTCTGCACCTGGTGCATCTGCGAGCTCATGCGCGGGCACGGCCCGGGACAGTTGGTGAACACGAAATTCGCCACCCAGATTTTCTTATCGAGCGTGGACGCGCTGTTGAACTCGGCTCCACTCTGATCGGTCAGCGTGAATTGCGGGACCACGCCGAGGGAAGGCAGAGCGGGCTGGCTCGCGCAGCCAGTCAGGATCAGCGCGCCGAGCAAAACGCTAGAAACGAGTGCGGTCGAGCACCAGGAGGCCATAAAGCACCGGAAGATACACCACGCTTGCCAGCAGGACTTGACGGGCGCGCGACACCGTGCGGTCGAACAGCGCCCGCATGCTCACATAGAAGTAATACGCGCCCACGGCCACGGCTCCGGAAACATAATAGTAGCCCACCATGTCGAAGTAGCGCGGCAGAAGACTGATGGGGATCAGCACCAAGCTGAACCAGACGATGCGGCGCGCGGTGGATTGAGTGGATGGCTCCACGACAGGCAACATGCGGATGCCCGCCTTGGCGTAATCTTCGCGGTACATCCACGCAATCGCGTAAAAGTGCGGGAACTGCCACAGGAACAGAATCGCGTAGAGAACTC
Organism: Bryobacterales bacterium; assembly: GCA_009697505.1. Lineage (GTDB taxonomy): Bacteria > Acidobacteriota > Terriglobia > Bryobacterales > Bryobacteraceae > Palsa-187. Next base: position 25,659 of record SHUD01000014.1, read on the forward strand.
CGGCTTCCCAGTTGAGCAGCCCGCTGGCGGCAGCATAGCCGATCAGCGGAGGCATGGCTCCGGGGATCGCGCCCACCGTCGTCGAATGCGGCGAGATCCGCTTCAGCGGCGTGTAGACGAAAATATAGCTCGCGAGGGTGAACAACCCGAGCAAAGCAGTCAACAGGTTCGCGCCCAGCCACAGTTCGAAAAATCCGGTCACCGAGAGGGCGATCGCTAACTCGAAGGCATGCGCGGAAGCGACGCGGCCCGAGGGAATCGGACGGTTCCGAGTGCGCAGCATCTGGCCGTCGCCGATACGCTCATACCATTGGTTCAGCGCGGCGGTGCCGCTGGCCATCAGCACGGTCCCCAGCAGGGCATGGAACAGAACCCAAGCGTCGAAGCCGCCGAAGCGGTGAGCGGCGCAGAAAAAGCCGATCGCCGCGCTCATCAGAATGAAGCATGTGATGCGCGGCTTGGTGAGTTCCAGATACTTGCTGAAGGTCGGGGAGAACATCGGAACGGCTAGTTGTATTGTACTATATTTGCTACGGGACTAGAATCATTCCAGTTAGAATCGAATCTGGTTCGCGTAAACTATTGATATTGATAATGAGACAATCGGTACATGTGGTTTACGGAGGGGCCCACCTCTTCAAGGCCGACACGACGCGCAAACTGGGGAGGCTGGCCGAGCGGCTGCTGGCCGAATACGCGCCGGACGCGGCGGCGCTCGCCGAGGTGCTGGATCTGCCCAGGGACCTGGCGCCGACGGTCTACGCGCGGGTGGTCGAGAAACTGAAGCGCGAGCCGGTTGAGGATTACCGCATCGATTTCGAGGACGGCTACGGCATCCGCGCGGACGCAGAAGAAGATGTCGCGGTGGATTCGGCAGTCGACCAACTGCAACAGGCCATGGACGAGGAGTCTCTACCGCCGTTCATCGGTTTCCGGGTGAAGTCGCTAAGCCCGGAGACCAGGGCTCGCGCGCTGCGGACGCTGGAGCGCTTCCTGAGCAAGGCACGAAAGCTGCCGGAGGACTTCGTCGTCACGTTACCCAAGATCACGGCTCGGCGCGAAGTGGAAGAGTTCATGGAGGTGCTGGGCGCGTATCCGGATATCGGCGTGGAGCTTATGATCGAGACGCCGTATTCGCTGATGAACCTGAACGAACTGGTCGACATCACGCAGGGACGCTGCGTGGGCGCACACTTCGGGCCGTACGATTACACGTCGCTGATCGGCATCACTTCACACAACCAGAGCCTGCTGCATCCGGCTTGCGATTTCGCGCGCTCCACGATGCTCATGAAGTTAGCGGGCACGGGCATCGCGGTCTCCGACGGTCCCACGCCGATCATGCCACTGGCGGTGCATCGTGGGAACGTGTTGACGGCGGCGCAGATCGCGGACAATCGCGACAACGTGCACAAGGCGTGGAAGCTGCACTACAAGCAAGTGCGGGCGGCGCTCTACAACGGTATCTACCAGGGCTGGGATCTGCATCCGGGCCAGTTTCCGATTCGCTATGCCGCGGTCTATTCGTTCTTCCTGGAAGGATTGAACGCGGCCTCGGAGCGCCTGCGGAACTTGATGGCGAAGGCGGTGCAGTCAACACGCGTGGGCAACGTCTTTGATGACGCAGCCACGGGCCAGGGCCTGCTCAACTACTTCCTGCGCGCGATGAGTTGCGGCGCGATTCCGGAAAACGAGATCCCGGCCCTCAGCGGCCTGACGCTGGAACAATTGCGGACGGCTTCCTTCACGACGATCATGAAGACGCTCTAAGCGCGGCGAGTTTGATGCGACCTACAGCGGCGCATCGGGCTTGATAATGGACCGCCACATGTGCGCCACCGGGCTGTTGTCGTAACCGAGCCCTTCGGCCGGCTGCGTGAAGTGGCGCCCGATCACGTCCGTGAACTGATCCAAGCTGGGATTCACATCGAGATCGAACGAATAGAGATCGTTGATGGTTACCTGACGCGCGGCGAAATACCACTGGTGTTGACGCACCATTTTGTAGGTCTCTTCGATGTAAGGTTCGGGCTGGTAGTCTTCACCAAAGACGTAGCTGTAAACCGTTGGATACGGATAACCGTTGGCTTCGTCCGCATAGAAGCGCAGCGCCTGATGGTAGCGGATCGCAAAGGCGGTCTGTTCGGGCACGTAGGGCTCGAACAACTGGGCCGCCCACCAGCCGTGGTCCACTTTGATGAGTTCCTGCGCGACGTCATGCAGCAGGCACGCCAGGATGATCTCTTCGGCAAGGCCATTCTTCATCGCTAGGTTGGCGCTCTGCAACACGTGGTTGCCGGTCGACAAAAAGCGCAGACGGAAGAAGTCGGCCAGGGTGGGCTTGACGGGCATGGGTGCTAGCCGCCTGACGTTCGTGTCCCCCTCTTCGGCGACAAACAGGTGCCCGACGCCGCGGCGAAACGGACGCGTCTCAATCCGCGCCTCGATGTCAGCCACGCGCGGGATCTTCCCCTCCGGCGTTAACTGCCGCATCATGTAGTCTTCGAGCGCGTCGGCTTTGGCCTCCGGGTTCATGCGATTCACAACGGAGGCTCCACCCTGGCTGGCGATAAATGCTTCGCGGTCGATTTGCATACAACACCTCCTAATCTCAGATTACGCGCTGGCGAGGGCGCTTAACAGGGCCGCCGTCCGGATCGGTTTTGTCAGAATCTGGTCGACCATTGCGGCTTCTGGCGTGCCCTCCAGGTCGGGCGGCCAGCCGGTGAGCACGATGATGCGGACGGTGGCATTCGCGGCGCGGAAATCACGAATCAGCGCCAGGCCGTCGGCCGCTTCCGGCAAACGCAGGTCCAGAACGACAACCTCGGGCTGGGTCTCCGCGAACAGCACCCGGGCGGATTCAGGATCGGCGGCAGCCGCCACCTCATATCCATCGCGTTCCACAATCAGCTTGCGGAGCGAGAGCGCAGCGGCGTCATCGTCGACCAGCAGCACACGTGGCATCAAGAGAATTTTACGGCGGCGATCACTAACTGCGGCATGGCCTGATTCCAGCTTTGCGGCAAATCGTCGAAAGGCAATCGGAAAGACTTCATTTCACCCGGCTTCAGTCCACCGACGCGGCCTCCGACAATGGGGAGCCGCTGGCGGAGAACCAATTGCCCATAGGGATCATGGAAGATGCAGTAAATCTCGATGCTTGCGAGCGGCCGGTCACCTGCATTGGCGATCTTGCCGCTGATTTCCACAACCGTCTGCTTGAAGTAGTTCTCGGAAGCCTTCATCTCGACGTCGCTGAGTTGCAGGTTGCGCACGTAGGCCTTGGCTTCCGGGGTCAGAGCCATCGCACTGCCGGAATGGCGGGCGGCGTACTCGGTATAGCCCCAGATGGACGCCCCTAGCAGCGCGATCACGCCGCCGATATAGAGCAACGGACTGGACTGGCTTGGCTTACTGGCCACTGATGGTCATCTCCCGGATCAAGAGGGTCGGCGCGGCAACCGCGCCGCGGAATTCCAGGTCCGATCCCACTTGGTCAATTTGCTGGAGCATCTGCCGCATGTTCCCCGCGATGGTGATCTCGGAAACAGGATACGTCAGTTTGCCGTTTTCAATCCACAGGCCGGCGGCGCCCGAAGAGTAGTCGCCGGTAACCGTGTTCCCTCCCCCGCCGATGAGTTCGGTGACGTAAAGACCGTTGGGGACGCCGGCGATGATTTGCTCCGGCGAAAGAGCGCCCGCTTCAATAAAGAAGTTTCCCGGCCCGATTCCCGCGTTACCCGTGATGCCCCGCGAGGCATTGCCCGTGGTCTTCAGATTCAACTTGCGCGCGGAATAACTGTTTAACAGGTAGCTCTTAAGCACGCCGCGCTCGATGACCACGGTGCGCCGCGAAGGCGCGCCTTCATCGTCAAAAGGAGTGGTACCGAACAGGCCCGGGATGGTCGCGTCGTCGACAACGGTGAGCGCATCGCAAGCGATTTTGTCGCCGAGTTTCCCGGCCAGGAACGACGCGTGCCGGTAGATGGAAGATCCGTTCACGGCATCGAAAATGTCGCCGAGAAACTGGCGCGCGGTACGCGGTTCAAAAATCACGGGGACCTTTTGGGTCGCGACCTTTCTGGCGTTCAGCCGGCGAAGAGCCCGTTCAGCCGCAATTCGTCCAACAGACTCCGGGCTCTCCAGTCCCGCGGCGCTGCGGGCGGCCGTGTGCCAGTAGTCGCGCTCCATGGCGCCATCTTGCCTGGCGACCGGAACCACGCTGAGGCTGCAACTCGATGTCTGATAGCTACCGGTGAACCCCAGCGAATTGGCGAACACGCGGCGGCCGACGTGAGAATCGAAAGACGCGCCCTCGCTCAACTGAATGCGCGGATCGAAGTCCAGGGCGGCCTTTTCGGCGCGCAGGGCCTGGTCGATCTTCCACTCGGTAGTCATGTCCTCAATCGCTTCGTCGTAAAGGCGCAGATCGCCCTCTAACTTGCCGAGTTCGGCAGGCTCAGGAAGCCCAGTAAAAGGATCGACGCTGGTGATCTTGGCGAGTTCGAGGGCCGCCTTGACCATTTTCTGAATGCCTTCGGGCGAGAGATCGGAAGTGTAAGACGAGCCGCCGCGTTGCGCGCCCGGCTCGCCGATCAGAACACGGATGCCCGCGCCGCGCGAACCGGCTTCCTTCAAATTCTCAATCTCGCGCATACGGACGCCGACGGAAAATTCTTCCCCTTCCGATATAGTGCACTCGGCTCCGCTGGCGCCACCGGCCAGGGCTTGCTCGACGGCATCCGCCGCAATCTGTTCTAGTGTGGATTCTTGCGCCGGACTCATGCGGTCTTGCATCAAGCGGCCGTCCCGCCCACGGTCATGCGATCGATCTTGACAGTCGGAATGCCGACACCGACCGGAACGCTTTGGCCTTCCTTGCCGCAGGTGCCAATCCCCTCGTCGAGCTTCAAATCGTGGCCGACCATGCTCACGTACTTCAGGGCTTCAGGTCCATTGCCGATGAGTGACGCTCCACGCACGGGCCGTGTGATCTTGCCGTCTTCGATGAGATAGCTTTCCGTGGCGGAGAACACGAAGTTGCCGCTGGTAATGTCGACTTGTCCGCCAGAAAAAGTCGCGCAGTAAAGGCCCTTGGAAACCGAGCGCACGATATCGGCCGGATCGCTATCGCCCGCGAGCATGTACGTGTTGGTCATGCGCGGCATGGGAATGTGCTGATAGCTTTCGCGGCGGCCGCTGCCGCTGGAGGCGGTCTTCATCAAACGGCTGGAAAGCTTGTCTTGCAAATAGCCCCGCAAGACTCCGTTTTCAATCAGGATATTCTTTTGCGTGGGCATTCCTTCGTCGTCCACGTTCAGCGAACCGCGGCGGCTGCCGATGGTGCCGTCGTCGATGACCGTGCAGAGCGGACTAGCCACTTCCTGGCCAATGCGTCCGCTAAACGCCGACGTCCCTTTGCGGTTGAAATCCGCTTCCAGGCCATGGCCGACGGCTTCGTGCAACAGAATTCCCGGCCACCCGGGGCCAAGCACGACGGGCATTTCCCCAGCAGGCGCGTCGCCCGCGTCAAGTTGAACCATCGCCTGACGGGCGGCTTCCCGCGCGAAATGTTCCGGGGTCTTCTGGTTCAAAAAGAAATCGAGAGTCACGCGCCCGCCGCCACCGGAGTAACCATGCTGCGGAGAGCCCTCTCCTTGCCGGGCCAAGACCATCACGCTCATGCGCGCCATGGGCTGGCGATCGAAACTCAAGCGGCCGTCGCTGGTGGCGACCAGAACATTGCGCAGGCTGTCGGCATAGGTGGCCTGCACCTGGAATACGCGGGGATCATAAGCACGGGCGGCGAGGTCGGCACGCTTCACCAGATCGACGCGCTCCGCGAGGCCCATTTCATTGGGGGCATGAAGCATGGGATAGAGGTTGTGCTGCTGGGACTGCTCGAAACCGGATTTCACGACACTGGCAGGACCTTTGGCGATCAGCGCGGCGACGCGGGCGGCTTTGCGGATTTTCCCGGGGCTGAGGTCGTCGCTGTAGGCGTAACCCGTGCGCTCACCGGCAAGGACGCGCACGCCGACGCCCATGGTGACGCCTTCGGTTGCACTCTTAACGATCTCTTCGTCGACACCGATGGAACTCGTCGCCAGATATTCAAAGTACAGATCCGCGTAATCGCCGCCGGCGGAGAGCGCTTCGGATAAGTACGACTCGAGGTCGTGCTCGGTGATGCCGAAGCGGGCGGCAAAAAAGGACTGGTTGAAACTCATAAGGGGAAGCTCACAATTCGAGCGTAGCACGCGCGTTTTCGGGGCTTCCAGGTCGACACGCGAAGCCGTCCCCGCCCACGATCACTTTAACGCTTTGGCACAGCGGAACCCGATGTCAGGCGCCGAAAAACGCTCTGGGATCGCGCGGTACTGGTAGGTCACCGCTTCGGCCAAAGGAGTGTTGAACGAACCGCCACGGATCTGAATCCACTGTTCATCCGCCGTCGCCGGAGGCACCAGTTGAGCGAACCGCGCGAGGTCCGCGGGGGCGGGAGTGACGGGGCCTTCGAGCATTTCCCACACATTGCCCGCCATCTGGTACTCGGGCGTGGCGGTGAACGATTTCACTGGCATCAGCGCGTGTTGTGTCAGGTTCGGATTATCCAGCACATTGGCGCGCTTGGGATCATCCTCTTTGCCCCAGGGATAGCGCAGGGCATCCACTCCGCGAGACGCGCGCTCCCATTCCTGGGGAGTCGGCAGGCGCTTGCCTTTCCATTGCGCGAAAGCGCGGGCCTGCTCGATAGTCACATTCGCCACCGGGAGATCCGGTGCCCCGGCGGGCGGCTGGCATCCGGTCACGCGGCAGAATTCCGCGAACTCGGAGTTGGAAACTTCCGTTTCATCGATGTAGAACGGGCCGAGATTCATGGGCTTGTTTGCGGGCCCGAAGGGGAACGCGCCTCCCGGATAGTAAACCATCCCCGGAACGGCAAAGACGCGGTGCACCCATAAATAAACACCGGCTGCTGAAGTGATCAACCCGATCAGCACGACCAAGACAACTACAACCAATCGCCCGGAATGGGCCGCAAACTTGGGAGAGGTCCGCATCGGGCTGAGCTACCGGCGCAGAGTAAAAACAAAATACGCCATGACCACGAAGGCAATTGCGGCGAGCGCGGCCAACAGCCCAATGCCCCAAGGTGTTTGCCAACGGCCAGGTATTATCTCTGACGAGGCAGGGGCCGCGGCGGCAGGCTCAGATTGCGGCAAGGGATTGAGGCGGATGGCACCAGGTCCGAGAATCTCTTCCAGCGCGCCGCAGATGATTTCGAAACCCTGTGGACGCTTGTCCGGCTCCTTCGCCAGGCACTTGGCAACCAGGTCCATCGCGGCCGGCGGAACCTCCGCCTCATGCAGCGGTTCCAGATTGGCCTTGACGTTGAGGACCTGCTCGAATAGTTGTTCCACGGTGGTCCCCTGCACGGGCTTGACGCCGCTCAACAGTTCATACGTCAGCACACCAAACGAGTACACATCCGTTTGCGCGGCGACCTCCTTTCCGAGGACCTGTTCAGGCGACATATAGAAAGGAGTGCCGCGCGTGGATCCGTCGCCGGAAGCGGCCGTGCCTTCCACCTGAGCGATGCCGAAGTCCATGAGTTTGGCGCGGCCCACCGCATCGATGTGAATATTTTCCGGCTTGATATCGCGATGGACGATCTTCTTGCCATGGATATAACCAATGGCGCGAGCCACCTGGAGTGCAATACGCAGCTTGCGGGCCATGCCGCCGGTACGATTGCCGCGAATGGCGTCACGCAGACTTTCGCCCTCCAGAAGCTCCATTACCATGAAGGGGCGGCCCTGGTCTTCGCCAAAATCGTACACAGCGATGATGTTTTCGTGAGCGATGCTCGATGCCAGGCGAGCTTCTTGAAGAAAATGCGCTTTGGCCGCGATCAGCGAGGCGTTGGCTAGGATCTTCAGTGCAACGTGGCGGCCCAGAACGCTGTCCTTGGCGCGGTACACGCGGGACATGCCACCGCCGAGGAACTGCTCGACTTCATACTTGCCGATCCGCGAAGGATGTTCCAGCGGCTGGTTCATTCGTGCCCGGGACGCGTCTGCACCGCGGTACAGTGGGTTTCCGCCAACGCGCACTTTACGTGCTCGAACTGGACGGTGGTATGGCGGATGGCGAAGCGGCCACAGAGGACCTCGTTGATCCGGCGCAGGATGGACTCGCTCTCGGAGGGCGGCATGTCTTCGATCAGAACATGACAGCTCAGCGCGCGCGAGTCGGAACCAAGATTCCAGATGTGTAAATCGTGCACATCGATTACGCCGGGAACGCGGCCCAACTCACCGGCGACTTCCGAGAGGCGCATGCCCTTGGGCAAAGCTTCCAGCAGAATATTCAGTGAGTCACGGATGATCCCCCACCCCGACCATACAATGGCAATGCCAATGAGGACGGAGAGAATCGGATCAATGATCTGCCAGCCTGTATAGCGAATGAGCAATGCGCCGGCGATAATAGCCGCCGAACTGGCCGCGTCGCCCGCCATGTGCAACCAGGCCGCGCGAATATTCAGGTCGTGTTTGTGCTGGCCGTGCCCGCCCAAGGCCCAGGCGATCCCTAGGTTCAGCACCAGCGCCATGCCAGCCACCGCCATCATGATGGATACGCCCACGGTCGCCGGATGAATCAGCCGGTCATAGCTTTCATAGAACAGTGCCATCGCGAGAACCACCAAACTGAGTGCATTGACAAAGGCTGCCAGCACTCCGGCGCGCTGGTAGCCATAGGTCTTTTCGTGATCTCCAGGGCGCGCCTGCCAGTAGATGCCGAGGGCGGCCAGCAGCAACGCAAAAGCATCGGTGAAATTGTGGCCTGCGTCGGAAAGCAACGCCAAGCTATGGGCGCGAAACCCGGCGATCGCTTCAAAGACCACGAACACCATCGTCAGGACCAGCGAAATTAGCAGCACTTTGGTCATGCTGACATCCGCACGCGGGGAGTGCGATTCGTGATGGTGATGAGCACCCATCCGCCTTTATCGTACAACTGTGGTCTCACTACATGCCACGAAGCACACCCACGCCTCGAAGCACACCGAGGAGCTGGGCTTCATACTGAAGCGCGATGCGGGGGGCCACCAGAAGCAGGGGCAGTGCAAACATGGGGCGGCGCCATTCCCAAGCAAGAAGCGCCAGCATGATGAGCATCGGCGACATGGTGCGTCCGGTGGCGTAAGCGGAGGCCCAGAGGTCCAACTGGTTCAGGGAAGCCGCAAAAACGGCGAACAGGACTGCCGTCAATTCCATCCATCTGGCGTGGCGACTGCGAAGAGCCGTGAAGCCGAAATACAACGCCAGCCCCAGCGCCAGCCAGATACCCGCCAGTGCCACCCATTCGAGTAGATAAGCTGCACGTAACCACAAAGTATGGGTGGGGTCCGTGTAACCGCTGAGTGTCTGCCCAAGGATTCCTCCAAAAGGATAGCGAGCCAAATACACATTGCCATCGGCCGGAGTGTGCGCCCGCACGTAGGCCCACCAGGCAAGAGCGGGCATGGCACTCAACACCCCTAGAAGCAGGCTTCGCCAATCCCGCTGCAAGGCTGAGTAGAGACACCAGGCCGCCACAAGGATGATGCCCGTATCGCGGATCAGGGGCGCGGCAATGAGCATCACATAAGCCGGCCAGGTGGTCTTCGATGATTCCGCCCGAAGTGCCAGGCCGATGCACAGCGCAGCCAAAGGCAGATCGATGGTCATGCGATCGAGCGACACGGCAACCGCCGGAATCAGAAAGAAACCGAGTCCCCATATCGGCGCGCAGCCACGGACCTGCGCGTAGCGCGCCAGCCAATACACACCGAGAGCGAGGAACACCAGCTCAACACCGATGTAAGAGTAGTCGACCCAGCGCCCGCCTGCTGCTCCGCCGATCAGTGCCGCCAGAGCCGGAACGCCGATTCGCCGCCAGCGCAGACTGGGCGTGTCCGCGTAATCGAGAACTCCCCGCCGGTTCAGAGGATCGTGCGCGATCAGATGGTAGAATGCGCCATCGTATCCTATGGGATCGTTGACCCGCCGCGTGTGGCCGGCATCAAGATCTGCCGGAAGCCGGGAATTGAGCCCTGTGTAGAAAAGTCCGGTGGGATTCCCCGCGTACAGATAAACGACACACAACACGAGCCAAGCCGCGGCGGCGCACACGGCCACGGCCGCTACCGCCGCCGGCCGCCGCAAGCTTATTTCCTCACGGCCGATTCGACGGCTTCCAGTTCCTTGCCCGCCTCAGCCCATTTGCCCTGCCCCATCAGTTCCCGATAGCGCTGGAGATGTGCACGGACATTGTCGATGCGGGGATCGGAAACCGGCGTCGACGCCGGCGTCACCGGCTGCCCGGGGGAAGAAGGCGGCGTCAAGACTTGCACCTGTTTTCCACCTTGCGCCGCCTGCAATTCGGCTAAAGCCTGGTCATAGGTGTCAGCGTAGATCAAAGTGTTGCCTCGCACCAGCGCCACCTTCTTTAGTTGCGGCATGCGCGCCTGCGCGGCCTGAATATAGATCGGCGCGACGTAGAGGAAGGTCTGGTCGATGGGCAACGTCAGCATCTGGCTGCGCAGCACCTGGGAACCCTGCTGATTCCATAGCGTCAGATCTTTGGAAATATTCTGATCCTGATTGATCAGCGCTTCCACTTGAAGCGGACCTTGGATGACCTCCTGCTTGGGCAATTGCAGGAATACCAGTTCACCGAGGTGGGCGCCGTCGCTGCGCGCGGCCATGAGACCAATGAGGTTCTGTTTGTTGCGCGGCGTGAACTGGGTCATGAGCAGAAATTCGGGCTCCTTTTCTCCCGGAAGCTCCGCGACCATATAGGTCGGCGGCACCGGTTCCGGTTGTCCTTGGGCGCCGGTGGTGAAGGTTGCGAGATCCCACAGATCGGCGCGGTTGTAATACGACTCCGGATCGCGCATGTGATAGGTACGGTAGATCTCGGCCTGCACGCGAAACAGCATCTCCGGCGCGCGGGCATGCGCGCGCAGCCCGGCGGACATGGCGGAGGCTGGGCTAAACAACTCCGGGAATAAGTGCTGGTAGGCACGGATCAGGGGATCTTCCCCGTCGAACACATACAGGTGCACGTCGCCGTCGTAGGCGTCGACAACGGCCTTAATCGAATTGCGGATATAGTTGAAGCGCCCGAGATTCTGCATCGACACGCTGCGCGAATAAGGATGCGAGTTACTGGTGGTGTAGCCGTCGATGATCCAGACCAGGCGGCCCTCTTCGGTGTTCACCAAATAGGGGTCGTCATCCCATTCGAGAAACGGAGCCAGCGCAGCCACCCGCTCGCTTACGCGCCGGCGGATCATCATGCGGCTTTCCGGCGTGAGAGCGTTGGTGAGCAGAATGTTCCAGTCGCCCTCCGCCAATGCCGCGACGGTACGCGCTCGAAGGGACGACATCGGGAACCCGCCCTTGCCTTCATAGCGCGTATTGACTTCGCTGGATCCTGAAGGATAGTTGAACTCCGGCTGTGCCGTGCGCACGAATACGGTCTGATCCATGGTCTCGCCGTAATAGATTTCCGGCCGCGCCACCTTCAGGCTTTTCGTGCGGACCACGGCAGGGGCGTCGCGCACCAGCAGTTCCGGCAATCCAGCCTCGCTGATGCGGTTGGCTTCCGCCATCGCGAACCCGTAGCCGTGCGTGAAGGTGAGAGCGCGGTTGATCCAGCGGCTGCGCGCGTCCCCCAACTGATTCAGATCCATCTCGCGCGGGGCCAGCAAGGTCTGCCGGAGCTTGCCGTCGATCTGGTAGCGGTCTACATCCGTGTCGACATATGTATAAGGACGCAGCGGCTGGCTTTGACTCAGCGTGTCGTGGAACGCCCGCCAGTCCCAAAGGCGGACATTTTCCAGGAGCGTCTTATTTTCCGCGAAATCAATGCGGCCCTCTTTCTGCGCGGCGAAATCCACCGTGCGGGCGCGCTGGTCAAGGCCGTATGCGGCACGCGTGGTTTCAATATGCCGCACGATGTACGGCTTTTCAAGCATCAGCTCATTGGGACGCACATACAGGCTTCCCACCAAAGGCGGCAGGACCCAATCCACCACGAGAACCGCCGCACAGCCCATCGCCCATTTGCGGCGGCCGGCCAGCACTAGAATCGCGGCCAAGACCGCCGCGCCCGCTTTTGCCATCTGCAGGGGCAAGCCCAGGTTCTGTTGCAGATAGTCGATACCGACCATCAGGTTGCCATGATCGCTGAGCAGCAACTCATAACGCCCCAGCCAGAACTGTGCCGCGACGGCAACCAGAAACAGCGCTCCGAGTCCTTTGAGCAGTCCGGTCTCCAGGCGTCCGAGGCGGCGCAAATCGCTAAGGTCAATCTCCTGGCCCAGGACAAATCCCGGCATGTCACGCCGGAGCTGCCAGCCGCGCGCCGCCAGATAGTAGACCAGCCCGCCGGCGAAGGCCACCGTGGCCACGAATCCCAGCAGCATTCTATAAAACGGCAGCTCGAAAAAATAAAAAGAGAGAGGTTTTTGGAACACCGGATCGGACCAAGTGGCCGCCCCGACGCCTTGACCACCCACATACCGCGCAATGGTCCAGCCCTCGACGGTCGCCAGCGCGATGATCAGGGAAACGACCGCTACGGCCACCGTGCTCAGCCGTGCATAAGCCGTGTGCGCTCCCAGGCGTTCCCCGGCGTGCTTCATGCCGCGCGCGTGCGCCACCCACAAGACGGCGAACACGATCACCCACGCGGCAAGCCCCGGCAGGTAACGGTAGCCGGTCATGCGGATCCAGGTAGGCACCTGCCCCATCTCGCCCCACCAGAAATAGTCGATCATCCACCCGCAGATCGAGCGACTGAAAAACAGTACGGCCAGGATCGCGGCGATGACCACCACAATCGCCGCTTGCGGATTCCTGCGGCCCGAGGGAAGCTCTGCAAAGGACATAGCAACCTAAGAGTACACCGAATGGATGCCGGGAACGGTTACAACCGGAGCCGCTCACTAGGACTGAGGCGTGCCCCCGGCCGCACGGGAAAATTATTGACCGATAATGGGGATTGCAGTAAACTGGGGATTTTTCCTGGTAACGGAGGAACAACCATGCAATATTCTGGCCGAAGGGCTTGGAACATTTCTGTAACACTCGCCCTAGCCTGCTCCCTTGTTGCTGTGGGACAATCCACTGCGGATTCATCCCAAGAAAGCGCGATCCGGTCATCCACGGGAATCGCCGACCCAGACGGTCAGCCGCACTTCAACGGATCATCAGGGATGCCTGTGGACACTTCGGCTTTGCCTGCCGGTGCGGCCGCGACGCGCACCGCCGCCACGGCGTCGGGAATTACGTTTGTTTGCGACCCGACGGTCATTGCCGTCGCGGGAGTCTGCGATACCTTGAATACCAGAATTGCGGGGCTTTATGCCAGCACGTTTTCAAACGCAAATGCAAACATATACATCAAGTTCGGTAGTACCGGACTCGGCCAGAGCGGGGGCGTCTTGACTCTCGTTACCTATAGCAGCTTCCGGGCGGCGTTGGAACGGCGCCTCACAAGCGCCAACGATATCAAAGCATTTACGAGCAGCGTGACGCCCACGAATCCCTACGGTAGCAGTTACCGGGTCGGCTTACAGAGTGCAGTGGCGGGAGCGCTGGGCCTTACGCAATTCGGCACCAAACCAGACGGAAATTTATGCACCATCGGCACGAGTGAATGTTATGACGGAATCATTACCATCAGCAGCGCGATGCAGTCCGCCGGAAGGTTGTATTACCGCACGGGTGGAACCATCGGATTGAGCCAGTTCGATTTCTATAGCGTCGTTGAGCATGAAGTGGATGAGGTACTGGGCACGATCTCTTGTGCCTTTGGGTGCGGCGGCAGTGGGTATATTGCACCCGCCGATTTGTTTCGCTATCACAGCGACGGAACCCGCGGCCTTGGGCCCGGCACCAATGCTCCGTGCTCCTCGCCCAACAGCAGCAACGCCTGCTTTTCCCTGGACGGGGTCCAAATGCTGCAGCAGTACAACAATGTAGACAACGGACAGGACGAGGGAGATTGGTTTACCGATTGCGCAAAGTCACTCGTCCAGGATGCCGTCGGCTGCCCTGGAGTCGCCAATGTCGACATTTCTCCATCGGCGGAGATCCTGGTTCTGGATGTGGTTGGATACGATCTGGTTAACAAGCCGGCCATACCGGTCACCGCTCTCACCAGCGTGACTTCGGATTCCAATGGCGCGGTAAGCGGCAGCTGCGCTACGCCTCCCGTGAACGCGAGCTTCACTGCTTCTTCCTTGAGAGCCTGGGTGTACTTCACAGTGACCGGAGCAGCCTCCGGAGAACCCGCGCAAGTTCAGTTCCTGCGGCCGGACGGCACCGTCCACACGACGACATCGCTCACCTCCACGACAACAGGCTTCCAATGTTTTTCCGCTTCGTTATCGATTAAAGATGCCAGCGCGGCGTCGCTTGCGGGAATCTGGAAAGTGCGGGTTTTATGGGGCAACTCGTCCACACCTCTATTTTCATTAACCTTCACCATCAGCGCCTCCAATTGCACATACTCTCTGGAGGCAGGCGGGCGGGTTTTCGATTCATCGGGCGGAGCCGGAGTAATCCAGGTTCAGGCGCAGCCAAATTGTTTCTGGACGATTGCGAACGCGCCCGCATGGGTGAGCCTTTTGGATAGTGGAGGAGGCGGTACGGCTGCGGCCACTTTCACGGTCGCCCCGAATTCGGGGTCAGGGCGTAGCGGCCAGCTCAGTGTCGCGGGAGCGACCTTCACCATCGAACAGCAGGCCGCCTTTATTTTTGGGCTCAGCTTCGTGGGCTCCATGCCGCACATCGCGGCGAAGGATGTTTGGACCACCACGTTTACTCTTGTGAACAAAGGCACAACCAGCGCCACTGCCCGTTTGAGCCTGTTCGGCGATCCGTCAGGCGCACTCACGTTGCCGCTTCTATTCCCGCAAACGGCTTCATCGTCGTCGCCTCTGCTGGCTTCTTCCCTGGACCGGAACATTGCAGGGAGGGCCTCTCTTTTTATGACCAGCGGTGGCCCGCAGACACCCCCGGTTCAGGTTGGCTCGGCCCAACTGTCAGCCACCGGCAACATCGACGGCTTCGCCGTTTTCCATTTGATCCCCGGCGATCAGGAAGCGGTGGTGCCGCTGGAGACACGGAACGCAGGTTCCTACGCATTGGCATTCGACAACACAGGTGGAGTTGTGCTGGGCGTGGCCTTGCAGAATGTTTCGTCTTCTTTTGCCACCATACCGGTGATGATCCGGGATGACACCGGCGCGGTCATCAGCGAGCCGGGAACCACACTCTCCCTGGCCTCCAGCGGCCACACGTCGTTCGTGCTGTCGCAGCAATATCCGTTCACGGCGAACAAGCGCGGCACCATCGAGTTCGCCACTCCCCCCGGCGGCCAGATCAGCGTGCTGGGCATCCGCACGACGCCGCTCATCAAGGCCAACGGGACGAACACGCTCACGCTGACGACGATTCCCGCTTTGGCCAATGTCGGCACCGGCGGCGGCAGCATCGCGCACATTGCGACGGGCGCCGGCTGGCAAACCACCTTTGTCCTGGTGAATACGGGCGCCACCCCGGCGCAGGCGACCTTGAAATTCTTCGCCACGGGAACGGGGACGCCGCTCTCCATTCCGCTCACGTTTCCGCAGACGGGGAGTTCCTCCAACGCGAACACCATCACCCAACCGCTGGCCGCCGGAGCCTCCTTGATTGTGCAGAGCGCGGCGCCGGCCAGCGACCCCGCGGCCACCATCGGTTCCGCGCAGCTCACCACCACCGGCAACGTCGGCGGCTTTGTGATTTTCCGCTACAATCCCAACGGCCAGGAAGCCGTGGTGCCCTTGGAAACCCGTAGCTCCGCCAATGGATTCGTGATCGCATTTGACAATACCGGGGGCACCGCGACCGGGCTCGCGGTCAACAGCGTCTCATCGCAACCGGCCAGCGTGCCGGTGATTGTACGTGACGATACGGGCAGCCTGATTGCCAGCGACGCGCTCAGCCTGGCCGCCAATGGCCACCTGGCCTTCACCTTGGGGATCGATAAATTCCCCGTCGCGGCCGGCAAGCGCGGAACCATTGAATTCGTGGCCCCGTTTGGAGCGCAAATTGGAGCGCTGGGCATCCGCATTCCGCCCGCGCTCACGTTTACGACGCTGCCGGCATTGGCGAAGTAGTAGAGATTTAGAGTAGCCGGAAGTTGACTTCGATGGTGGCCATGACGGGGACCGGCTTGCCGTCCTTCATGCCGGGCTTGAAGCGCCATTTTTCGACCGCTTCAATAGCTTTCTGATCCAGGCCCAAGCCCAACGAGCGCAGCACCTTCAGGTTCTGCGGACGCCCCTGGTCATCGACCACCAGCGCCAGTATCACGGTGCCTTGCCACTTGGCCTTGCGGGCTTCTTCGGAATACTCGGGCTCGACTTTGCTCAGTACGCTCGGGGCCGAGACACCGCCGCCAATGCGATAAGCTCCGCCGCCGAATCCGCCGCCACTGCCCGGTCCAACGCCCGCACCCTTGCCAGGGCCGACACCGCCACCACTGCCACTGCCGATACCACCGCCGAATCCGATGCCGTTGGAGGGAATTCCCAGCCGGCTAATCGGGTCCCCATAGTTGTTGGCCTGGATGTTCGGCACATCGTCGGGAGCGATCACGGTCGGGATCATGGGCAGCTTGGGATCGGGAATAGGATCCACGCGTGGAGGCGTGAACTGCCGCGGCGCCGGCTTGGGCAGCTTGCCCTTGCTGGCATCCAGAGGCTGCCGGGCTCCACCGCCACCGCCACCGCTGGAAGCCTGCTTCTTCTGCTGCGACAGGTAGGGCCGCAGATCCACCTCAAGGGCTGTGACCTGCTGCTTTACCAGATCCTGCACCGGCTTGAGCGAGGCCACAAACAGGAGGAGAGCGACCGCGCCCACGTGAATGAGTAGCGAAGCCACGCCAGCGCGGCTTTCATTGCCGGCGTAAATCTTGATTTCTTCGATCGGAACCGGCTTCGAGGTCAGTTCCAGCGGAGGCAACTTGGGCGGACTGATCAGGTCCTTTATGTTCTGGAAAATCTCCAGAAACCAGAGTTTTTCAACCGAATCTGGCGGCAGCAGGTGCGCGAGGTGATCCTTGGGACCATAGCCGGCCACTTTAGGTTCCTTCAGGTCTTGTTCAGGCACCGACACACCCGTATCCAGCTCCACGCTATTAGGACGTGAGAAGCGGGCAAAATGTTGCACGCACTCCAACTTCTCGCGTCTCTAATTGGAGTCTAGCATACACCTTCTCGGCGGATTCACCATCTTCACGGGATGTCAAGAAAGCAGGCCACTTCCCGCCACAAGCCGTCCAAGACGTCAGTGAGTTCGTGGCCGGAGGGGAACAGCGCCAGCCGGACCGAGGGGTGTTCTTTCGCAAAATCTTGCGAACCCGCCGCGGGAACCACGGGGTCTTCCGTTCCCTGAAGGATCAGCGCCCGCTGGGAGAAGTCCGGAACGCCGGGATAGCGTGCGCCGTCCTCCAGAAATTGATAGCCCAAGCGCCTCTCAGCCTTGGCTCCATAGTGATAGATGGGGAACCAGCCTTGGGTTTTCCAGCGGACTATTTCCTCTGGGCTGAGCCGTGCTTTCCAACGGTTCAGAAAATCGAAAGCGGGCGCCATCAGGATCAGGCGATCCACCGCCTGTGCATGCGTCGCGGCAAACGTCGTTGCAAACAACGCCGCCAGGTAACCGCCCAGGCTCGAACCCATCAAGACGACTCCGGAAGCGCCATCCCCAACCGCACTGTGGATTACCTCAAGCTGGCTGGTAATCGTCAGCCCCTCAAAATCCCCTTGGTCCAATGCGGGCGCTGCAAACGGGATGCCCGCCTGGCGGAATTTTTCGCCGAAGAACCGCGCTTTGCTCGATTGCGGACTGGAGGCTAACCCGTGCAAGTAGACGATGCGCATCACTTATTGGTTCTGGGCGGCATTCCGAAGCGGTGAAATGCCGCAAAAGTGATGGTGTTCTCCAGCACGGGCGCCCCCGCGCGCAGTTCACGATGGCTGATCTTGGAAGGGAGGACGGTGCCGAAGTCGCTGGGCGCGTAATCAACAGTGGCTTCCTCGCGCACGGCCGGTTCGGCGTTGGTGCCGGTAGCGTTGAGAGTCACACGAAAAAGAAGACCATCGGATTCGCGAACCCAGATTTCCCCCTCCACACTCAGGCGCCGCGCCTGACCGCCTTGATAAACCGACAAGGCCCGCGGCCCGTCGATCTGCTTATAGCGGAACGCATCCAAGCGGGTGGGCGCCATCATGCGCGGCCCCAGGTAGGTGATTTCATAGCGCTCGATATTTGCGCGGTTGAATAAGAGCAGAAGCTGCCCGAAATCGGTTGCCGCGCCCTTCAGTCCGTATTTTTCCAGTTGCTGCAGCGAGCGCCTTCCGCGCTCGTCTTCGCCGGCGGTGATCAGGCGGGCGAGATCATCCTGCGCCTTGCGCTCGTCGGCAACCTGTCTTCCGTCGACGAATGTCACTTGCCGCAATTCATGAATCGCCTCCCCCAGCAGGGCGAATCCGTACTGCGATACGATTTCGCGCTCCTGCCAGTAAGGTTCCGGCACCTGATCCACAGCTTTACCAATGCGAATCCTGCGGCGCGGGGGAGTGACCAGCGCCCGTTGGTGGAACACTTCCCGGCCCACCACCTGGGGCGCATTTTTCTGGAATGCATCGGCTTCCTGCGCCAGGCGTTCAATCAACTTCTGCGTGCGCTCGTCGGCCCGCAGAACCGAGCCACACAACGACAAGGCGAACAGCAAAAGGGCCAATACGCGCATATACCTGAGGATACCTGATAACATAGGGATTCACGCCTCTCTTTCATTGTTTTCATCATGATCCGTTCGCTTCGTGGCATTGCCCCCAAGATCGCTGTCTCTGCTTATGTCGACCCCAGCGCAATGGTGGCCGGTAACGTTACGCTAGGCGAGCGTTCCAGCATCTGGTTCAACGCGTCCGTGCGCGGCGACAACGACATCATCAGTATCGGCGACGAAAGCAACATTCAGGACAACTGCGTCCTGCATTGCGATACCGGAGTCCCGCTGAAAATTGGCCACCGCGTGACGGTGGGGCACTCCGTGGTTCTGCACGCCTGCACGATCGAAGACGATGCTTTGATCGGAATTGGGGCAATCGTACTCAACGACGCCGTCATCGGAAAAGGCGCGGTGGTCGCCGCCGGAGCCGTGGTTCCCGAGGGCATGCAGGTCCCGCCGGAAACATTGGTGGTGGGCGTTCCGGCCAAGCCCAAGCGCCGCGTAACAGCCGAAGAGAAAGTCCGTTTCGAGGACGGCGTGCGGCATTACGTGGAACGGACAGCGATCTTCAAGGCCGAACCCCCAATGAAAGACGCTCCGCGATGAAAGCTGTCAAAGGAACACGGGACATTCTCCCCCCTTCCAGCGCCGTCTGGAATCACGTGGAGGCCGTGGCGCGCGAAGTGTTCCGCACTTTCAACTATCGCGAAATCCGCACGCCCATCTTTGAGGAGACGGCACTGTTTGCGCGCGGCGTCGGCGAAGACACCGACATCGTCGGCAAGGAAATGTACACCTGGCAGGACCGTGACGGCACATCACTGACGTTGCGCCCGGAAGCCACTGCCTCGGTCATGCGCGCCTTTATCGAACACCGGCTGGATCAGATTCCGGGTGTCAAGAAGTATTACTACATGGGCCCGATGTTCCGCCGCGAACGCCCGCAGAAAGGCCGCTACCGCCAGTTTTTCCAGATTGGCGCGGAGGCCATCGGTTCGGAATCGCCCGTGGTGGACGCCGAAGTGATCGAGATGGTGGTGGAGATCCTCAAACGCTCGGGCCTGGAAGGATTCCGGCTGATCCTCAACTCCGTGGGGGATGCCAACTGCCGCCCACAGTACATGGCCGCGCTCAAAGAGCGGCTCGCGGGCGTCGCCAGCCAGATGTGCGCGGATTGCCAGCGCCGCGCGGTGACGAATCCGCTACGCGTGCTGGACTGCAAAATCCCCGAAGACCAGGCGATCATCGATACGCTGCCTTCGATCCTGGATCATCTTTGCGCAGGTTGCCATGAGCATTTTCGCGTGGTGCAGGATCACTTGCATGGCCGCGGAATCCCGTTTGAAGTCCGCCCGCGTCTGGTGCGCGGCCTGGACTACTACATGCGCACGACGTTTGAGATCACGCATGGAGCGCTCGGCGCGCAGAACTCGGTTCTGGGCGGTGGCCGCTACGACGGCCTGGCGGAATCGCTCGGGTCGCGCGTGCCCGCGCCCGGCATCGGCTTTTCGATTGGCGAAGACCGCCTGGTGATGAGCGTCGAGGACGCCCGCCAGGGCGAAGCCCAGCCTACCGTCGATGTATTTCTTGCGCCCATGGGCGAAGCGGCGGAACAGCAAGCCGGAGAAATCGCGGCTGAACTGCGCGCGGCCGGTATCTCCGTCGAGCGCTCGGTGGATCGCAAACTCAAGCGGGCTCTGGAAACGGCCAATAAGACCGGAGCGCGCTTCGCGCTGATCCTGGGAGACAACGAGATCGCCGCCGGGACATACTTAGTAAAAGACATGGCGTCGGGTGAACAGACTTCGCTTTCGCGCGAAGCGCTGGCCGCGCACATCAGGAAGAATTAACCACAACACATGCCATCCGTACCTCTCGATTTTTTAGGCGACCTGCGTCGCACGCATAACTGCGGGGAACTGCGTGCCTCCGATGCCGGCAAGAAAGCCATCCTCATGGGCTGGGTCCACCGGCGCCGCGACCTGGGGGGCGTGATCTTCATTCACCTGCGGGACCGGGAAGGCGTCACGCAGTTGGTGTTTAATGAAGGCCTGGACCCGGCTGTTCACGGCAAGGCGGAACTGCTTGCCGCCGAATACGTCATCGCGGCCGAAGGCACGGTGACGCTCCGTACCGCCGAGAATATCAACCCCGCCATCGCCACCGGTGAAGTTGAAGTGGTGGTCGAGAAGCTGTGGATCTTGAACGAATCCCGCACACCGCCCTTCCCCATGGAAGAGAACGTGGACGTGAAGGAAGACGCCCGCCTCAAGTACCGCTACGTGGATCTGCGCCGCCCGCGCATGCAGCGCAATATCATCCTGCGCTCGAAAATCGCGTTTGCGGTGCGCCAGGTATTGAGCGGCATGGGGTTCCTGGAAATCGAGACGCCGTTCATGACCCGCTCGACGCCGGAGGGCGCGCGCGACTATCTGGTTCCGGCCCGCGTCAGCCCGGGCAATTTCTATGCGCTGCCGCAGTCGCCGCAGATCTTCAAACAATTGCTGATGGTGGCGGGCTTCGACAAATACTTCCAGATCGTGCGCTGCTTCCGCGACGAGGATCTGCGCGCCGACCGCCAGCCCGAATTCACGCAGATCGACTTGGAGATGTCTTTCCCGCAGCAGGAAACCATCTACGAAGTGATCGAGCCGCTGCTCCAGACCGTCGCCAAAGAGGCGGGCTTTGAGGTGGAACTACCGCTGCCCCGTCTCACCTACGAGCAGGCCATGCGCTCTTACGGGAGCGACAAGCCGGACCTGCGCCTGCCTGCGTTTCACTGTGTCGAAGATTTATTTAAAGGCGAGGGACTGACTCCGGAAGGTCTGCCGCTGGTGGCCATCCGGATTCCGAAAACCGGACCGGTGAGCCGCAAGGAGCGCGACGAACTCAAGGCTTTCGGCCAGGAGCGTGGCTTGCGCGTGTTTGACGACGCCAAGCGCCTGGAGCGCGACTTCCCGGTTGCGATGGCCGAAGTCCGCCAGCGCACGGGGGCGACAGAAGAGGACTTGTTGATCCTATGCGGATGGAGTGGCGAGGCCAAAGGTCAGCGCCCGGAAAATACGGTCCTGCTCGCCGCCGGACAGCTGCGCACGCACGCCGGACAGAAATACAACGACCGGCATCAGTTGCTCGACCCCAAAGTTTTCCGCTTCCTGTGGGTGGTGGATTTCCCGATGTTCGAGTGGGATGAGGAAGAGAACCGTTGGAACGCCGCGCATCATCCGTTCACGTCAGTGCACGACGAGGATCTGCCGAAACTCACAACCGACCCCGGGCACTGCCGGGCTAAGTCGTATGACGTGGTGCTGAACGGCACGGAGCTGGGATCGGGCTCGATCCGAATTCATCAGCGTCATATCCAAGCCCAGGTGTTTTCCGCGCTCGGGCTCAGTGATGAAGAAGCCCGCCACAAGTTCGGCTTCCTACTGGACGCTCTGGAATTCGGCGCTCCGCCACACGGCGGCATTGCACTGGGCTTGGACCGTCTGGTGATGATCCTGGCGGGCGAAACTTCGATCCGCGACGTGATCCCCTTCCCCAAGACCGCCAAGGGAACCGATCTGATGTGCGAGGCTCCGTCGGACGTTCCGGAGCGAGCGCTGCGCGAGCTGGGGATCAGCATCCGGAAAAAATAATTCCGCTCAGGAAGCTTCGGTCACAGCCTGGGAAGAGCTCCGGGGCGTGCGTTTGGCCGAACGGAAAGCCCAACACCAGATGGCGACTCCGGCAAGGTAAGTCAATACGTTGAGCACGTCGGAAATACTCCGCACCAGCGGCACCGTGGTCAGGAGCCGCAATCCGTAGTAAACTGCCTGCCCCGTTACCGCCACGCCCAAGCCGGCGCTCACGGCTAGGAGTTGAGGATCTTTGTGCTTGGACCCGATGAGCGCCGTCCACAGCGCTAAGTTCATGATCGCGCCGCCGAAATTCAGAATCTGGCCCGTGAAGCGGAACCAGCGCGGCGAAAAGTAAGGGCGGGACCCGATCACAAACGGGAGCGCAATCGCAACCACAACTACCAGAAATAACATCTTGCTCACGGCACGGCGAAGTATACTTCCCTTAGTTGCTTGAAATGTCAGCAGGATCACCATCAAGAAAAGCAGCAGATCCAAGATAATTTCATCGGTCCAGTAGATTCGACTGTAAAGCGCACTAGTCTTCCCGGCCTGCCGGATGACCAGCGCCTCTAGACCTGAAGTAAGCAGATACGCCGTGGAATAGACAAAAACAATGAAGTATTTACGAAGGGGACCGGACAGGAGGAAGAAAACTAACAGCGCCTGGAGAGTTAATGCTATCGCTGTTGAGAAAGGGTAAACCGAATCCATCACAGGGCCTCGACCGTTCTACTATACAGCCGAAGCCCCGCGATGTGAACTCGCCTAGTTTCCGCCGCCGCTGCCGGGTTCGCCACCAGGTCCATGGAAAATAGATCCATATGCACTTGAACTGACCAACAAGGCTAAAACAAAAGCTGCAAGAACTGATACACGTTTCATCCGACACCGCCTTTTCGTACTTTAGAGACAACTAGTACCCGGCTCTTCGAAGAGCTAAGTACAATGGCTTATAGTACCGGCGAAAAGACCTGAGCAGACATAGGATTTCTCCTAGAGTCGGGCGTAGATGAAACACCTTAGCTAACAAGGGCAATAAAATCTCTACAATCGATTGATTCAGAGCAGTAGCGTCCGGCTATAAGTCGAGCAGATTCAACTGATTGAAAATTGCGTCTGATTTTTCTTGGTGTCGGTAGTAAGTCAATCTGTCCGGTTTTGTTCACACGTGATCTGTCCGGTTTCGTCTATTCACCCCGTTGCACCTCTACGGCTGGCCGAAGGAGGTTTTCTGGTTTTGGTTCGCAAGAAAGGAACAGTCGTCGGAGCGGTGGGA
>SHUD01000015.1 GCA_009697505.1 Bryobacterales bacterium
TGGAGCCACCCGCCGGGATCGAACCGGCGACCTGCTGATTACGAATCAGCCGCTCTACCAACTGAGCTAGGGTGGCCCTGAGTGAATGCGTCAGCGGGCAAATGCCGTTGACGCGATTCCTATTTTATCATTCGCTTATCATCCGCGGCAGACATTGCCGAGGTAGCCCGCGCCGCCGCAGTAACTCGCGTCCTGCAACTGGAACAGAATTCCGTCCGGGTCTGAGAAATACAGCTCCGGAGTCCCGCCCTTGGCGCCGCCCGCTTCCTCGCCGCGCATCCGCACATAGGACACGAGCGGCCCCACCGGGCTGCTATCGTTGCCTCTGGGTTTCACGCCCACCTCGGCCAGAGCTTTGAGGACTTTGTCGACGTGGAAGCCGTCCATCAACATGCAGGCATGGCCGATGCCCATTTTTCGCGGCGCTCCGGCGTTGGCTCCGCCCGCGGACAACGCCAGAAACTGGGGCCCGCGCCCGATCCCGAACACCGGCGTGTTGGGGCCCTGATGCGCCTGAATCGGCATCTGGAAGAGTCCCTGGTAGAAGGCGATGGAGCGCGCTTTATCGGACACGTTGAGCGTGACGTGGCTCATATCGCGCACGGCGAGCAGCCCTTTGTGTGGCGGGGCTTCGGGCTTGGCGAGACAGATATTGCCCAGCGGGCCCGCGCCGCCGCAGTAGCTCGCGTCCTGCAACTGCACCAGAATGCCGTCCTGATCCGTGAAGTAGAGCTCCGGTGTCCGTTCCTTGCCGCCGCCTTCGGCCTCGCTGCGCATCCTCACGAACGATTGCAATGGACCCAGCGCGGCGGCCGCTGGGCCTCCGGGCGTGACGCCGTGGTCCGCCAGCATCTGGAGCACGCGATCCACGCCGAATCCATCCACCGTCATGCAGAAATGATGGAATCCGATCTTTTCGCCGGGAGCCGCCGCGCTCATGCCGATATGCTGTGACCGGAGCCAATCCGCAGACTCACGATCGCGCCCTGGTGGCCCTGCACCGGCATGCCGAACAGAGTTTGATAGAACTCCAGCGACCGCTTGAAATCCGACACCCGAATGGTCACGTGATTGAACGATCGCAGGCGGATAGGGCTACCGGACTGCGCCCAGGCTCTGGATGCCGCGAGCGCCGGCACGGAGAGCAGCAGATTTCTGCGCGTAATCATGATGAGTCCGATTCTAGCAGCCCGGCGTTCATGCTTCAGGCCGGCATCAGCGCCGGTACAGGACAAAACATGGGTGGCGCTCGCCGCGCGCGGGCTCGGCAAACGACCAGTCGCGCAGATACTCGACCCGTTGGTAGCCGGAGTGTTCTACTCCTTCGGCGCCGCTGGTCCTGCATTCGGCGCCAACACGAAGATATTTGGGCGCCGGTGTTGCCGATGGCGCCGCCGATTCGATTTCGCGGAGCGCCTCGCTCCACAGAGATGCAAGCGATACGCGCGCCGGCGGGAAATAATAGACGGTCATGTCCGCCTGCTAGCCCGCCAGCATGACGCCTTCCCCCCGCAGCCTTGCCGCAAGACCTCTGAAAGCCGGTGTCCGCACCGCATAAAATGACTGGAACTCCGGCAGGGCGTCGCCCATGAAGACGGCCAACACAGCGATGGCTCCCGCCCGCCCCAGCCTCGGCTGCCGCCACAAAAAATCGACGAGGAATGCCAGGCCCACGACGGCGGGGAAAATCAACAGCGCGAACAGGCGCGGTGACCCACGCATCCCTAGCGCCGAAAAAGCCACATCCGCACGTAACCATGAAGGTCCGATTCTACCAGCTGGTTGCCAGGACAGGCCCTTCCCGCCTTGTTGGCGCGGACGTTCCAAGATTTGTCATAATCGATGGGTAGACAGTCGATAGAAACATGAGGGCATGAACTGCCCCGATTACGCTCCACTTCGGAAGACGATGAACGATCCAGTGCCGGAATCCGGACTCGATCGCCAATTCGCGCTGTCACGCGTGGGTGGCGATGAGGAATTACTCAAAGAAATTGCGCTGATTTTTCTCGAGGATTATCCTAATTCCTTGCGGGAAATCCGTGCGGCGATTGCGTCCGGCGACGCCAGTCAATTGGAGCGCGCGGCTCACTCCTTAGAAGGGATCGGTGGCGAACTTCGGCGCGCGTGACGCGGTCGCCTCCGCTCTGCGCCTGGAACAGATGGGCCGTGCCCGCCAGTTGCAGGGCTGTGCCGAAGAGTTGCGGGCGCTGGAGGAGGCGCTGGCGGCGCTTCGCTCCGAACTGGAAGCGCTTTAGCTGCAAGCCGCCGGTCTTGTATGGATAAGAGGTGCACCGGCTATCGTCGCGGTGCACCTGCTATGATCAAGGTTCACCCCATCGCATGTCGCTTCCTGCTGAGATTGTTTGCGCCCATAGTCCTGACTCCGATGACGCGTATATGTTTTACGCGCTTGCCACGCGGAAAATTCGCTCCCATCTGGTGCAATTCCGCCACATGCTGGACGACATCCAGACTCTCAATCGCAAAGCTCGCGAAGGGGAATATGAGCTGACGGCGATCTCCTATCACGCCTATCCCTACGTGGCCGACAAATACCGGCTCATGGCGGCGGGTTCCAGTGTCGGCGATGGTTACGGGCCGCTGGTGGTGGCATCGCATCCCATGGCGGTGGAGGAACTGAAGGGGAAACGCATCGCGATTCCTGGCCGGTTGACGACTGCCTACCTGACTCTGCGATTGATGCAGCCCGACTTCGAGCCGGTCGACACGCCGTTTGACAAGATCCTGGAAGCCGTCCTGGAACGCAAAGCCGACGCCGGCTTGATCATCCATGAAGCGCAGTTGACCTATGCGAAGGCCGGATTCCACAATGTTGTGGATCTCGGCCGCTGGTTCAAAGACACCTACGATTTGCCCTTGCCGCTGGGAGCTAACGCCCTGCGCCGGGACTTGAGTCCTGAAATGAGCAGTGAGTGCTGCCGCCTGATGCGCGAAAGCATTCAGTACGCTCTGGATCATCGTGAAGAAGCGCTGAATTACGCGCTGCAATTTGCCCGCGATATGGAAACGCCTTTGGCGGAGAAATTCGTGGGCATGTACGTCAACCACTACACCGTGGATTGTGGGGAGATCGTGCCGAAAGCCGCACAGAAGCTTCTCGATATGGGGCACGAAGCAGGGCTGATCCCGCACCGCGTTCAGCTCGAGTATATTCGGTGAAACCAAAGCTTTTCCTCATCGTTGCCTTCAGTTTTCTACTTCCCTCAGCTAGCTTGCGCGCGCAAGAAGGCGATCCCCGCCAGCGCGCGCGCGCCGTTCGCGACTTAGCCAAGCAGGGCGACGATTCCATCCCTAAACTGGCCCCCTATATCGGCGATCCGGATACCAGCGTTCGCGTGGAAGCCGTAAAGGCGCTGATCGAAATTGGCGGCCCCAAGACCCTAGATGGCCTGTTGCGCGCTGCCGCCGATAACGACGCGGAAGTGCTGATTCGCGCGACCGACGGCCTAGTCAATGTGTATCTGCCGGGATATGTGAAGACCGGCATCAGCGGGTCGCTTTCGCGGACGGGCGCCGCGGTGCGCGCCAAGTTCAGCGACACCAATGATCAGGTCATCGATCCCTTCGTGCAGGTGCGTCCGGAGGTGATCACAGCGCTGGGCAAGCTGGCTCGCGGCGGATCGGCCATGGAATCGCGCACCAATGCCGCGCGGGCCCTGGGCGTGCTGCGAGGACGCGCCGCGGTTCCCGATCTGATCGAAGCGCTCCGCTCCAAAGAGGGCAAGCTGATGTACGAGTCCCTGGTCGCCATCCAGAAAATTGGCGATCCCTCGGCCGCGCCGCGCATCAGTTTCCTGTTGCGCGATTTGCAGGAGATGATTCAGGTAACGGCGCTCGAAACCACGGGCCTGCTGCGCAACCGCGAGGCCGAGCCGCAAGTCCGCGAAGCCCTGCAAGATGCCCGCACGATTAAAGTGCGGCGGGCGGCGCTGGCGGCGCTGGCCATGCTGGCGGTTCCCGTGGACCGCACGATTTTCCAAACCTACTTGCAGGACAAGGACGACCTGGTGCGCGCCGCTTCCGCGGAGGGCCTGGGGAGGCTCAAGAATTCCGCTGACCGGGCCACCGTGCAACAGGCGTTCACTGGCGAACGGGGCATGAATCCGCGCCTGTCGGCTGCGTTCGCGCTGGTGTCATTGGGAGATGTGAGCGCCGGCCGCTACGGGCCGCTGCAATACCTGATGAATACCCTGAATCAGCGAGCTTGGCGCGGCGTGGCCAGCGCGTTCCTGATCGAGCTTTCGCACGATCCCGCTATCCGTCAGGCTTTCTATCCGATCCTGTCCACGGCTACCAAGGACGAGAAAATTCAGATGAGCATCATCCTGGCCAGGGCCGGAGACAAAGACAGCGTCCCGAGTCTCGAGACGCTGTCGAAAGATCCTGATCCGGATGTGGCCGCCGAAGGTATCCGGAGCCTGCGCACGTTACGCGCCCGGCTGCCTTGAACGAAGAAACTACTTCGCTTTCTTCTGCTTCTGCTGACCGACGCGGACTTTGAACTGCTTGGCCTGGGCTTCCTGGTACGCTTTCCAGTCAAAGCGCTGGGCGGCTTCCGAAAGATACTTGTTGACGTCCATATCTTTGGGGAGCACGGCCATCAGGCTCGCCGTCATGCTGCCATCGGGACTGGTAATGCGGTACCGCTTTACGTTCGGAATAGACATAACGAATCCAGGATAACACGGGCGGCCGGGGTGCCGGATTGATTTATGATAGTGAGCCGCGAACGCTAGATCTTGCCTACGTCCACACCCGGAGGAATGTACGGATCGGGACCAAAAAATTGATCATATACCCAGCTAAGATAGGTCACAGTGTCCTTCCCTAAGTTGTCTAGTTCAGGACTGTCCGGGTCTGGGCGCGGCGGCAATACTTGGTCCGGAACCTTAATCTCGCCGTTTGCATTTTGGTGAAGGATAACATTCACGACCATGAAATAGGCAGCTATTTTCGCGGCAGTCCATGGAACAGTCATGCCCGTGTGCAGTCGGATGATCTCCGGAGGAGTGCGACTAAGATCGAGTTGTCCGAAAAGCATTTTGAGGTCCCAAACGCTTGATTCGTAGCGTACGTTGTTTGCGTAGACTTCCTCAAAATCTTCACTGCGTTCGACTCTCACTTTTTCATCTGACATGCTCGCTACGCTCCTGATGCGCTATATTTCGCCCCTTGACTTCCATTGATATTCTCAAAGCTATTTCGCATAGGCTTCCCGGTAGCACCACCCGAGATAGTGTTCGGTAGGACACTCCCGCCCTGAAGTGAATCCTGGAGGTTGATGTACTGCAACCTTCCGGGCTGGGAAGCGCTCAGCCCCACTGCTTTCCCCGTCTCTTCTAAGCCATTTCCCTCTCCTCGCCTTCTAGTATGAGGATTGAAAATGGGATCGTCCCTGTAGTTTCTGGGTAGTAGGTTCTTATTGTAAAACCCTCGCATCTCGTCTAAAAGAGTGCCAAACTCTTCAAAACGAATACGCAACCTAACACCGAAAGCACGAGCCAGTTTACGCAGTGTTTCTACCTTCCACGATGAGTAATCCGCGCGCTCTAAACGAGAGACCCCCGATTGTTTGGTTCCGATCAGGCTAGCCAACTCCTGCTGACTTAGATCTCGGTCATCGCGAAGGGCCTTAATCTGGGCTGCAATGAAAGCGTTGACTACCGTATCCGCATAAACATAACGAGTCTCTTCATTCGCTAGGTTCTTTTTGATCCGTGCCGTTAGTTCTTCCATCGCGTCCTTTTGGTCGAGTCATTTCGTAACGTCTCTAAATTTTCCAATGCTGCTCCCTTAGCCGAGTACGGCCGCAACACCTTGCCTTGCCAGGATGCTCCCGCTAGAAACGTGATCTCTAGCTCACTAAAAGGTCCTTCGCAAAAGATCGGAGCCAAGTTCAGGCCACCTTTTCGGATGCACCGAAAAGCATAGAGCCCATCGCCGATGTCCCTTACATAGGACGCAATGGACCTGTCTCCAGCGAGCTCATAAAGCTGGACATAAGCTTCAAGTTCGCTCTGGTCAGTCTCCGAAGCCAGAATTTCGGTGAGCCAGTTCGTAATTATGTCTACGTCGCCCATTCCGTAGCACAAAACTCTCCGAGGTAATTGTATCACACCCACGTTATGTATTCCAAGGCAAAGGATATAACTCGCATGTTATAAATACTTGCCGCTTCCGCTGGTCACCGCTTCAGAGGATCCTCCACCCACGGCGGGGTGGCTTCCAGCAGGCGGCCCAGCTCGGGTTCGAGCTGCTGCATCTTTTGCTTCATTTCCCAGGCTACTTTCCGGTAGCTGAAATGGCCTTTGACCCCGCTGCGCAGGCGCGCGATGTATTCGGCTTCGGCAAAATCCATCTTGAACAGAAACCGCGAGCGGGCGCCGAAGGGTAGCAAGTGGTGTGCCCCGGGCTCGGGAAGCGATTGCATCGTGCCGAATGCCGCCGACATGACGTTTTCGTAGGATTCCACAATCCCCGCATCCCGCAGGGCTTGCGGAGTATCGAAACCAAGATGGCCCGAGTAGGCTTGCCGGAACTGCTGGCAACGGCGATGCCGGTGCATGTCGCGGTAGGCACCAATGTCCATCACGATGTCGTAGACGTACAGTCCGCCGCGGAAGCCGCGCAGCAACTCATCGCGCCGGCTTCGGGAGCGCAGCGCTACGTCGATCACCTCATTGCGCAGGGCGGCCGGCCACGACAGAGTGAGTTCGTACAAGGCCCGGAACGGAAGCTCGGTCACCGGATACAGCAGCGTGGCCGCGGCTTCGGCGTGCATGTCGGTGGGCTTCAGCAAGTCCACGTCATCCACTGCCATCGCCGGGATGGAAACGTTGTCGCGCGCCCACTCGGCCAGATCGCGCCGTGACCGCACCGCGTGTTCGTCGGTGTCGACGTGACGCGCCAGTGTCGGCGCCAGGGGTTCAGACGACGACGCCTCATCCCAGCGGCACTCCGGCGGCTGTGCGCAGGCCTCGGCGATTTCATCGGCCATACAGCGGATTTCGGCGTACTCTGACGCCTTGAGACGCCGGATCTGGCGCTCCAGCGTGCGGATGCTGGTCACTTGCCCGACGCCGGTGGGAATCCCGAAGAACAGCGTGTAGCGGGCCACGTCGAACGCCCGCGCCGCGATGTTGCGCTGGTAGGCGTCCGGTTTCATGTCGTCCGGGCGCGGCAGTTTCTCCGTCAGGTGCTCCGTGATGTCCTTGTGGATCTGATGATAGGCGTCGAGCAGCTTCTGCGCGGCGGTGGCATAACGGGCGGCATGTTCCCCGGTCAACTCCGGCGGCGTCACGAACCCCGAGCGTGAAAAATCCTGATAGCGCGACGAGCGTGCCTGGCCGTCCCACAATTGCTCGTCTTCAATCTCTGTTGCCGCGAGCTCGGAGATGCCCTCAAAGCACAGCACTACGTGGCCCAAGTCCGCGATGGATGCATGGCCGTACTGGAAATAGAAGCTCTCCAGAAACTTGGTCGAATCGTGCGTGCGCACCCAGGCGACGGAATCGCGAATGGAATCAGGCGACCGCGAGTAGCGCGCCAGCGCATACGCGATCTTTTCGGGAGGCATGGGACCGACCGCCACAACGCGGGAAACTTTTTGTGTGCTCAAACGGTTATGATAGCGATTTCCCACATGCAAATTCGCCTGAAGAAACTTCACCCCGACGCCGTACTGCCGCAGTACGCCCACGGCCCTCAAGAAGACGCCGGCATGGACCTGCGCTCGGTTGAGCGCGTGGTGCTTGCGCCCGGAGTGGCCCAGGGCGTCCCGACCGGGATCGCCATTGAACTAGCCCCGGGCTTTGAAGCCCAAGTGCGGCCGCGCAGCGGCATGGCGCTCAAGCATTCGATCACCGTCAACTTCGGAACCATCGACCCCGGCTATCGCGGCGAGATCCGCGTCGTGATGTTCAACCTGAGCGGAGCCGACTACGTGGTCGAAAAGGGCGACCGCATCGCGCAGTTAGTCGTCGCCCGCTACGAAGCCATCGAGTGGATTGAGCACGATGAATTGGGCGAATCCCAGCGCGGCGCGGGTGGGTTTGGGTCATCTGGAAGATGACGCTGCAGCGAAGCCCGTTGCTATAATCGCCGCATGCGGTTCGTTGCCATTGCGCTCTTCGTATTCGCGGTGTTGGCGCCCGCGCAGTGGTTGAATTACGCCACTCGAGGCATCCCCAGGACCAAGGACGGGAAGCCCAATCGGATGGCGCCTGCCCGGCGAACTTCGCAAGGCAAACCGGATCTCTCCGGGATGTGGCAGGCGGCGAACCCGCTGCCTTGCGATGGCATCAATCGCGTGTGCACGGACCTGGCCATCAGCCAGCAATTTCTGAATATCGGCGCGGACCTTAAAGAGGGCTTGCCGTACCTGCCGTGGGTGCGCGATCGAGTCCGCCAGAAGGGTCCGGCCGATGATCCGTACGTCCGCTGTATCGCTCCCGGCGGCGCGCGCATGCACTTGCTGCCCACGATGAAGAAGTGGATCCAGGCACCCGGCCTGCTCGCGATTCTCGATGAGTACAACGCCAGCTTCCGCCAGATCTTCACGGATGGCCGGCCTTTGCCGCAAGACCCGCAACCCGCTTTGAACGGCTACTCGATAGGCCACTGGGAGGGTGACACGCTGGTGGTCGAAAGCATCGGCTTCCACGATGATTCCTGGCTTGACGCCGCCGGCAGCGCGCTCACCAGCGCGGGCAAGGTCACCGAGCGCATTCGGCGTTTGAATTTCGGCAACCTGGAAATCGAGATCACGGTGAACGATCCGCAGGCGTATTCGCGGCCCTGGACCGTGCACGTGAAGCAAGTCGGCGTGTTCGACACAGAACTGCTCGACGCCTACTGCCTGGAAAACGAAAAAGACGTCCAGCACCTGCCGCCGCACAAGTAACGGCTTACACCGTGTTACTTGCCGGTTTCGCTCGCGAGCTTACTGGCGAGTGGGCGCTGCTGGCCGGCGTACTTGTTGCCGGCTTTGTTGCGATAGGGCACGGCCACGCGCGTGGAAAGCTGCTCGAAGGTGAACGAGCAAATGCGCATGCCCGGGTAGAGCGCCACCGGCATGCGTCCCAAATTGCTCAGTTCGAGCGTCGCCTTGCCGCTCCAGCCGGGATCGAACAAGCCCGCGGTGCCGTGCACGATGATGCCGATGCGCCCCAGGCTCGAACGCCCTTCCAGGCGCCCCAGGACGTCGTCGTCCAGCTCCAGCAGTTCTTCCGTGATGGCCAGCGCGAACTCGCCGGGCTGCAAGATAAACGCTTCGCCCGCCGGAACCAAGATCGTCCGCATCAGGTCTTGAATCGCGGTTTTCTCACGCAGGTCGATGAAGGCGTGGCGGCTGTGCTCGAAAACGCTGAACTCCGCGCCCAGGCGGAAATCCACGGAGCAGCTTCCAAACTGTTCCGGCGGAAGGTCCGGCGCAATCTTGATCTTGCCTTCCGCGAGGTATCTCTTGATGTCGATGTCCGAGAGGACCATAGTCAGGCTTCTACTTTAGCAATCACAGAATATTCACCGCGCGGGCCGCCAGAATCGCGATGGTGGTGAGCGAAATGACCGCCTGGATCATCATCAGGGCTTTGGCCCAGCGCGAAAGCACCGGCACGTCGGTGGGGGAAAAAGCAGTGCTGGTGTTGAAGGCGAGAAACAGGTAGTCCATGAATTCCGGCTTCCAGTCGGCTTCGTCCATTTCCCGGCGCAGTTCTTTGGTTAACATCATTTTGGGGAACAGAAAGGCGCCATCGGTGTGCGATTCGCGCAGATCGCGCTGGTGCGGGCCGCCCGCGTCCAAGCGCCAGTACCAGGCCGCGAACACCAGAACGTTGCCGATCCACAGCGCCGTGGCTGCGCGCAGCAGATCTCCCGGCGTTTCCTGGTGCAGAGGCAGCCGTGCGACCAGCAGAGACAGCGACCCAATCATCGCCAATGTCATCAGGCTGACCGAGGCGTAACCGCATACCCGGATCAAAGTCCGGTGCCGCCAATGGCGGAACAGCACGCCGGGAAGGCTCAAGGCGGCGACCAGGATCACCAGCAGCCAGTCGGGACCAACCTTCAGCGCCGGGGGCAGTGCGTAGAACAATGCGCTGACGGCAAGCAGCGCCACCATGGCGGGCCAACGCGGCTCACCCTGCTGCTGGCCCTGCTGGAGGGCCTGCGGGTGGCCGTGCTGGTGATTCGACGAGGCCATGTAGACTGTAATGTTCGCATGACACTGCTTCCGGTGGTCAGGCGGTCCGCCTGACGTGCAGCTTCCACACTTGCACGAACCGGGGGAATGCTGGTGGTTTGCGCCGGCCGAAAATCATCCGTGCGACTGCAACGCCTGCCCAGCCGAAGTAAATCCACGTAGTTGCCGTTGCAGCAGCGGAGTCGAAGAAGGGAACCGCAAACAGAACCGCCAGCGCCGCCGCCTCCCACCAGGTCAATTCCATATTGAGCAGAAATACCAGCGCGATGGCCGCCTGGCCCAGGGTCAGCCACAGTTCTTTTGTCTGTCCGGCGTCCAAGACAATAGCGGCCGGCGCGCCCACGCTGAGCGAATATACGATGGGCAGCATCGCGGCCAAGAGCGTCCACTGATTGATGTTGCTTGAAACCATGTTCATCAGCGCGATAGCCGCGCGCTCGGGATGGCGCGCCCAGTAAAGCGTGGACAGCATTTCCGGAAACTCGCTCACCAGCGGCGCGATCCACTGTACAAAGATGAAGTCCGGCATGCCCGCCAGCGTGGCCAGGGCCAGCAGGCTCGCCAGGAAAGGCTCGGCGCTAAAGTAGATGAGCGCTCCGCCGGCCACGAATAGGCCGGTGATCGCCAGAATCCGGTTGCTCCGCCGCGCCTTCACGATGGTGCGTGGAATCACTTCCAGATCTTCGATCGTCTCGTGATCCTCGCTCGGCAGCCTGCTCAGGATGATCAGATAGGCCGCATAGATGGCGATGAGCACGATGCCGTCGTAAATCGTCAGCGTACCCTTGATGGCGATGACGGGAACGTACAGGAGCGGGACCATCAAGGCCACCACTTCGACGGAATGATGATCGTGAAGCACGATCCGCCGCAGCGGCCCCGCGCCGCTTCGCCGGTGGCATAGAGCGGCTGTGACATAGATCGCCGGCCAGCCGAATCCCGTCAGCAGCCGCAGCGCGCCCGTAAGATTGGCAAGCAGCAGGTGTGTCTGCTGGTGCCACGCCAGCACGGCTTCCACGGCAAATTCCGGCAGCGTCTGCAGCCAGGCCAGCATGGCCAGCGCGAACCCCTGCGCGACAAAATACTGTGCCGATTCGGCCGCCCAGGCGATCATCAGGGCAGCGAGCAATATCGCCGGAGCCGTCCACAGCACCGTGGTGGCGCTGGTTTCCTTCAGCGGGGCCGCGGCGAAAAGGAAAAAGAGAAAGAGTGGATAAGCGGCCTGGGGCAACATGCCCATGGTACAACGAACGTATGCCCTCTCTTCGCGTTGAGACTCCGCAACGCGCCTATGATGCGATTGTTGAGCGCGGGTGTATCGCCCGGCTAGCCGAGTTTGTTCCGCCCGGCGCGGGCAAGATCTTCGTTGTGACCACCGCCGATGTGTGGGCCTTGCACGCGGCAGCGGTCGAACGTGCGCTGGCCGGCCGCCCGCATCAGGTATTATTTTTCCCCGGCGGAGAGCCCCGCAAGAAGATGGCGGAAGTCGAAACGCTTGCCGGGCAAATGGTGGCAGGCGGAGGAGACCGCTCCAGCGTCGTGGTCGCTTTTGGCGGCGGCATCGTCACCGACGTGGCCGGATTCCTGGCCGCTATTTTCATGCGCGGAATTCCGGTGATCCAGATTCCCACCACGCTGCTGGCACAGGTGGATGCCGCCGTGGGCGGCAAGACCGGCGTCAACCTGGTGGCGGGCAAGAATCTGGTGGGAAGTTTCCACCAGCCCTTGGTCGTGTTGATCGATCCCGCCGTACTGCACACTTTGCCCGAGCGCGAGTACCGCGCCGGATTGTACGAAATCATCAAGTGCGGCGTGATCCGCGACGCGGACCTGTTCCGCGAATTGGCGGAGCGCTCCCGCGAAGTGTTCGCCCAGGATCCCGCCACGGTTGATCGCATTATCGCCGCCGCCGTTCGCATTAAAGCGGAAGTCGTCACCGCCGACGAGCGCGAAGGCGATCTGCGGCGCATCTTGAATTTCGGCCACACCATGGGGCACGCGCTCGAAGCCGAGACGCGCTATGATCGCTTCCTCCACGGGGAGGCCGTGGCTTTCGGAATGCACGTCGCGACCGCGCTGGCCGAAGCCGTGGTTGAATTGCCCGCAGCCGAGGCCGCGCGGATTCACACGGTAATTCGCCAGTACGGACCAATTCCTTCGCTCAACGGCATCACTCCTGAGAAGTTGTTCGCGCGTCTGGCCGCTGACAAAAAGACGGTGCAAGGCAAGGTGCACTTCGTGCTTCCGGCGAAGATAGGCGCGGTGAAGATTGTCACCGGCGTGGACGGCCGCGCCGTGATGGACGCAATCGAAGCCGTATTGGCCAGCTACGCGGCCCTCGCATGATGTCTCGGATGATGCCCGCCGCCGGAGCCACGCCCAAAGGCGCGAACAGCGAAGAGTCCGCCGCGCGTTGGGTGCGCGGCATGTTTGGACGCGTCGCCGGCCGCTACGACCTGCTGAATCATCTGCTCTCCTTCAACCTGGACAAGCGCTGGCGGAGGCGCACCGTGGAACGCATTGCGGACGTGCTGGCCCGGCCCCACGCGAAAGTCCTGGATCTCTGCTGCGGAACCGGCGATGTGCTGCTCTCCATGGAGTCCCGGCGCGGCGCCCTGGCTGACTCACGCGCCGCTATCTTCGGCAGTGACTTCTGCCATCCCATGCTGCTGGAAGCCCGCCGCAAAATTGGCGGGGCGCGGCTGCACTCGCCTGTGTTTGAAGCGGACGCTCTGGCGCTGCCGCTGGCGCATGAATCGCTCGACCTGATCACCGTCGCCTTCGGCTTCCGTAACCTGGCCAATTACCAGCGGGGCCTCTATGAGTTGGAACGCGTGCTGAAACCCGGCGGCGTGCTCGCGGTGCTGGAGTTCTCCCAGCCCACCAACCGGATCTTCAGAGCGCTCTATGGTTTCTTTTCCAAATACGTGTTGCCCCTGGTAGGCGGGCTAATTTCCGGCTCGCGCGATGCTTATTCGTATCTTCCGGAGTCGATTCGAAAATTCCCGCGCCCGGAGGAACTCGCTCACCAGATGCGCGACTGCGGATTCTCCAGCGTGGAGTTTGAGCGGATGACCTTCGGCGTGGTGGCTCTGCATCTTGCCAAAAAATAACAGGCCAAAAAGTAGCGGCTGCTCCTACTTGAAACGCTTCCTGAATTGAATATCCACGCCGAACAGGCCGTTGCTGTTGCGGATCGCCACTGCCGACCACTGCCGGTTCAAGTCCCATTGCACGCGCACGATCTGCTCCTGGGTGCGGTTGAGATTGGTGATGTAGGTGAGCGAAATATCGCGCGACACTTGCTGTTCGACGGTGAGGCGCGCCGAAGGAAGATTGTCGATACCCGTCATCGTGGGGTCGATCTTCACGCGGCTGGCGCCAAAGAACCGTTGCAGGCGATTGGAGAGTTCTTGCGATACCGCCTGGCCCAGCAATCCTCCCGCATCGCTGAATCCGGAGGTGCTCGAGGAAAACTGCGCCGCGTTGGAGAGCGCAGTAGGGTCGCGCCCTACCGCGAGTAGCGCAATGATTTCACGCGACTGGAGCGGCGGATCCGAACTGTAGTTCACATTCAAGCGTTCCGCGGAGCCGGAAATAGCCACGTTGACGGTGATGCCTCGCGTGCGCGTCTCCAGATTCATATCCAGGACCGGCTCGATCTTCACCGGATTCAAGAACCGGATGTCGCCGCGGTTGACTGTGTAGCGGTTGCCGAACACCTGGATCTCACCGCTGTTGACTGCAATCGACCCCTGCAGGGCCGGACGCAGCGGCGTGCCGCGGAGATGCAGGTCCACCTCTGTCTCCACGTTGCGGGTGAGCGAGGTCTCCAGTTCAAACGTCGGCGAGTTGCTGACGTGCACGTCGAACCGCATGCCGCGCAGGTATTCGTTGGGATTCGGCGGCGCGGGCGATGGCTTGGCTGCCTGGGCCAGCAGTTTCCCCAGATCCACGCGCGGGCTGATGGCCGCCCGGTTCAGAGTCACTGTGCCGGATAACGTGCTCGCATCGGACGTGCCGGTCAGAGCCAACTGCGCATTGCCGGTGAAACTAACGTCTTCCGGATAGCGCACGCGCACCTGGCGTGCTTCCGCTTGCAGGCGATAGATCAGCGTGTTGCCGAACTCCAGGAATCCGTGGAACGCCACTTGCCCTCCTCCGGTCTGGGCCGTGAGGGTCTCGATCGTGGCGCGATTGCGGTCGAATACAATCGTGCCCGCCGCGTTGTCCAGGCCGCTGGGAACATCGTTCATATAGAGCGAGGTCCCGGTGAACTCCATGCGCCCGTTTATCAGCGGATCCCGCACCGAGCCGCGAATGGAAACGCCGACGGTGGCCCTGCCGCGCGCCAGCAGATCCGCATTCAGCAATTGCAGGACCGCCAGATTGACAGTGCCTGCCACATTCAGGTCCGCGCCTCCATTGCCTTGGAGCGGAATGGCGCCGCCGACTTCGAGATCCGTATCGAGCGCGGTCAGGTGCGCCGCGCGAATGCGCGCCTCCCGCATATTCGCGGCGATCAGAATCGGCTGTGCATTGCGGATCTGCACGTCCTGCGACTGCACCCCCAGACGCAGGTTCTGGGGCGACTTCGTGTTGAGCTGAAGCGTGTCGATCTTGACCTCCGCCTGCAGATTTTCCGGCCTCTTCAACGATACGGTTGCCGTGCCGCTTCCCTCCACGTAGCCATCGACCGGCGGCTCCTCGGCCTTCTGCTCCGCCGTTCCCCTCAGCATGAGCAGATCATGCAATGCGGTGATCGTCAGCCGCGGGAAGCGGAAGGTCAGCGAGCCCGGCATGTCCGCGTCCATGCGAAACTTTCCTTGCGCGTCGATCGGTGTGCCGCGCAGCCGCGCCTTGGCTTGCAGGGCCAACTCATTGCCGCTAGTTTCGGCGGAGAGGCTCACATCACCCAGTGCGTCCTTATCTAGAGTCACCGTGCGCGCCGAGGCATCGCCCTTCACGGAGCGCACCTGAAGCGCGCCGTTTTGGACTCGTCCGCGAATATCCGCCTGGCCGTCCAGTCGCGCTTCCACGCCCGGCTGCAATGCGCGCAACGCCGCAAGGCGTGCGAAGGGGACGTTCTGAGCAGTCACGTCAAGCCGCGCCTCGCCGTTCTTGTAGTCGTTCACCGGGTGCTCGAACGCCCCGGAAAACAGAACTTTTCCCGTACCCACGTCGGCCTGTCCGCCGGTCACGGCCAGCGAATGATCCGTGTAGCGGAGAGCCCCGCGCAGGCTTTCGGCTTGCTCGCCATTCGCCGATACCTCGCGGGCGTTGATCGTGATCTCAGCCTCCGGTTGCCGCGCCGTTCCGGAGAGATGAACGGTTGCGGAAGCCATACCCTGCGCATCGGTGGCAACGTCCAGTTCACGCGCGGCTTCGGCAAGCGAAGCGTTCCTCACATTGAGCTGCGCGGTGAGTGGACCGGCTGCGAAATCGCCTGCGCCGGCCACCACCGTAACATCCCCGGCGATCTGCGTCTGGCCGCGCGAAATCGTCATGCGGCGCAACTCCACGCTCTTGTGGCTGGCCGCCACGTCGCCGCTGAAGCGATCGAAGCGGTGGCCCTCGATGCTGGCGTTGGCAATCGCCACCTCTCCGTGGAACATCGGATCGGTCAGCCCTCCGGTCACGGTGCCCGCCAGAGTTGCTTCGCCGCCCGTGCCGAACCGCAGCGGCAACGTCTTCGGCGCCCCCTCGCCCGCCAGGGAGAGCGCGGTGAGCACATCGTCCATGCTGGTTGTGCGCGCGCGCACCGCGAGACTTTGATCCAGAGTGCCCGCAACGATCAGGCTGGTGGCCGGCGTGCTTACCCGGGAATCGCCGAGGCTCAGGAGAGACTTCTCCTGGTCATAGCTCATCTCGACGTGGCCATCCACGGGCACGCCTTCACTCACGGGTGCGATTGAAAGGCTCAGGGCCATTTTCGTCCGCGATTTTCCTAACACCGCATCGGCTTCGACCGATCCCGCCAGCACGCCATTCCACGGCAGGGGCCGGTCCGTGAAAATCGCCGCTGCCTGACGCACTTCAAGAGCGCCGATCTTGCCCCGGAAGTGAAATTCCGGGCTTGCCCTTTCCTCGGTGCGCACGAGTTCGGCTTGGCCCGTGATCTTCGCGCCGAGCGCCGCCGCTTGCAGATCCTTGAGTGTCACACGCGCCGGAGTGGCCGTTACGGCCGCGCTCGCCGATGCGTTCTCGATTTTCAGCCGGTCGTAGCTATAACCAAGGCCCTGGGCAGTGGTCCGGCCGGCGAGCGTGTAATCGAAGCCGTCGGCAAACGAAATCGAAAGGTCACCCTCGAAGGAAGCCGTGCCCGTGGGTTTCAAGGGCAGAGAGAACATGGGGACTGCATCGGCCAGCGCCAGCTCGGCTTTCGTCTGAAACGTGCCGCGCGGCATGCGCAGATTGGTGAGGTATCCGTTCAGGTCGACGCGGGACTTGCCGGCCGTCAGACGCAACGGCGCAAGGTTAAGCCGGGTAGCATCCAACACAAACGCTGCGTCCAAGTCCGTCTCGGCGGGAGCCATGAGATCCGCGGCAATGCGCAGGCGCCGCGTGGCAATCTTGCCCTGGTAGCGCGCAGCGGTGGAATCACGGCTCATTTGTATCGCCAGATCTTCGCCACGAAAATCAAGTGGCACATTCCTGATATCCACCTCGGCCAAGCCACCGGTTACGGCATACTCGCGCACGGCCACGTCCACCAGATTCCGCGCCCAGTCCTTCCCGTTGCGCGGGCCGCGCGGCACTGGAAAATTGTTGGAGCCAGCGGAATCAATCACGATGCGCAGCCGCGGCTTGTCGATCCGTAGCGAAGACAAATCCACTTTGCGCTCCATCATGGAGATGATGCGCAGCCCCACGGTGACCGATTCCACGCGCAATAGAGGAGTTTCGTTCGCCGGCTCGGTCCCATGCAGGACGAACCCAGAGACGGTTGCTGTCAGAGTTTCCCAGCGGAAGGAAAAGCGGTCGACCTCCACACGCCCACCGCTGGCGGTTTCGATTTCACTGATGATCCGCTCGCGTACTTTCTCGCGGAACCAGCCGCTGCGGATCACCAGGATTCCGGCCGCGGTGCCCGCCAGCAACAGAATCGCCAGCGCCGCCAGGAATCGTCCCAACAGACGGCGCGTCGTCGCAAGAAAGGTCATCGATAGACCGGTCATCGAAACACCGCCTCGCGGTAGAGGATCTGCGTCTCTCCGCGCATCATCTTCAGCCAGTCATCGAGCGACTGCATGGTCTGCTGATCGGTGAGCAGTTTCTCGACCTGGCCCCGGCTCTCTTCAAAGCTCTGCGCGGGCGCATTCGGATTCTGCGACATCAACGCTTCAAAGTAAGCGCGCAGGCCTTCTTCGGAGACCTGCATCTGCGGGCGGAAGCGCACGTTGGTATAGCGCAGCATCCGCAGCCCCGTCAGCAGATGCGTCTGCAGGCCCGCATCGGAAATCCCCGCCTTGTCAAGCGCCGCGCGGTATTCCGCCTCGCTTGCGTAACGCGCCTTGAGGGGCGTCAGCAGCGGCGTGGCACTGCCGGCGGGGGGCAAAGTCGCATGCGTCTCGGTCGCATCCTGCAAGACCAAGTACTGGTCGATCAGGCGGTCCGCCGCCTTGCGCCTCTGCGTTCCGTCGAATCCGGGAGCCGTGCCGTCGAGGAACGCGGAAACGCGAATGTCGCGCACAAGATCCTGCTCGGAAATGACGTACTTCCCCACCGTGACAGCGATGCGGTCCAGCGTCTCCGCCCGCGCCACCAGCGCGAGCACCAACAGGAACACGAAGCTGGAGTGCCTTGGCATCAGAACGTCTGCCCCAGGGAGAAGTGGAATTGAAACGTACCGATCCGCTGCGGAATGCCCACGCACGCCGGAGGATTCTGCGCGGGCGGCAGATTCGGATTGCAGGCCAGCAACTGATCGCGCGTGCCGCTGAATCCCACAAAGCGCGGGGAATTGGGGCTGTAGCTGAAGTCCACGCGGATGGGTCCCACCGGCGTGCGGTAGCGGATGCCGAATCCCGCCGCCTGCACCATGTAGTTGAAATCCTGATACGAGCCCTGGCGGAAGCGGAAGCTGACCTGATTGATGTTCGAATAGACGTTGCCCATATCGTGAAACAACACACCACCCATATTCTCGCCGATCAGCGGGAAGCGTAGTTCGGTGGAGTGGAACAGCATCGCGTTGCCGCCCAGGGGGAAGCCGGTATCCGTGTCGCGCGGGCCCGCCTGATTGGCGGGA
Organism: Bryobacterales bacterium; assembly: GCA_009697505.1. GTDB lineage: Bacteria > Acidobacteriota > Terriglobia > Bryobacterales > Bryobacteraceae > Palsa-187. The sequence goes on from SHUD01000015.1 coordinate 18,477, forward strand.
AAGCCGCGGTGCGAGGTAGCTCCGCCCGCGAAGAAACGTTCGCCCAACGGAATTTCCGGAATGCCCCCCAGCCGTTGAATGTATCCGAACTGCAGCGTTCTTGCGAGCACCACTTCGCGGCTGAGCGGGTGATACGTGGAATTGCGCAAGACCAGCCGTCCGTAGTCGATCACCGATCCGAACTGCGGCAGCGCGAAACCCAAGTCAACCGTGTTGTAGATCCCGCGATGCGTATCCGTGGGGTTGTCGCGCCGGTCCTGGATGAACGAGGCGGAAGCTAACCCCACGCGCACCGGCTGCGAGAGCAAGGGCACCAGTTCCGGCGAAATCTTCAACGTATTTGAGTCGATGGTGACGCGGCGGTAGGCGAAACGGTATTGCACGATGTTGGCGCGCGACAAACGCTGCGCCAATTGCACGGAGCCCTCCCAGCGCCGCGCCGCGAAAGTGCGCACGTCCCTGGATGTGTCAAACAGGGTGGATACCGTAAACGTTAGATTCTCATTCCCGGTAAATTGAGCCGCTTGGTAGCTGGCCACCGCGCGCTGCTGGAGCGTGGAAGCCCGCGTCTGCAGGCCCACGGTGTGCCCGATGCCCAGAAAGTTCAGCCGGCTGATACCGGCCGAGACCCGCGGGCTGAAGCCGGTGACCCCAGCCGGCGCGTCAAAGGAGGTGACGCCGCCTCCGATGCGTGCCAGCTCGGCTCCCAATCCCGCGTTGAAAGAGTACTTATTCGCTTCGTCCAATTGGAACAGAACGTACTTGCGTTCCTCTTGGCCCTCCGGATTCTGCAGAGCCGTCTGCACCTTGGAAAAGATACCCAGATCGTAGAGCTTTTGCTGCGTTTCCGCGATCTGGCTGTACGAAATCGCGTCGCCGGGACGAATCCGGATGCGGCTCGCAACCACGTCTTGCCGCGTTGTTTCCAGGCCCCGCACCAGCACGTCGCGCACGAACTGGCGTTCTCCCGGCCGGACTACGTAGCGCAGGTTTACCCGATTGGACTCCGCGGATTCCGTCTGCGACCAGTCAAAGTTGGCCTCCGGATAGCCGTTGTTGAAGTAGAACCCCAGGACCGTGTCGCGGTCGGCGGCCAGGTCGGATTCGCTGAAGGGTTGCCCTTCGCCGGAGTGGATGATGCTGCGCAGGTAACGGGCGTCCGGCTCCGATGTGCCCTCGATCGCCAACTGGCTCACAAACCACTGGGCGCCCTCCTGAATTTCAAAGCGCACGCCCAGATCGTCGCGCTTGCCCTGGTAGTCGTCGAGTGTCGTCGCGGTCACTTGCGCGTCGCGGAATCCATTCGCCCGGTACAAGTCGCGGATTGCATCCCGGTCGTCGTCGCGCATTTTTTGCGAATAGCGGCCGTAGCGATAGCGCAACCTGCCCGCTTCGCGGATGGCGATCCGCTCGCGAATGGTGCCGGCGTCGAAAAACCTGTTGCCGCTGATTTCGATACCTGCGAGCGTGTGGCGCGCATTGCGCGTGATCGTGTAGTCGATCTCCTGGGAGCCGGGCCGGGAAGTGATTTCGTTGAAGTCCACCGCGACATGGAAATACCCCTGTGCCTGAAAGAAGTTGGCCAGATTGCGCGAGCCCTCTTGCAGCAAGGTGCGATCCACGGCGCGCTCTTCGTAAATGGGAAGAAGCTGCCGCAGACGCCCCTGGCGGACATTCGCGCCCAGCGTGCGGACTTCAATCACCGGCCCGCTTTCCACGACGAGTGTAGGCGTGACCGTGTTGGTCTTGCCGTCGTATTCCAGATGGTCCAGCGTTACGCGAACCTGCAGGCGGTTCTCTTTCTGAAAATCCCGGCGGACCCGCTCCACGCCGCTCTGCACCAGGCTTTCTGTCACTTCGCGCCAGCCGGGAAACACTATGGGTCCAAACCCGCGCCGCCAGCGCGTCGAGCGCACGATGCTGCTCAGCGGACGGTTAAAATCGCCACTCAGGACCACGCCACCGAAGCGCGCCCGCCGGCCCGCCTCCAATTGGAAACGAACTCCGGCTTCCTCCGTGGGCGGACTGCGCTCGATTTCGTAGCGCAGCTTGGCGCCGTAGAATCCGTTGGCCCGCAGCCGTTCCTGCATCTGTTCCAGGGCCCGCGCGGCGCGGCTCTCGGCGAATGGCATCCCTAATTCGAACTTCGCCGCCGTCAGCAACTGGCTGCGATTGGGAGGATCGTCGACGCCATCGATGCTCACTCCTCCCACAAAGAAATTGGGCGTGGTGGAGATGCGCACAATGACGGGACCCGCTGCCGCGGACGAAGGCAGGGCATCGATGACAACATCGGAAAACCGTCCTGTTTCAAACAGGTTCTGGAGTACTTGTCGTACGTCCTCCGCGCGCAGTAAAGCCCCCGCTCGCAAAGGCAGCAGCCGGTCTAATTCCTCGCGGGGAAGAGGTTGCTCCGCCGGCTCGAAATCGATCCGGGCGATTGTCCGGCCTTCGGAATCCTGGCCTGGCAAGCGTATGCCGGAGAGAACAAGCATGAGCAGCAACAGCGGCAAACGCACGTTCTTCAATGATAACCCACCGGCTTTGGAGTATACTTTCTAAACGTCCACCGAGGAGGAACTATGGCCGCGCTCAAACTACCGGAATGCAAGGTCGTTACCATTGCTGCGAGCATCGCCCTTGCGTCACTGTTCATGGTCCATTGGAACGCTTTTACCGCGACGGCTTCGGCGCAGTCTAAACCTGCCCGCGAAGCTCCCAAATTTGAAGTCGACCCCTCGTTCCCCAAGATACCCAACGGATGGATCCTCGGCCAGGTCGCCAGTGCCGCCTCCGACGAAAAAGATCACATCTGGGTCCTGCATCGCCCGCGCACGGTACGCCCCAGCTTGAAGAGGGCGCCGCCCGTGTTGGAGTTCGATTCCGCCGGTAATTACATCCAGGGTTGGGGCGGCGACGCCCAGGGTTATGACTGGCCGAAATCGGAACACGGCATTTACATTGACTACAAGGGCTTCGTCTGGATCGGCGGACAGGGTGACGACGATTCGATCCTAAAATTCACCAAAGCCGGCAAGTTCGTCATGCAAATCGGCAAGGGCGGACACAAGAAGACTAATAAAGACACCGCGAACTTCTGGCGGCCCGCCGATGTCTTCGTCTACCCCAAAACCAATGAACTCTTCGTGGCCGACGGCTATGGCAACACGCGCATCATCGTGTTCGATGCGGATAGCGGAAAGTTCAAGCGCATGTGGGGCGCCTTTGGAAACATTCCAGAGGACGTGCCCGCCCGTCCCAGGGGCGAAGGCGGAGAGCGCGTGGACCCGCACCACATTGCCGCTAAGGAAATCGACCCGAAGGACCCAGGTCCGAAGCAATTCAACACGGTCCACGGCGTCAAGGTTTCCAATGACGGGCTGGTGTATGTTTCCGACCGCGGCGGCAAGCGCGTGCAAGTGTTCACGGTGGAAGGCAAGTACGTAACGCAGGCTTACGTCGACCGTTGGTGTGAAGCCCCGCATTGCGGCAACGGCCATACCGTCGCCAGCACGGCGTTTTCAGCCGATCCGGCGCAGCGCTTCTTGTATGTCGCCAGCCGCAGTCCCGAGCGCATCTGGATCTATGACCGCAAGACACTCACGCCGCTGGATTCCTTCGGCCGGCCCGGCGTCGCGCCCGGCGAATTCTACGTGCTCCACCACATGACTTCCGATTCCAAGGGCAACCTGTATTCCTCGGAAGTCGAAGACGGCCGCCGCATTCAGAAGTTCGTATTCAAGGGCATCTTCCCGCTGCCCGCGAAGTAACTACTCTTCGCCCGCGAGAAGCCCTTGGATCTCGACGGCGCTCCGCCAGGCAGCCAGCAGCGTCCGGGAGTATTCCTCTTCCAGTTGGAACAGGTTGCGCTGCGTGAGGAGCACGCGTTCGTAAGGCGCCGCCATGTCGCTGAAGTTAGCCGCATACATTTCGTAAGCCTGCCGCGCCGCGGGAATCATCGAGCCGCGGTAGCGCGTCGCGGAGTCGGCCGCGTTGCGGTAATCCTGGTACACATCGGCAAAGCGCCGCGCCAGCATCTGCTTTTGGCGGCTTCCTTCCAGACGCGAGCGGTCCACCTCGGCGGCCGCCGCGGCCACGGCCCCCTGGTTCCGGTGGAACAGCGGCACCTGCACGCCGATGTCGAAAATTCCCTCGAGGCCAACGGGTACTCCTGGTCTGACGAGTTCGCGATTGTTACGTACTCCACCGCGCACCATGATGTCGGGGATGTTCTCGGCGCGGGCTCGGCGTAGCTGAAAGTCCGCACTCGCCTTGAGGTTCTCCGCCGCGCGCACTTGCGGGCTCACGTCGAATATCTTTTCCAGTTCCGCCTGGGCGTCGATCGCGGGTATGGTTTCGATGTCGCCTTCCAATAGGGAAGGCCGCAGGCCAGGCTGCCCCACTACCGCGGAGATTTCACGCCAGGTCCGGTCCAGCGCATTTTGGGCCAGTGTCACGGCCAGCTGCGCCTTCTGCGCTTCCACTTCGGCTGCCAGAACGTCAGGACGATCGGCGCGGCCCAGATTGGCGAGCTCGCGCGAGGTTCTGGCGGTGCGCTCCGCAACGTCCGCCATCTCCTTGCGAACGGAGATCAGGCGTTGCTCTCCCAGGGCCTGGTAGTACAAGCGCCGGATGGTGGTCAACACCTGGAGGCGGCTGGTTTCCTGCATGTGCTCTGCCGCCAGCCGCATCTGCTCGGCCGATTTTCGGGAGAGCCCTAACTTGCCGGCGGTCACCACCCTTTGCTCGAAGAAGCCGCCGATCGTGCCGCCACGAAGGTCCGGTCCGGCGGCAACGTGCTCGCCATTGGTGCCGAGCACCGGATTCGGATACAGCCCGGCCTGTTTAGCGCGGCCAGCCGCCGCGCGTACTTCCGCTCCACGCTGCTCCAGAGAAGGGCTCGCCGCCAGCGCCATGCGTTCGAGATCCGCCAATGTAACGGGGCTCTGCTGCGCAAGAGCCGGAAGCCCGGCCAATAACAACAACCATTGCCGTTTCACGCGCGGCCTCCTTTCGCCGCTTGGATGCGCCGCTGAATCTCGTCATAGAGATCCGGCGGGAGCACGCGCACCATGGTCATCATGCCCATCATGGCTCCGCTCCAGCCCTTGCGCAGTCCATAGGTTTCGGGCTTTGCAAACATCTCATCCATGGGCATCCACATATCTTGTGGATAGCCGGGGATGGCTTTCTTGGCGGCGTCATCCACCGGATACAAGCCGATGGTGCTGCTGCTCATCATCTTTGCGTGAGCGGACGGAGCCATGGGTCCCGCCATCGACACCATCTGGTTCATCATGTGATGCGGCATGTGGCAGTGCATCATCCAGTCGCCTAGGTACTTGGCGTCGAACTCGATATTGCGCGCCTGTCCCACGCCCACCAGCACAGTGTTCTGCGGATGCCACTGCGCTTCTGGAATTCTCCCGCCCTCCGTGCCCGTGATAGAGAATTGGTTCCCGTGCATATGGATCGGATGGTGGTCCATGCCCAGGTTCACCAGGCGGATGCGCACGCGCTCTCCCTGTTTGACCAGCATGGGCGTTGCCGCTGGTCCGGACTTGCCGTTGAAGGTCAGCCAGTTGAACTCCATCGACATCGTATTGGGCACGGTGTTGTTGGGCAGAATGCTAAATTCCTGAATCAGCAACCCGAAGTCGCGATGAACCCGCGGCGAGTAAGGAGTTTTCGGATGCACAATCAGAAACCCCAGCATGCCCATCATTTCCTGCATGGAAAAATGCGAATGATAGAACAGCGTGCCGTGCTGGTTAACCGTGAAATCGTAGGTGTAGGTGCCGCCCGGCGGGGTCGGATCCTGGCCCAGACCCACGCTGCCTTCCATCTCCACGGGCGCCTCCAGGCCATGCCAGTGCAGCGCGGTCATCTCCGGAAGCCGGTTCTCAAAGATCACGCGGATGCGGTCGCCCTCGTTGATTTCGAGGGTAGGCCCCGGGATGCTGCCGTTGAAACCCCAGCCGTCCAGGGCGCGCCCGCGGACCAGCTCGGAATGCACCACCTCGGCGATCAAGTGGAACTCCTTGACGCCGTCCACCATTCGCCACGGCAGCTTGGGTAAGTCCGGTGTCTCGATTAAGACATTGTTCGCGGCAGTTTGCGCGTTGATCTTGCGGGCCGCAAACAGTCCGGCGCCGGCCGCCGCCACGCCGGCAAAAAAACTTCTTCGATTTGACATACCTCTCCTCCAATCACAAAAAAACACTAGGGTTCAAAGGGCGGGAAGAGATTGAATCAGATGCGCAGAACGGAGGAGGGGACGGTTGGCCCCGGCGGGCTCTCAAGGAACGCCGGCAATCCGGGTGCGTGTAGGGCGCAGGCGAGGGGAACGGCCGCGGCCGCAAGAGGCAGCCACGCCGCATCCGGCGCTGGCATGGCCATGCTGCCGGTGGTGACGGCTTGCTGGTGATCGCAGGAATTCGCTGTCTGCGGAGCCGCCGGTTTCTGATGCTGATGGCAAGGCGGAGTCTGGGTTTGCCGGGCGTGGCCGAGTTCCGCGGCCAGCCCCGTGCAGGAGATGACCGTGCACATCAGCAACACCGCGATCATCCATCCAGTAATCCAGCGCATCTCAATCTAATTTTAGCTCTTAACCTTTGACGTGTGATACGCCCAGGCGTCGCGAGTAATCTCGTGGATTTTGCTACGTCGCGGCTCCCAGCCCAGTGTCTTGCGCAGTTTTGAGGAATCGGCCACCAGTTCGGTGGGGTCGCCCTCGCGCCGCCCGGCGATCCGGTAAGGAACCCGCTTGCCCGTGACTTCTTCCACCGCGCGCAAGACTTCCATGACGGTCAGTCCCTTGCCCGTGCCCACATTGAACGCGCCGGAGCCGCCCCCGCCCATCAGGTGCTCAAGCGCCACCACGTGCGCTTCCGCGAGATCGCCCACGTGAATATAGTCGCGAGTGCAGGTCCCGTCAGAGGTCGGGTAATTGTCGCCGAAAATCTGGATCGGCTCGCCGGTGACGGCCGCGCGGAACAACAACGGGATCAGGTGCGTTTCCGGATCGTGCGCCTCGCCCAAGCCCGCCTCGGGCTCCGCTCCGCACGCATTGAAGTACCGCAGCGCCACGCCGCGGAGTCCGCGATAGCGGTCCAGTTCCCCGAGCACCCGCTCCACCATCGCCTTGGATTCCCCATATGGACTGACCGGCGCAATGCGAGCCGTCTCCGGAATCGGAACGCTCACCGGATCACCGTAAACCGCCGCGGTGGAGGAAAACACCAGCCGCCGGACGTCCGCGCGTGCCATGGCTTCCAGGAGTGACAGCGAGCCGCCCACGTTGTTGGAAAAATACATCTCCGGCTCCCGTGTCGATTCGCCCACCGCGATGAAGGCCGCAAAATGCACCACTGCATCGACGCCGGCGAGCAATTCCGCCACCGCGCCGGTATCTTGCAGCCGCGCTACATGCAGACGCTCCGCGGGAACGTTCTCGCGATGCCCGCGCGAAAGATCGTCGATGACGACGACGTCATAGCCGCGCCGTAATAGGTAATGGGTCGTAATGGAGCCGATGTAGCCGGCGCCTCCGGTGACCAGAATCCTCGGCATCGGCAGGGCGTTACCCAGAGGGGAAGATCTTTGCGATGTCGTTGTAGATGACGAACACCACCACGAACATCAGGAACACGAAGCCCACCTTGACCACGGTTTCCTTGACTCTCATGTCCAGGTCGCGGCGCATCAGCATCTCGATGAACAACATCAGCATCACGCCGCCATCCAGAATGGGAATGGGCAGCAGGTTGAAGATCGCCAGATTCAGGCTCACCGCGGCCATCAGGCCGAAGTAGGGAACCGGACCTTCGCGCGCGGCTTCGCCGGACATCTGCGCGATGCCGATGGGACCTTGCAGCGATTTCGCGGACATCTTGCGTTGCACGATGCCTTCCAGCGACTTGATGATGAGCTGCGTGTTCAGGACGTTCTGCCGCGCCGATTCGCGGATGGCCTCGGGGAAGGGCAGCCGGATGACTTCGACGCGCGGCTGCAGCGAGAGGCCGATCATCCAGCGTGGGCCGCCAGGGCCCTCTTCCCGCTTCACCGGTTTCACGGTCACGCGATGCTCCTGGCCTGTGCGGGAATAGACCAGATCCAACGGCGCACCATCGGTTTGATTTTCGATTTCGTTCAGGCGGCTGATGGATCGCAACGCTTGGCCATTGACGCTCACCAAAATATCGCCGCGCAGCAGGCCTTTGCGCTCCCCCTCCAGGCCTTTTAACACGCTCGCGACTTCGATCTCAGACTCCTGCGCCCAGCCGATATTGCCGATCCCCTGCTTTTCTTCGGTGGCGGGAGTAATCGTGATATGCAGCCGCTCGCCTCCACGGGTGACCCACGCGTTGAGGGGTTGGCCCGGACTGATCGCACCCTTGATGGCGATTTGTTCCCAGGTTGGATCGGAAATGTCCTCAAACTGAACCACTTTGTCGCCGAGTTTGATCCCGGCTTTGGACGCCGCGCCGTCCGGCACCAGATAGCCGATCACCGGGGAGTTCGGGTTCGGGAACTTTTCGTAATGCACCATGAACAGGCCCGCCAGTAAGGCGACGGCGAGAACAATGTTGATTGCGGGTCCCGCGAAAGCGACAATCATCCGCTGCCAGCGAGGTTTGGAAGTCAGCGCGCGCGGATCGCTCGGCTGTTCGTCGCCGGGCTGTTCACCGGCCATCTTTACATAGCCGCCAAACAGGATCAGTGAGAAGCGGAAGTCGGTTTCGCCGCGGCGGAACCCGAACAACCGTGGCCCGAAGCCAAAGCTGAAGGTCTCAATCTTCACGTCGAAGTAGAGAGCCGCCCAGTAATGCCCCAATTCGTGGACCAGGATCATGACCCCGATCAGGACCAGGTACCACCAAATGTTTTGCAGCAATGCCATAAAGTTTGCTATGCGTGCAACGCGGCCTCAGGCGCCACCTTTTTGGCCACCGACACAATCTTACCGCCTTCTTCGACGACCTCAAGGGCCACGGCACGGGACTCCCGGTCGATGTCCAGCACTTCTGCTACCGATGCGGGCTCCCGGGCGGGGACGCGTTCCATGGTTTCGGCAATCGTTGCCGCGATCGACGGATAAGAGATTCGCCCCGCCAGAAACGCCTCCACGGCAATCTCATCGGCGGCGTTCAAAGTACAGGTAGCTGATCCGCCCGTTTCCTGCGCATCGTAAGCCAGTTTGAGCAACGGGAACTTATGAAAATCGGGGGGATCGAAGGTCCACTGGGAGGACTGGGTCCAATCCAATCGCGGCACCGGGGCGTCGGCGCGTTCCGGGTACGTCAGCGCGTACTGAATGGGCATCCGCATGTCGGTGGCGGAAACCTGGGCGATCACACTGCCGTCGGCGAACTCCACCAGGGCATGAACCTTGGATTGAGGATGCACCACCACTTCTACTTCTTTCGGCGCAAGATCGAATAACCAGCAGGCCTCAATCACCTCAAAACCCTTGTTCATCAAGGTGGCGGAGTCAATCGTAATGCGCTGGCCCATCTTCCAGGTTGGATGATTCAAAGCCTGCTCAGGGGTTACGTTTTCCATCTGCTCCGCCGGGGTCGCCCGGAACGGCCCGCCGGAGGCAGTCAAGATCAGCTTGGCCACTTCCTTGCGCAGCCCCGCACGGAAGCACTGGTGCGCTCCGTTGTGCTCGCTGTCGACAGGGATTAATTCGGCACCCGAGGCACGCATCGCCTCCGTCACCAGCTTTCCGCTGGCGACCATAACTTCTTTGTTTGCAAGACCTACGCGCTTTCCAAAACGCACCGCCGCGTAGGTGGCTTCCAGACCTTCCACGCCAACGATCGCCGACATGACGAACCCGGCATCCGCTGCCGCAGCCGCGTCAATGCGCGCCTGCCGGCCGCAAGCGAGGTCGGGCGCCGCCGTGCCATTGCGCTTGAGGATCGTCCGCAATTGTTCCAATGAGGCTTCGTCGGCCACCACCGCAACCCGCGGTTTAAATTCAGCGATTTGCTGGGCTAAAAGGTCCACATTGCGGCCAGCGGCCAAGGCGTAAACGCCAAATCTGCCTGGCCATCTGCGCACCACATCCAATGTGCTGGTGCCGATGGAGCCGGTGGAACCCAACAGGGTGAGGTAGGTCACGCTTTTCCGATCATATCACTTTGAGACCAAATCGCCCCAAGAACCTTGGCTGGAACCTGGTTTGAATCGCGGTTTGATCGGTGGGTTCGTTACGTATTTTTGAGGGGGATCTTTTTTAGGGGCGCCGGGGAGTGCTTCAGGGGTCTTTAGTGAGGTTAGTCTCGCTTTGGTGGGAGTTACCTCCCCGGCTTGATTCCAATAATAATATACTCCCCGCAAGATTGCAACAGTTTTTTGTATTTCAATTCGATAAATTTTTCCAGAACCCATAGAATCCTTTTATCGCATTGATATATATAAGGTATGCATGACAGTTGCACAAGGGTATACGTCTCCCAGGGACCGGTTTCCAGGTCCCAAAGCCTTATCCCTTGACCTCGACACCGGCAAATTCTTCCAAAACTCGTATAGTGGCGCAGAAGTCATCCTCGCCATAGCCCTTGGCGATGGCCGCTCGTAGCATTTGTTGTGTTATCCCGGTTAGCGGCAAAGGGAGGTCCAGGGATTCGGCCGAGGCGAGAGCGAGGCCTACGTCTTTGTGCATCCATTTGGTCGAGAAATTGGTCCGGAAGTCGCGCTTCAGGATCGAAGGCAACTTGGCGCTTAACAGTCCGCTTTTGGCCGCGCTGTTGTCGAGAATCTGGAACATCAACTCGGGATCGACACCGTTCTTGGTGGCCAGCACGAACCCCTCGGCAAACGCCTGCATGACGTTGGCCAGGATCAGGTTCTGGGTCAGCTTGGCGCGCAGGCCCTGCCCAGCCGGTCCGCAATAGTAGAGCTTCTTGCCCATGATTTCGAAGTACGGTCTGGCACGCGCGAAGGCGCCCTGGTTGCCGCCAATCATGAACGTCAGCGTGGCGTTTTCGGAACCAACTTTGGAGCCGGTGCAGGGGGCATCCAAAAAATGCGCGCCCTGCGCGGAAAACGCCGCGCCCATCGCGACGCTGTCATCCGGCGAGATGGTGCTGCAATCGGCCGTGACGCTACCGGGCCTGATCCCCTCGATCAGCCCGTCCTGGCCCAGCGCAACCGAGCGCGACATTGCGGAATCACCGACGCAGTAGAAAATAAACTCCGCCTGCTGGGCTACCTGCTTGGGTGTCGCAAAAACGGTGCCTTTGCCCTCCTTGGCCAATTCGTGAGCCTTGCTGGCGGTGTGCGTCCACAGGGCCACGTCGTGTCCCGCCTTGAGCAAGTGCCGGGCCATCGGATAGCCCATGATTCCCAATCCCAAAAAACCCAGTTGTGCCATGAGAAAATCTTAGCAGTGCCTCCAACCATCCTGATCACCAAAAGAATTTTTCCCTCCACTGTGAAATTCCTTCAGCAACGCACCGAGATCGATTACGAAGCGACCGCCGACGGTCTGACTTCGGCTGAGTTGATCGAGCGCGCCCGCGGCAAGCGCGCCATCATGAGCCAGTTCACCGATTCGCTGCCGCGGGAAGTGATTGCGCAACTCCAGGGGCTCGGCATGATTGCCCACGTGGGCGTGGGTTTCGACAACATCGATCTGCAGGCGGCCACCGAAAACGGCATCCTGGTGAGCAACACGCCGGGCATTCTCAACGACACCACCGCCGACTTTGCGTTCGCGCTGCTGATGGCCGCTGCTCGCCGCGTAGTCGAGGCGGACGCGTTCGTGCGCGCCGGCCAGTGGAAGAAGTGGAGCCTGGACCTGCTCGCCGGCATGGACATTCATCACCGCACGCTGGGCATTATCGGCATGGGCCGCATCGGGCAGGAAGTCGCGCGCCGCGGCAGAGGTTTCTCCATGCGCGTGCTGTACCACAACCGCACCCGGCTCTCCGTCGAGAAAGAGCAGGAACTGAACGCCGCCTGGGTCAGCAAGGAGCAGCTGTTGCGGGAAGCGGATTATGTCAGTCTCCATTGCCCGCTCAACGACACCACCCGCCACCTGATCCAAGAAGCGGACTTCCGTTTGATGAAGCCCACGGCGATTTTCGTGAATACCGCGCGCGGCCCGGTGGTGGATGAAGCGGCTTTGGTCAAAGCGCTGGAAGAGCGTTGGATCGCGGGCGCGGGTCTGGACGTCTTTGAACGCGAACCCACGGTTCACGAGGGCTTGCTGAAGTGCGAGCGCGCGGTGCTGGCTCCGCACATCAGTTCGTCTTCGGTGGAAACTCGCACCAAGATGACCATGATGGCGGCGGAAAACGCTTTGGCGGCGGTGGCGGGACTGCGCCCGCCGAACCTGCTCAATCCCGAGTTGTGGGATCGGTGGGCATACCGGCAAGCAGCCGGAGGATAAGCAAATCGGACGGTTGGAACGTGGTCACGGGGACGTTGGTCAGATCCTCGTCGCGTTCGACCACGTGACTGCGGATCATGGTCCGCAGACGGTCGACAGAAATGCCCAGCTCTTCGGCTGCCTCCACTTCCGTGTACTGTGATTTCGCGGGCCGAGTCGATACCATGGTTGCCATCTACTTTCGATTTTAGGCTGCGGCAGTCTCAGGCCCAATTGGTAAGACTGCTTATATCGCGTGTAGGTATACCTGACCTGGGGTATGGTACGTGGTGCGTATCAGTCCGCTAGCCGTCTCATACAATAAATAGGGACCTATGAAGACACTTTTCGCGCTGTGCTTGCTCTCTTTTTCCGTATGGGGCCAGACCTCCCCCATGTCTGCACCAGGCTTCGATCCGTCGGCCATCGATCGCAAGGCCGATCCGTGTGTCGACTTCTATCAATACGCCTGCGGCGCGTGGATGGCGGCCAATCCGATTCCCAGCGACCAGTCGCGATGGGGGCGCTTCGATGCGCTGGCCGAACGCAATCGCGAGATCCTGCACAAGATGCTGGAGGAAGTTTCGGCGGCCAGGGCCGGCCGCAGCGGAATCGAACAAAAGATGGGCGACTATTATGCCGCCTGCATGGACGAAACGACGGTTGACGCCAAGGGCGCGGCGCCCATGAAGCCGGACCTCGACCGCATTGCGGCGATCCGGAATAAGGAAGGCATCACGGATGTGGTGGCCTATCTGTTTCGCAATGGCGCCAATCCCTTTTTCCGCTTTGCGTCAGGCCCCGACGCCAAGAACTCGTCGCAGGTGATTGCCGATCTGGATCAGGGAGGCCTGGGTCTACCGGATCGCGACTATTATTCCAAGACCGACGAGAAGTCAGTCGAGCTGCGCAAGCAGTACGTGGCGCACGTTCAGAAGATGTTGGAGCTAGCTGGCGTCGGCGCGGACGCCGCGGCGAAGCAGGCGCAAGCCGTCATGGCCATTGAAACGGAACTGGCCAAAGCGTCGCTCGATCGCGTGGCACGCCGCGATCCCGAGAAGCTCTATCACAAGATGACGCTGAAAGAATTGGACGCGCTGGGCACGGGCATCGCGTGGGCGAAGTTTTTCAAGGGTCTCGGCGCGCCCAAGTTTCCGTCTCTGAACGTGGACGTTCCGGAGTTCGTGCGGGCCGTCAATGGCGTTATCTCCTCGCACAGCCTGGATGATTTGAAGGCGTATCTGACCTGGAATCTGGTGCGCGATTCCGCCACCGCGTTGTCCAAGCCGTTCCAGGAGGAAGCGTTCAACTTCTTCGGCAAGACGCTGCGCGGAGCCAAGGAAATGCGCGTGCGCTGGAAGCGCTGCGTGGAATTAACCGATCAGCAACTGCCCGACGCGCTGGGGCGTAAGTTCGTGGAGACCACGTTAGGCGCCGAAGGCATGCGCCGGACCCATGAAATGGTGGGAGAGATTGAAGAGGCCATGGCCGGCGATCTGCAATCGCTCGCATGGATGACGCCCGCCACCCAGCAGCAGGCCCTGGTCAAGCTGCGCGCGGTCTTGAACAAGATCGGCACCAATGACAAGTGGGAGACCTACTCGACGATCAAGATTTCGCGCGACGATTTCTACGGCAATACGGGCCGTGCCAGCCAATATGAAATCCGCCGGACGCTCGCGCGCATCGGCAAGCCCACCGACAAGGCGCTCTGGGAAATGAGCCAGCCCACCGTCAACGCCTACTACGATCCGGTGCGGAACAATATCAATTTCCCGGCCGGCATTCTGCAGCCTCCGTTTTATGACAACCAGATGGATGACGCCGTGAACTACGGTGCCATCGGTTCCGTGATCGGCCACGAGTTGACGCATGGTTTCGACGACGAAGGCCGCCAGTTTGACGCGCAGGGCAATCTGCGCGACTGGTGGACGGAGGCTGACGCCAAGGCGTTCACGGAGCGCGCCGATTGTCTGGTAGGGCAATACGGCGGCTATACCGCGGTCGAAAACATCAAGTTGAACGGCAAGTTGACGCTGGGTGAGAATACCGCTGACAACGGCGGCCTGCGTCTGGCCTACATGGCCTTGATAGAGAAACTGGGCGGCAAAGAGCCGCCGTTAAAGGACGGCTTCACGGCCGCGCAACGCTTCTTTTTGGGCTGGGGGCAAATCTGGTGCCAGAATGTGACTCCGGAAACCGCTCGCCTGCGCGCGCAGACCGATCCCCACTCGCCGGGCGGCTTCCGCGTGGTCGGCGCGGTTTCGAACATGCCGGAATTCCAGAAGGCGTTCGCCTGCAAAGTAGGGCAGCCCATGGTGCGGGCGCCCGCGTGCCGGGTCTGGTAATCGGGGGGGCTACTGCTCCGCCGGCGGGCCGCTTTTGTTGGGCGCAGCCGGTTTGGGCGCGTCGGGCAGAATGAACGTGGTTTCTCCGGGGCGCAGCAGTTTTAGCTGTTTACGGATTTCCATTTCCTGTTCCGGACCATTGTGTTGGAGCCGCTCGATGCGCTCCCTGCGGCGCTCGATCTCGGCCGCGGCCGTGGCGTTCTGCTCTTCCAGTTGCCGGATTTCGCGGCGTTTTTCGAGAAGCGCTGGAATTCCCCGGGGCCCGCGCAGCGCCACCACACCGTACATCACCAGCAGGCCAAGCACGACCGTGTAGCCGGCGCGGCGTCCCAGCACGGAGCTTCGCAAACGATGAGAAAAGATGTGCGGCAAGAGAATCTAAATATCGTTATAGCGTGGATCGCAAAGAATTACTAGTGAGGTGCTAATCTTTTATTGGTAAACGCACGGTGGAACCCGAAGCGGTGGAACCCGAAAATGACAATGGACTAACGGAGCTCTCCTGTCCCAAGTGCGGGTCCAACGACGTTCGCCGGTCCAAGAGCGAGGTATTCCTGGCGGCGATGCAGAGGATCTTTGGGCGCTGGCCTTTCCGCTGCCGCAGTTGCCGTGTGCGATTCTTCCGGGCGGCCGAACCACCGCATGACTTTTGAGGAACTCGCGCAAAACGGACTCGCTTCGGCGCCGCCGGCTCGCGTATTCCTGTTTCACTTGACGCCGCGCCTACGCGGCCTTTGCGCTGCTGAGAAACTCGCGCAAAACGGCGTGCGGCGCAATCTGTTCCTGGCCCGGCTTGGCGGCGCGCGCCGCACCCGATGCACTTCCGGCCAGTTACTTGCCGGCGGCTTTCAAAATCAGGGCCTGGATCTCCGCCGGGACCTCGAAATATCCGTCCGGGACGGCCTCATTGTGGCGGACGTCCGTGATCGTGATCACCATTTCCTGGCCTCCCGTTTTTTGCCGCGACTGCGTGGGGTAGAGTACGCCGCCGAATTGCTGGTAGCCGGAGATTTCGACCTCAGCCGTGATTTCGCCCATCGGCGTGACCGCGGTGGCCACCGCTTTCAGCAGCAGCCCTGATTTCCGCGAATAGAACCGTGTCTCCGGTTTTCCGGCCGCCGGCGTGAGCAGAAGCTTGTAGCACTCCTCGCCATTGACCGTTTCCACTCCGGAGGTTTCGGCTTTGGGGAAGTTTTTGCGCCATGCCAGCGGAGAGGCGAACTGTGCTTCCCGCAGCGCCTGCGCTCGTTCCTCTCCGCTCTTGAGGCGCGGTCCCAGAAGAGCGCTTCTTTCCCACGCGATGCCACCCGATACGCCGGACTCAATCTTGCCGATGGGTCCCAGCTCCACCACTGAATATTCCTTATCGGGAGCCAGCGCGTAGCGGGTCAAACGACCCGTCAATCCTTGCGGGGCGATGGCCATCGTACCCGCCATGATTTCCGTGGTGTGCTGCTGGTAGGCAGCCTTGCCGCCCGTGACTTCCACAAAGCGGTCGAGGATCGATTCCGCCGTGGGCAGAGCTTGCGCGTGAACGTACGCCGCGGCGCAAGCGGCAGTTGCGAGCCATCGGACGATCAACCGGTTCATATGTTGCCTCCTATTGCCTTTTTTGGCTGCGTATCCAAGCCAGCGCGGCGTCCAGAACCGTATCCTGGCCAGCCAGCAACGTTTCCCGTGTCAATCTTATTTCGGCATCGGGAGCCACACCTTTAGCTTCCAAGGTCTGACCGCTGACGGAGACGTAGTTGGCCACGGCGTACTGAAATCCGTCGCCATTGGGAAGGCGCGCAATAACGGACGGCAGCGCGGCGCCGGCAGTCGGCGTGCCCAAAATTCGCGCCCGGCCCAGGGCCTGCAGGCCACCCGCGAAAATCTCCGCGGTGGAAGCCGAGGAGCCGTCCACCAGGATCGCCAGCGGGCCGTGGTATGCCCCCGCGCGCGGGTTGATGACGAAGTTGAGCGTGGCGTTGCGCAGCGTCATGGTTCCCAGCCGCTGGCCGGGCTTATCGACGAACCATCCCGCCAGGCCCATGGCCATGGCTCCGATGCCGCCCGTGTTGCCGCGCAGATCGATGACGATGCCGTCGCATTTGGCGCACGCCTCCACGGCTTCGCCGAAGGACTGCATGACACGGACCAGATCCAGAAACAGATTGAAGCGGATGTAGCCGGTTTCCCCCAGCTTTTTCGCTTCGAACCAGACGTGCTGCGGCGGCAGGTTGCCGAAGCCGGAAAGCTCGCCGCGCGGCGGTTGCAACTGGATTTCCCGCGTTTGCGGGTTGCCCGAACCATCGGCAAAGGCCAGCTGCCGCGTTGCTCCCGCGGGGCCACCGAGTCTGGCGGCGACGGCACGCGCGAGCTGCAATTCATGAATGGCAGGATCTTGCTGCAACGCGGCTACCAGGGACTTGAGATCGGTTCCTTCGACGCTGAGCACTTCCCAACCCAACGGGACAACCGAGCCTCCGCTGACCAGAACGCGTCCGTCCACTACTTGGACTTCAAATCCAGGCCAGCCGTCGCCCACCGATGCGGCATCCAGGTCCTGATAAACAGGTGCGGGGAAGATCGCGAAGTGAGTCTGCTTCAGCCGCCCCAACATTTCACGCAGGATCTGACGGGCCTCTTCGGCCGTCGCGGCTTGCTCCACTCGCGGGCGGAACTCCGCGCCGGTGGCCTGCCAGTCAAGACCGCCGGGATTCTTATCCCAGTGCTGGTCGCGGATAGTGGTCCATACGAATTCGAAGGAGGCTAAATTGGCTTGTTTCTGTTCCGGACTAGGCTGAGCTGCCGCCGGGAGAGTCAGCAGTCCCGCCAGCAGGGCCATCGGAACGGCGGGCAGCACGCCGACTCTTGACAGGAAAGGGCTCACTATTCTAATGTAACGATTCGACTTGCTCGCGCGGTAGTGAGGCTGATCCAGGTAGATGCTCTAGATATATGGCAGATCAAAAGGGTACGGATGCGCACACCCTGGAACAAGTTCTGGAGTCCGCTCTGGGCAGCGTGGATAACGCGGAAGAAGCGGTCCTGGAAGAGGCCCGGCATTTGGGTTTCGACGAGGATGATCTGCATAAGATCGGGATGTCGGTGCGGGAATGCCTGGTCAATGCCGTGGTGCACGGGAACCGCTACAACCGCCGCAAGAAGGTTCACTTGAAGGTGGTCCGGACGCCGGATTGCCTGACGATTGTTATCGGCGATGAGGGCGATGGCTTCGATCCGGCCAAGGTGCCGGATCCCCTGGAGGGCGATAATTTGCTGCGGGGTTCCGGGCGGGGCGTCATGCTGATGCAGGCGTTCATGGATGAGTTTCAGGTTTCCCAACGCTCGCCACAAGGCACCGAAGTAAGAATGCTGAAGTGCAGAGCGAAATCTGAGTAATCAGAAGTTGAAAGTAAAGCAGTATGGCCAACAAGAAGTGAAGGAGGTTTTCCTGTGAGTGTGAAACTGACCAGCCGCCAGGTGGGTGATGTAACCGTTGTGGATGCCGCCGGGCGCATAACATTAGGGGAAGGCGCCAGCTCGTTTCGGGATACGATTCGCGATCTGGCCGCCAGCGGCCACAAGAAGCTGCTGCTCAACCTGGCCGAGATTTCCTATATTGACAGCTCGGGTATCGGAGAATTGGTGTCCGCTTTCACCAGCCTCGCCAACCAGGGTGGGGTTGTAAAGCTGCTCAACCTGACCAAGCGCGTCCAGGACCTGTTGCAGATCACCAAGCTGTATACGGTGTTCGAGGTTCATAACGACGAAGCGAAGGCCGTGCAGAGCTTCCAGTAAATCGGTTCGGAATCGGGCAAAGGGCGGGCGGAAGGTCCAAATTGAACCCCTGTTTCAGGTTGAAGCTTGGACTCAGGCTCCCCTGGTGTGGAATTCGAGAGAATTACTGTGGCGCCCGCTTACTTTAGTGTGAGGGGAGGCGGTCCGAGAAACCCCCTCTGGGCTGCCTAAGGCAGTCCCTGGAAGCCCATGGTCCCGATTAGAGAAATAAAGACGTATTCCGTTCTGCTGGCTGACGACCTGACGTTGGTGCGGGAAGGGTTGGCCGCGTTGTGCCAAGCGACCCCGCAGTATCGCGTGGTAGGCCAGTGCTCGGAAGGCTCGGTGGCGCTGCGAATGATCGAGACACAGCGGCCGGATATCGCGGTTCTTGATTTGGGACTATCGGATCTCTATACTCTCGAAATAGTCCGCAAAGTGCGCGAGGCGAATATCCCCACGCGTATTGTCGTCCTGTCAACGCGCAAAGACCGGAAGACGGTGGTGGAGGCCTTGCGCTGTGGTGTGAGCGGGTTCCTTTTGAAGTCCGATCCGTCGGCCCAGTTGCTGGACGCTTTCGACCAGGTTCTGGACGGGGGAATTTATGTTTCGCCGGGGCTGGAGTTGCACAAAATTTTCGGTCCCGTCCCGAAGACAGCCCCCGAAGACCCCTTGGACACCCTCAGTACGCGCGAACACCAGGTATTCACCTTGCTCGTCGAAGGCATCCGCGCCAAGGAAATCGCCGCCCGCCTGGAGCTAAGCCCCAAGACCGTGGACACGTATCGGGCAAGCCTTATGCGCAAACTGGACATCCATGACGTCGCCGGGCTGGTCAAGTTCGCCATTCACCGGGACCTGATCTCCCTTCGCTAGCCGCCCGTAGCCGCCCCCTGTGCCACGGCACCTAATAGGACATTGCCCGGAATTGCCGATCCGTCAGGTATGTGCTACTAATAGAATTTAGCCTCCCGCCCGCTCGGCCCCAACCCGAACAAGCGTGCTGAAAAGTGAGAGAAATCTATGGCATACGTAATTGCGGAACCTTGTGTTGGAGTGAAGGACGCGGCCTGCGTGGACGCCTGCCCGGTGGATTGCATTCATCCCAAGAAGGATTCCGAAAAATTCGCCGAGAACGAATTGATCTACATCGATCCGGTGGAGTGCATTGACTGCGGCGCCTGCGTCCCGGTGTGCCCGGTCTCGGCGATCTTCGCCATCGACGATCTGCCTGAAAAATGGGCGGAATACGCCCAGCGCAACGCGGCGTACTTCGGTAAGTAGTCCGGCGAAAATAGAGGCCTTACGGCCGGTACGTGGCCGACTGAATGTCGGTCTCCCAGATTTTTACTTCGGTGACCTTGACGGGCACGGGCGCACCCTGCAGCCCTTCGATCATCTTCTGGCAGAAGTATTCCGCGATGTTCTCGGCCGATGGGTTCACCACATCAAACGGTGGAATCTCGTTTAGAAACTGGTGATCGATGCGGTCGATGATGCCGGCCATCAGGTTCTTGACGTCGATGAAATCAACCAGCAGCCCCGTGCCGTCCAGGCGCTCCCCCTGGATCACCACTTGCACTTTCCAATTGTGGCCGTGGATATTCTCGCAGCGGCCCTTGTAATTGCGCAGCGCGTGCGCGGAAGCGAATACTTGCTCGACAGCAACTTCAAACATGCTCAAAAAACCTCTCTACGTCATCCCGTTTGGTGGTGAACGCGTAGTGGGGCAGGCTATCGAAAAAGATCTGCCCGTATCGCGTCTTCGTAATGCGATGGTCCAACAACGCCAGCACGCCGCGATCCGTGCGGCTGCGAATCAGCCGGCCGAAACCCTGCTTCAGCGCGATGGCGGCCTGCGGCACCTGGTAACTCGAAAAAGGCTCTCCGCCGTCGTTGCGGATGGCCGCGATGCGCGCCTCCACCACCGGGTCACTGGGCACCGCGAACGGTAACTTATCAATAATAACGCAGCTCAACTGTTCGCCCGGCACATCGACGCCCTGCCAAAAGGAAGACGTTGCGAACAGGACGGCGTTGGGCGTCGCGCGGAACTCGTCGAGCAGCGCGCTTCTCGGCCCCGTGCCTTGCAGCAGCGTCTGGAACGGGACTTCGAGCGAGACCTTGTCGTAAACCAGCCGCATCTGCTGATGGCTGGTGAACAGGCAGAAGGCGCGCCCCCCGCTGTGCAGCAAGATTTCGATGATCTCCCGCGCGGCCGCGGACGGGAACGCCTGATTGCGCGGATCGGGTAAATCCTGCGGGACATACAAGAGCGCCTGTTTCTGATAGTCGAAATGGCTCTCGACCACCAAGGTCCGCGCGCTGCGCAGCCCCAGGCGCTGTTTGGTGAACTCGAATTCTCCAGAGACGGCGAGCGTGGCGGATGTCAGCACCGCCGTGTCGATCGCGTCGAACAGTTTTTCGTCGAGTAGCGACGAAACATCAATGGGCGTGGCCTGCAAAAACGTTCCCCGCCCGCGCTTCTCGATCCAATAGACGTAGGCCTTGTCGTTGGACTCCATCCAAAACTGCAGACGCCGCGCAATTTCGCGGGCCCGGTTCACCAGCGGGATGGCTTCTTCCGGCGCGGCGCGCAGGAGTTCGAGTTGCAGTGCGACAATTTCCAGTGCGGCGAGGATATCGCGATAGGCCTCTTCATGTTGCATGAGAAAAGCTTCATGCGCGCGGAAGCCGCTGCGTCCCTCCGCGGCCCCAAAAAGCGTGAAGAAGTGCCCGGCGCGCTCGCCGAGGATCGTCAAAATGCGGTCCAGTTCCTGCGAGCCGAAATTCTTGCGATGCGCGAGCGATGCCACGTCGCGCACCAGTTCTTCAAACTGATACGTCGAAACGCTGGTGCCGAAGTATTGCCCGGCGACGTCTTCGATGTCGTGCGCTTCGTCAAAAATCACCGCGCCATAATCGGGGATGATCCCGGCGCCCTCGCTGCCAATCGGGCCGCCCTTGACGGCCAGGTCCGCGAAGAACAGGTGGTGATTGACGATAATGATGTCACTCTCCTGCGCCTTCTGATGCATGGCGGTGATGAAGCAACGCTCAAATTGCTGGCACTTCTGCCCGGAGCATAGTTCGCTGCGGGCGTCGATCTTGGCCCAGGCGGTGCTGGATTCCGGCAGAGTCTTGATCTCGGAGCGGTCTCCGGTTTCCGTGGTCTTCTCCCACTCGCGAATGATGCGGAAATCGGCGATTTCTTCCAGGCCGTCGAGGATCGGTTCTTTTTCGGCGTCGTAGATTTTCTGGCGGCAGGCGTAATTACCGCGGCCCTTCATGTAACAGGCGCGCAGCGGGCCCAGGTGCCTTTCCAGGAACGGGAGGTCCTTGAAGAAAAGTTGTTCCTGCAGGTTCTTGGTGCCCGTGGAAATCACCACGCGCTTGCCGGAGAGAATCGCGGGCACCAGATAGGCCAGCGTCTTGCCGGTTCCGGTTCCGGCCTCCACAATGAGATGCTTCTTTTCGGCGATGGCGGACTCCGCCGCTTCCGCCATGGCCAGTTGCCCCTCGCGGAATTCGAAGCTGGGATGCCACTCCGAGAGCAATCCCTTGCGGCCAAAAAACTGGCGGACGGTGAGTGGCTTGGTTGCGGGAGGCACCTACTCGACAATGTTAGCAGCCGCTCGAAGCCCCGCTTGTATCGGGGGCTTATATGGGCAAGCTGGGGGGCCTGCGTGACACCGCCCTGCTTTAGAACGCCTGGCTGGAAGTGATGCCGGTCGATTCGAGCGCGACCTGCATTTTCTCGAGCGCCGCCTTGTGAATCTGCGACACGCGGCTCTCATTGATGCCCAGGATGCCGCCAATTTCCTTCATGGTCATTTCGTTGGTGTAGTACAGCGTCACGACCTTTTGATAACGTTCCGGCAGAACTTTCATGGCGTCGCCCAACACGCTGCGCAGTTGCTGGTGCGCGCAGATGGAATCGGGATGCGTTTCCGGGCCGGTCGGGAAGTCCGGCGCGGGCAGATCTTCGTTATCGTTGGAGCGCGTGGAGGCCGACACCAGGCCGACATTGCGCAGATCCAGCATCATGCTGCGCCACCGTTCTTCGTCCATGCCCAGCTTCTGGGCCACTTCCGACTCGGTCGGATTCCTTTGCAATGTGGAGGCCAGTTCGCGTGTGGCCGCTTCCACCTGCTTGTGGCGCCGGCGCATGTCGCGCGAAGCCCAGTCGAGTTGGCGCAGGCTGTCGAGAATCGCGCCCTTGATGCGGTGTTTGGCGTAGCTCGAAAAAGCCACCTGTTTATCGGGGTTGAACTTGCTCGCCGCGTCGAACAATCCCAGGACGCCGGCGTGGACCAGGTCGTCAAGGTCGACGTGAACGGGAAGATTCTCGTGTACGCGGATGGCAATCGCCTTGACCAAGGGAAGATGCTCCAGCACCACCTGATCGCGCCGCGCGAGTCTGGCGGCTTCCGCCTGGGCTGCCTTCTGGCTGGCGCTGCGTGCCGTGGCGCTTACTCCCATTGGTTTTACGGGCGCGCCAGCAGCGGCCCTGCGGCGCCTTAGGGCAGGGGAAGCGACAGGAGCGTGGGCGAGAGCGACGGCGGCGGCGGTCTTGGTCTTCATCATCGTGTTTCCTCCGATGCCAGAGAAAATGCACGCCTTAGACCGTTTGTCCTAAAGTCCCGGATAAGGTTGTGAATGGGAACGCCAAGGGAGTAGTTAAGTCCACTGTAATGAATAGAAAAGGGGAAAAGATCGGGATCAGGTTGGGTTGTCGCTAGGGGGCTCGCCGGGCTTTGGTTACTGTTTCCGTTCCATTCTGGGGCCGCGTTTTCATGAAAGCTTTCCAAACCGGAACACGGGCTCCGATTTGGGATCGGAATGAACAGCAAAACCCTCCGGTAAGTAGCAGCTTAATGGGTAAGCTAGGGTATGTACCTCGAAGAATCCCCTTAGTTGCGGCCTAAAATGATCCGAAAGTGGATATGCCGCACCTTAGTCGGCACGGTCCTTTAGTACAACCAGGTATGTTTTCAACGCAAAGCCGCCCAGAACCACCCAGATCACGATGCGCGGCTTGCCATCTAAGGTGAGTGTTGCCAACACCGCCAGTATTGCGTAGGTCGCCATTGCGTATGTGAAACGGCGTTTCATTCCGGGATTCGGTTAGCGGGCCGCCTGATTATAAGTGAACGCCAATTGCAGGCGGATCTCGTTGCCCTTGAAGTTCTTAGGCAGTTCGGGGAAGGGGTAGGACGCACTGATGCCGGCCACGGCGGCGCGATCGAAGGCGGAAGTGCCGGAGGATTCGGCGATCACCAGTTTCGGAACTCCGCCACGGCGATTGATGATGAATTGCACCAACACGCGGCCCTTGCGGCCCAGGCGCGCGCTTTCCGGGATGACCGACATCCAGTTCACGCGGACCGCAGTGAGAACTTGCACCAAGTAGGGTTTGAAATCGACGCCTTCCGGATCGCTCAGCAACTGTAAGTTGCTGCGGATGGGCCCTGAGGAGGGCGCTTGAGTCGAATTGAGCGTGCTATTGGTTGCGTCCAGGTCGCCGATCACCATGCCGCCGCCCGCCGAAGGCTGCGGCGTCTGCAAGGGCGGGGGCTGCGTGCGCATGGCTTCTTCGACGCTGGAAGCGATGCGCGGCAGCCGGACGTTGGGATTGACGCTGATCCGCTCCGCCGTGCCCGCCGCGCCCACGCTCTCAAACGCCAGCTTCGGTTGTTCCGCCGGAGGCTCGATGGGCGGCAGATGCCCGGGCGAAGCGGCTGGCGGCGGAGGCGTAGTCAAAGCGGCGTCCAGCTTCGGAGGCTCGATCGGCGCGGGGATCACGGGGACAGGCACAGGGCCGGGTTCCAGAGGGCGGGCTCGCGGAGCCTGCGGAACCGGCGCGGGTGGAGCCGCGCTGCGGACGTCCAGATTGTGCGTGATTTTGCCTTGGTTAGGATCTCTTTGCGTCAGGTCTTTGGGGATATAGAGCGGTACACTCTTGCGGACATCGAAGGCGACTTCGACCGGCGCGATATGGCCGCCGGGTGCGTTGACGGCGGCGACGAACGCCAGATACACGGCGACGTGATAGACCAGAATCCCGGCTATCGCGGCAGCCATCCGCGAGGGCGGAATGGGTTCGCGCCATTCCCACAGTAGATGCAGTTCGTGAGCGTCCCTGGGTTTCACGTGGTTGCCAGTGTTTTTTCCACTAAACGATAATGCTCGTCTATCTTGGCCAGGATTTCAAACGCCACTTCCAATGCGGCCAAGCCTTGTTCCCCGGTCACGCGCGGCGGCTGGCGGGTGGCGATACTGGCGAAGAATCCCTCTAATTCAAGACGCAGAGGCTCATCCTTGGTTACCGGGAGCTGGGCAAAGTCAATGGCCATGGGCGGCTTTACGCGGAAACGGACGGCGTCCTGGCGGTGATAGTCGAGAGAAATGTACTCGTGCGGCTGAAACAAGCGGAGTTTGCGCACGCGCTCCGTCGAAACGCGGCTGGCGGTGAGGTTGGCGATGCAGCCGCTGGGAAACTGAATGCGGACGTTGGCGATATCGACTTTCTCCGACAAGATGCGGATTCCCGCCGCGCGAATGTCATCCGGCTTCTCCCTGGTGAGGGCGAGGAGGATATCCACGTCGTGAATCATCAGGTCCAGCACGACATCCACGTCCAGGCAGCGGGGCGTGAACTCGCTTAAGCGGTGGATCTCAAAAAACAGTGGCGTGCCGATGGCTTGTTCCAGAGCGATGACCGCGGGATTGAAGCGCTCCAGATGCCCGATTTGCAGAATCCGCCGATGGCGCGCGGCGGCATCCACCAAAGTTCGCGCGGCGGCGAGCGAGTGCGCGATGGGTTTTTCCACCATCACGTCGAGGCCGGCCTCGATCAGGCGGCAGCCGGTTTCCGCGTGGGCGACCGTGGGTGTGGCGACGACGGCGGCATCGGCGTTGGCGGCCAGTTCTTCCAGGCTCGAGAAGACGCGGCATCCGTAGGGTTCGGCGACTTTGGCGGCGTGCCCGGCGTTAAGGTCGTAAACCCCGGCGAGTTCAGCGCGCTCAGACTGATGAATCACCCGCAGATGATTCTTGCCGAAAGCACCGGCTCCGGCGACGGCGACGCGTGGCTTCCCCATCGGCTACCCCAGCATCTTCGTGAGCGTCCGCACCAGCGGATGGCGGGCGCGGATCTCGGTTACCAGAAAGGCCAGGTCGCGGCTATCGACATTGGTATCCACCGCGCGTCCCTGGGCGGTGGTGCCGATGTTGAGGCGGAAGGTTTGCTCCGCCGGTTGCGACAACTTCAACGCAACTGCGAAGCTTCCTCCTCCCACAGGAGTCTCCGCCGAGGTTGAGCCCGCGCTCAGCCGCACGCGTCCCGGCGGAGCATTTTCCGGACGCCAGCCGCGCAATAGAATTCCGGAGACTTGCGTGAGCGGCTGGATATCGAACTCGGCGTGGGAAGCCATCCAGCGGTCCGGGAAGACGCCAACGGCCGATCCCGCCTGCAACACGTATCCGGTCAGAGGCACGCGCACGTACATGGTGAGATCTTTGATCAGATGATCGCGGGCGGCGATCTCGCGATTCTTCTCCAGCTCCATCTTGTGATACATCCGCAACCAATCGTCGCGGCGTTTGAGGAGCGTGTTAATATCGGCGATGTCTTGGCCCGTCAGCGCGCGGCCTTCCTGAAAGTGTGGCGGCAGGGGCCTCTGCACGTAGAACGTCGCGTGCATGGGGACGACCTCTTCCGCCGGCCGGTCTTTGGTGTAGAGGTAAATCGAAATCGACTTCCGCGACAGGTTCCGCCGGTCCTCCGGAAGTTCGATCTTGGGAAAGCCGTGCCACGAGTATTCGTTGGTCTCGAACATCACGCAACGGTTAAACAGCGGATCGAAGGCGCGAATCTGGTTGTTCTTGTGATCCCAGGGATTGGAATGGATTTCGATGGCCCCGCCCCACGCGGTTTCCCATTCCTGGTTCATGTAGATTATGATGTTGAGGCGGCGGTGTAACTGCTGCGCTTCGTCGTAGTTGAAGTCGACGTGCGCGTCGAGTTCCTGGCCGTGACGGTTTTCGTGAGTTCCGCCTCCGTAGAGCTTGGGGTCCATCAGCAGATCGGGGATGCCGGAGAGCCGGCTCATCAGATCGAGGAACCCTGGCGAGCCAATCAACTCGTAGAGTTCTTCGTAAGCGGGGCTGATTTTGCGGATCTTGGTATTGACCGCCTTGCCGCCGAGTTCGCCCATGTCATTCATGGCCAGCTTGGGGTCGAAGCTCGGGAATTCACTCAATAGTCTTTCCGCGAACTCCGGCGCGAAGAAGTTTTCAATCATCACGTGCCGGAACGGCTGAGCGCCTAGAAATGCCTCGCGATGCTGGTCCGCGTGCTGGATCACGGATTCCGAGACTCGCGGCACGGCAGTTTTCAAGGGTGGCATCGGCAGTGGGTTCATGCGTCCTGTATCAGGATACCCTAACGAAATCAATAAGAACCGCCGAATGGAGAGTGCGGGATACTCCCATGACGCGGCTGCGCATATTACGGCTGATCGCAAGCTTAGGCTTCTGTGCCTTTGTGGTTCCGAATGCGCGCGCGCAGCGTTACAACTTCAAGTTCTACGGAGAAGACGAGGGGCTGAAAAATCTAGCGGTACAGGCGGTCCTGCAAGACCGTGCCGGGTTCCTGTGGGCGGGCACGCAAAACGGCCTCTACCGTTACGACGGAAATCATTTTACGGCCTACACGGCCGCGGAAGGTCTTCCCGGGATTCGCATCGAGGCGCTTTATGAAGCCGCCGACGGCACTCTGTGGGTGAGCACCGATGGCGGGCTGGCTCGACGGGTAAAGGACCGGTTCCAGCATGTGGAACTGCGCGGCGCGCAAGCGATTCTAGCGGACCACCTGACGGGACGGCAGGGAATTGCCTCCAACCGGGAAGGCCATCTGTATCTGGCCACGAACCACGGTTTGCTGGTAGGTACGCCCGGGGCGCTGGATATCTCCTTCGAACGGATCCCCCAGCCCGCGGGTCTTAAGCTGAACGGTCCGGACCACCTGGAAGTGGTGAGTGTTTTTACCGACGCTTCCGGCGTGATCTGGTATGGCTGTGGTGCGGGATTATGTAAGCTCGACAACGGCGCCGCGACCGAAGTGGGCCTGGCAAACGGGCTTCCGGCGGACCGCTGGGAAGCGATTCTTGGCGACCTGGACGGGAACCTCTGGGTGCGCAGCGCCGCGGCGTTGTATTTGCGCTCCGCCGGTTCCAGCCGCTTTGAGGCACAACCCGGGCTGCCGGCTTCCAGCAACACGTATCCCACGCTGGCCCTCGATCCTGCCGGGCAGCTGTTGGTCCCGACGTATCGAGGATTGGCGAGACAAAGCCTCGCGGGCTGGC
This sequence comes from Bryobacterales bacterium, assembly GCA_009697505.1. Taxonomy (GTDB): domain Bacteria; phylum Acidobacteriota; class Terriglobia; order Bryobacterales; family Bryobacteraceae; genus Palsa-187. The sequence continues at coordinate 46,340 of SHUD01000015.1, forward strand.
AGATCATCGACGCCGACCAGGGTATCACCACGAATGACATTTCCGCGATTATCCAAGACCGGGAGGGGTCCATTTGGCTGGGGCTCCTGGGATCGGGGTTGGCGCGCTGGCAGGGATACGCGGAGTGGCAGAACTGGACTACCCACGAGGGTCTGAGCCGCGAATCGGTTTGGTCCATTGCGCGGGACACCAGTGGACGCTTGTGGGTGGGTACGCAATTTGGTTTGAACTACGCCGAACCGAAGGGCAGCGGCATTTCGTGGAAGCAATCCAAGGTGCCTGGTCTGGAAATGATCCGGGCGCTGGCGGCTAACCCCGACGGTTCTTTGTGGATTGGCGGTGAGCCCGGCGGACTGCGGCAACTCGATCCGCGGACCGGTCAGGTTCGCGCGCTGCGCGCCGCCGATGGTTCGCCGATGGACGGCGTCCGCTCCCTCATGGTGGACCGCACGGGACGAGTTTGGGTTTCTTCCAGTAGTGGATTGTTTCGCAGCCTGGGGCCAGTGCCGTTCGGTGCGAACGTGGCCTTCGAGCGGCAGCGTCCACCCGGCACACACTCCGGCGAAGTTTTCCTCAAGTCCATCGAAGATGCGCAGGGGCGGGTCTGGGTAGCGGGGGATCAGGGACTCGCGCGCCTGTCGGAGGGCGCGTGGACCCGGTTCACGAAAGACCGCGACGGCCTGCGCTCCAATTTCGTGGCGCAACTGGCGGAGGATAAGACGGACGGCTCCATCGTCCTGGGCTATCGCGACGCCCTGGGAGTCTCCCGCCTGAGCTTCACGGGCGGCAAGCCACGCCTATCCCACTACACGGCCGCCAACGGATTGCGCTCCGAGAAGACCCTGTTTCTCGGATTCGACGTCCTCGGCCGTTTGTGGATCGGAACCGACCATGGCGTCGACGTGCTGGACCGCGGAGCCCCCGGCCAGTTGGCATGGCGGCACTTCGGTCGCTCCGACGGCTTGATCTGGGATGACTGCAACAGTAATGCGCTGTTTGTCGATGCCGATGGCGGCATCTGGATCGGCACCAGCCGCGGCTTGTCGCTCTATAGGGCTTCCGCGTCGGTGGCCGCCAACGTGCCTCCGCCGGTGGTCTTTACGTCAGTGAAGTTTGGCGAACGCAACGTGGATCCCAACACGGCGACCGAGGCTTCTTATCGCGACAATTCTCTGCGCGTGCGTTTCGCCGCGTTGACGTTCGTGCAGGAATCGTCGGTTCTCTTCCGCTACCGGCTGGCAAACGTGACCCGGAACTGGGTAGAGACCGGGGAACGGGAACTGAACTACCCCAATCTGCCGTCCGGCGAATATACGCTCGAAGTGGAAGCCCGCAACGCGCAGGGGATGTGGAGCGCGGAGCCCGCCAAGCTGAATTTTCAGGTTCTCACGCCGTGGTGGCAGGCCTGGTGGTTCCGCATCGGCGCGGCGATATCGACCTTGGCGCTGGGACAACTATTGTGGAAAAGGCGGACCTACCGCCTGGAAGACGACCGTCAGCGCCTGGAAGTGGCCGTGGCGCGGCGTACCCAGCAGTTGTCGCTGGAAAAGCAACGCGTGCTCGCCGAGAAGGCGCGCGCCGAGCAGGAAAATGCCACCGTGCAGCAACAGAAACGGGAAATCGAAAGGCTGTTGGTGGAGGCCAAGCAGGCCAGCCAGCTCAAGAGCGAATTCATGGCCAATATGAGCCACGAAATCCGCACGCCGATGAACGGCATTCTCGGCATGACCGATCTGACGTTGGCCACCGAGGTCACTCCGGAGCAGCGCGAATACCTGGAGATGGCCCGGCTCTCGGCGGATTCGCTATTGGAACTGCTCAACGACATTCTCGACTTTTCCAAAATTGAAGCGGGCCACCTGGAACTGAACCCGACCGACTTCTCGCTGCGCAAATGTGTCTCCGACACAGGCCGGATGGTGCGCCTGCTGGCGGAGCGCAAGATGCTGACCTTTGATGTGCGGGTGGCAGACAGCGTGCCCGATCACGTGATCGGCGATCCGCAGCGCTTGCGGCAGGTATTAATGAATTTATTGGGGAACGCGATCAAGTTCACCGCGCAAGGCACGGTGGGCGTGCGGGCCGAACTCGAATCGCACGCGGGGGAAGGCGTCCTGGTGAAGTTTTCTGTTTACGACACCGGAATTGGGGTTCCCGCCGACAAGCAGAAGATCATTTTTGAGGCGTTCCGGCAAGCCGACGGCTCGACCACGCGCAAGTATGGGGGCACCGGCCTGGGACTTTCGATCTGTTCGCGTCTGGTGGAAATGATGGGTGGGACCATCGGCGTCGCCAGCGAGCCCGGGCAGGGCAGCACTTTTCACTTTACGGCCCGCTTCCAGCCGGTCCCAGACCTCGCCGCGGTGGACGGGCAGCTCCCCATAAGCGTTTACTTAACGATTGCCATTTTGGAGCTAGCGCGCTATTCTGATGGCACATGAAGCAAACACTCTCGGTGCTCGCGGAACTGGACGACTGGGGTATCCTCTCTTCGTTTTTTCCTGAGGGGTGGCAGCAG